>NZ_NGFP01000294.1 GCF_002149035.1 Streptosporangium minutum
CCGCAGGCACTCGACGGCGGCCCGCACCCGCGTGGCGGCGGTGTCGAGCCTCTCCCCCGTCTGCGCGGAGACCTGCTCGGCGACGGGCACGTGCCCGCCGAGCAGTTCCCGCCACGCCTCCGCCGTCCGTTCGGTCACCCGCTCGACGGCGCAGCCCACCGTGCCGGCGGCCGCGACGCCCAGGGTCACCCCCGCCGTGTGGGACGCCGAGACCGTACGGCCGCCGCCGGTCTCCGGCCGGCCGTCCGGCAGGTACCGGATCTCGGCCTGGTGGCCCAGCGCCCGTCCCACGGCCACGGCCGTCAGGACCCGGTGCCCCTCGTCCCCTTCCGGGACGTCCGGGTAGTGCGGTTCGACGGCGACCGCGACCCGCGACCCGGTCAGGTCCTCCAGCGTCCGCTCCAGGTAGGAGCCGAGCAGGGGGGTGACCCAGGGGCCGCGCCCGTCCTTCTTCCGCACCGCCTGCAGACGCAGGCCCTCCCATCGCTCGACGACGTCACCGGCGGCGGTGCGCACCGCGATGTCGTAGATGTAGGTGTCGCCGTCGCGCTGCCGCTCGGTGGCGCAGTAGCGCAGCTCCGCCGCCTCGGCCAGCGCGGCGCCGCCGGGGTGCACCCGCTCGATCCCGGTCGGCAGCAGGGTCGCGTCCGGGACGCAGACCTGGTTGCCGTGCATGAGCGCGTCGCGCATGCCCGGGTCGCCGAGCAGCAGCTCGCCTGGGAGGAAGGCGGCGAACCAGTCCCTCGCCTCCACCGCCGCCACGTCGGCGTCGACGTGACGGGCCGCGGCCCGGTGGTAGCGGCGCAGGCGCTGGAACCGGGTGCCCTGGAACAGCACGTCACCGTACATCTCGGCGGCCGGGTCCAGCGGTACCACCGGCAGGCCCTCGCCGACCTGGTCCGGCGGGCCGTCCGGCGCGCCGTCACCGGTGAAGCGCAGCCGCGCGCGGAAGTGGTCCACGTCGAAGCCGGTCTCCGCGCTGCGGATGGCCACCTCGACGGTCTCGTGGCCGGTCACGGTCGCGGCGATCCGGACCGTGGTGCTGCTGGTCGGCGGCACGATGATGGGCCGCAGGAACTCCGCCTGCTCGATCACCGGCACCGTCTCCCACCCGGTGGCCGCGGAGGCCACCTGCGCCATGGCCTCCATGCCGAACACGGCGGGGAAGAGGAGGTTGCCGTCGAGGAGGTGGTCGGCGAGGTAGAGGTCGGTCCCGGCGTTCATCTCGATCTCGGTGACGAGCTCGACGCCGTGGTAGCGGATCAGCGGCCTGTCGACGAAGCGCAGCAGCGGCAGCGACGGCAGGTCGTAGCGGACGGTGTCGATGCCCTCGGTGCGCCCGCTGATCACCACGACGGTGGGCGCGTCGGGGTCGGACACCAGCCGCCGCATGATCTGCACGCCCTGCTCCGGGGAGATCGGCGTGATGCCCTTGCGGGCCAGTCCGTCGACGACCGAGAGCCGCTCGCCCATGCCGACGTCGGACCAGACCGACCATTCCATGCAGATGCTGCGGCACTGCGGGTGCTGCTCGGCGACCTCGCGGGTGAGGTCGGCCAGCCACTCGTTCGCGGTGGCGTAGTGCGCCTCCCCGTGCAGTCCCGCACGGCCGATGATGCTGCCGAAGGACACCAGCAGGCGCAGCCGGCCGGGTTCGACGGCGGCCAGCACGTTGCGCAGGCCGCCCACCTTGGGGGCGAAGGTCCGCCGGAAGGCGGCCATGTCGAGGCTCGCCAGCCCGCCGGGCTCGTTGCGGCCGGCGCCGTGCAGCACGGCGGTGACGGGCCCGAGGGCCGCCTCCACCTCGGCGACCCCGCGACGCACCTGGTCGAGGTCGGTGACGTCCGCCCGGGCGTAGTGCACGCTCACCCCGGAGTCCGCCATCCGCCGGAGGTTGTCGGCCAGTTCCTGGTCGTCGGCCGGATCCGAGCGTCCCAGCACGGCCAGCTTGGCGCCGGTGTCGGCGGCCACCGCCAGCGCGCACTCGGCGGTGATGCCCTTCCCGCCGCCGGTCACCAGCAGCACGTCGGTCCCGTCCAGCGGCTGCCGCGTGCGGGCCGGCCGTACCGGCAGCGCGCGCATCGTCGGCACCCGCCGTACGCCGTCGCCGTCGTAGTGGACCTCGGCGTAGGCCGAGGTCGCGGCCACCTCGGCCACCACCTGGCCGACCGCCTCGGGCCCCGCCGGCACGTGCACGATGGTGGTCCGCAGATGAGGAGCCTCCAGCTGCAACGTCTTGGCCAGGCCGGCCGCGCCGCGGCCGTGCTGGACCAGGACGAACCGGCTGTCCTGCGCGCCGCGGATGGCGGCCTTCGCGCCCAGCAGCGCCTGCTCCACATGCTCCTCGGAGCAGTTCTGCGGCAGGCACACCAGCACGCCGGAACCGACCTTCTCGCGTTCGAGGGCCTGGCGCAGCGGCTCGGCGATCGGGGACTCTCCCGCCCCGAACACCTGCCACTGCCCGTTCTCCTCCGGCGTGGTCCGCGCCGGCAGCGGCAGCTCGTCGAGGTCGACCGCGAACGGCCGGGCCCACGGAGCCGATCCGGCCACCAGCCGGGCCGGTGCGGCACCGGCGGTCTGGGCGTTCTGGGCCAGCGCGTCGAGCGCCTCCGCCAGCTCGCGCAGGCTCGCGGTGGCGAGGTTCGTCGGCGCCTGCGCCGCGGGCACGCCCAGCCGCTGGGTCGCCTGGTCGATGATGTGCATCACCGTGACCGAGCTCAGGTGCAGCTCGTCGAGCGGGTGGCTGTCCTCGCCCACCATCTCCAGCGGCAACTCGGCGCGTTCGGCCGCCAGGCGGCGCAGCAGGTCGACGCTCGACTCCCCGGGCTGCCCCTCCTGTTGCTGCTGCTGTGTGCCGGTGACGACGGTCTTCACGGGCTCCTCGACCTTGCGGACACCTGCGCGGAGCTTGACCTCCGGTGCCTGCTCGGCCGGGCTGGCGAAGAACGTGAACTCGGCGCCGACCTCCAGCGGCCGGATCAGCCGGCCCTGGAAGAGCTCCTCGTGGATGATCGGGACACCGGCGACGTAGGCCGCGCCGGCCACCCGCAGCAGCCCGACCAGCGACTCGTCGTCGGTGTCCAGCGCGACCGCCGGAACCTTCGTCAGGCCTGACGCCAGGCCGCTGAGCACCCGGCCCGGACCGACCTCGACGAACAGGTCGATGTCCTTGGCCGCCAGCTCCACCGCCTGGGTGAACAGCACGGGCTCGGTGATCTGCCGGCGGAGCAGTGCCGGGACGTCGGTGTCCGGCGACAGTTCCTCCCCCGTGACGGTGGAGACGACCTGCCGTTCGATCGGGCCGAACTCCTCGCCGGCGAGCTCGGCGCCGAGGGCGTCGGCCGCCGGCGCCACCAGCGGCGAGTGGAAGGCGTGGGACACCGCCAGGCGGGTCCACCTCACGCCGGCGTCGGAGGCCTTGCGCCCGAAGGCCTCGATCGCCTCGACCGGTCCGGCGACGACGGTCTGCTCCGGCCCGTTGTATCCGGCGATCACGACGGGCAGGCCGGCCGCCAGCCCGGTCACGACGTCCGGCGTCGCGCGGACACCGGCCATGGTCCCCGAGGCGCTGTTGTCGGCCATGGCCCTGCCTCGGACACCCGCCACGTGCAGCAGGGTCTCCTCGTCCATCGCGCCGGCCCACTGCAGCGCCGAGAGCTCGCCCAGGCTGTGGCCGACCGCGATGTCCGCGTCCACGCCGAGGACGGACAGGGCCCGCAGGCCCGCCAGCGAGCCGGTGACGATGCGCGGCTGGGCGACCGCGGTCGCCACCATGTCACCGGTCGTGGGCAGCGCCGCCTTGGCGTAGATCTCCTCGACCTCGGCGAAGCGCCGGCGCAGCGCGCCGCCGCTGGTGCCGCGGCCCGATCCCTGCCCCGGGAAGAGGAAGCCGACCCGGCCGGTGCCGTCCGCGTGGCCCAGGAAGGCCCGGCCGTCCCGTGCGAACAGGCTGCTCTCGCCGGCGTCGAGCGCCTCCAGCACGCGCCGGAGCTGCCGCTCGGCGTCCTCGGGCGAGGAGACGACCACCGCGGCCCGGTAGGGCAGGTCGCGCAGGTCGCGCTGGAGCGTGGCCGCCAGGTCGGAGAGCTGGGCGTAGGACACCTGCGGCACGAAGTCGATCAGCTGGGTGAGCCGCTCGCGCAGCGCCTGCGGTGAGGCCGCGTCGGCGAGCAGCAGCTCCACGTCCTGAAGCGACGAGGCCAGCATCCTGGTACGGCTGGGGAGCGGCACGCGCCGTCGCGGGCCGGTCTTCTCCAGCACGATATGGGTGTTGATGCCGCCGAAGCCCATGGCCGTGACGCCGGCGCGTACCGGTGCGCCGGCCGGCCAGGGCTCGGCCTTGCGCAGCACGCGCAGGGACGACGACTCCTCGGTCAGCACCTCGTGGGGGTCGACGCAGCCGATGGTCGGCGGCAGCACCTGCTCGTGCACCGCCATCGCCGCCTTGATCAGACCGGCCACCCCGGCCGCGGCCTTGGCGTGGCCGATCATGCCCTTGATCGAGGTGACCGCCGCGGGCGCGGCGTCGGGGTCGGCGGCGTGCCTGGCCCCCGACAGCGCGGTGAGCTCCGTCTTGTCGCCGACCGCCGTGCCGGTGCCGTGGCCCTCGAACAGCTCCACGGTCTCGATGCCGAAACCGGCCCGTTCGTATGCCCGCCGCAGCGCGAGCTGGTAGCCGCTGACCTCGGGCCTGGTCATGCCGCCCTTGCCGTCGGAGGAGATGCCCCAGCCGGCGATGGTGGCGTAGACGCGGTGCCTGGCCTCCAGGGCGTCGGCCTCGCGCATCAGCACGACCATCCCGCAGCCCTCGCCCGGCCAGAAGCCGTTGGAGCCGCGGTCGTACAGCCGCATCTCGCCCTTGGCCAGGGCGCCGGTCTTCGCGAAGCCCACGATCTCGAACGGGTCGATGGACAGGTCGACCCCGCCGGCGATGGCGACGTCGACATCGCCGTCGAGGAGTGCCTTGGACGCCGTCGCCACCGACAGCAGCGAGGACGAGCACGCGCCGTCGACGGTGTAGCCGCCCCCGTTGAGGTCGAAGTGGTTGCAGATCCGCCCAGCGATCGTGTTGGAGAGACCGCCGGCCAGGGTGTCCTCGTCGATGGAGGGGAAGGGGTTCTTGTAGGTGACCTCGAAGTCGTCGAGGAACGTGGCCAGCCGGTCGTCGTCCCAGCCCTGCTCCTTGAGCGTCGCGGCGAGCGTGCGGCGCACGTACGGCCAGCGCAGGCGCATCACGTTGGCGCGGGTGAACTCGCCGGTGAGGGTGTTGCCCACGACCACGCTGGTGCGCTCGCGGGGCAGGCCCTCGCCCGAGGGGAAGCCCGCGTCGGCCAGTGCCAGGCTCGCCATGTCGAGCGCGAGCCAGTGCGTGAGGTCGGTCGACCGGTAGGTGCTACCGGCGATCTTGTAGGCGATCCGGTCGAACTCGTAGCCCTCGATGACCGCGGCGTTGCGCGCGTAGAAGCGGTCCGGGGTGGCCGGGTCGGCGTCCCAGTAGTCTTCCAGTCGCATGCGCACGTCGGGCAGTCGGCGGAAGGCGCGGCGACCGGCGAGAGCGTTCTCCCACAGCTCCCTCGGCGATGCGGCGTCCGGGTAGCGGCACGCCATGCCGACGATCGCGATCCTGCTCATACGGCCGCGACCTCCTTCTCAGCGGTCGGCGACCCGGCGGCGGCCGGGCCGGCCACCTGGGCGGCGGCACTGCGCTCCTGCGCCTTGGCCTGCTCGCGGGCCTTGTCGACGATGTAGAGCGACCACAGGAAGCCGCCGCGGATCAGGCAGACGATGGCGGTGGCGAAGAAGATCCCGTAGGGGATGCTCATGCCGGTGAGGATGCCGTAGACCAGGGCCACCCCGCCGCCGAAGGCGAACTGCGACAGCGGCTTGGACGGGCTCGTGCCCGGGTCGGTGATCATGTAGTTGGTGAAGAGGATGAACGCCACCCCGGTCATCATCGCCAGGCCGCCGGGGATGGAGGTGTCCAGGATGAGACCGCGGACGACCGCCTGCAGGGCGAAGACGCCCACCCAGCCGACGATCAGCCACATCCGGTTGGTGAGCTTGGCGTTGAGCATGGTGCCGAAGACGAGGATGACGCCCGGGACGATCCAGTCGATCGGGTTGGAGACGCTCTCGGTGAAGTGGTACGGCGGGGCGATGCTGGCCCAGGGGAAGAGCACCAGGATGACCGCGATGCCGAAGTTGGACGGGTTCATGAAGTGCCGCAGGCGTCCGCGCACCGGTGCCCGCAGCACCCACTTCGTGCCGACCGCGACGAGGACGCCGAATATCAGGACCAGGACCTGGTCGTTGACGTAGATCAGCATGTTCATCGCGAGGCTGGTGATGTGGGCGGGCAGGAGGAACTCCATGAACCCGCGGGCGCCGCCGCCGGTGAAGCGCGGCGGGCGCCCCTCGTTGCGGGCCGAGATGTACTCCAGGCCGATCTCCGCGGTGTAGCCGGTGGCCAGCGCGATCAGGGGCCACAGCCACGGCTGCTCGAATCCGAGGACCGTGTAGCCGAGGATGTTGAAGACCGTCATCGATAGGGCGAACCTGCGCAGGGCCGTGACGACCTTGGGGTCGTGACGCGGCGGATTGTTGGTTTTCTCTGCCATACCGTCACTTCTCCTTGGCCTGAGAGCCGAGCTGAATGGAGTGCCGGCCCGGGGTCAGCTGAAGGGTCTGCTCGTGGAGCTGTCCGGTCCTGTCGCGCCAGCACAGGCTGACCTGCACCGGTCCGGTGACGTTCGGCCCCAGGCCGATGTGCACGTCGTGGCTGCGCCGGCCGGAGTGGCCGCTGCCGCCGTCGACCCGGGCGATGGTCTTGCGCCCGTCCGGCGTGGTGACCGTCACCTCCGCGCCGATCGCGGCCGAGCCCGGGACCGGGAGCGTGCCCGCGGCCGGGGCGCCGGTGGCGGCGGAGCCCTCGTGGGTCAGCTTCAGCCCGAGGAAGGCACCGGGGTTCGGGCTCGTGTTCTGGTAGAACACCGGCTCGTCCCACTGCCGGGCGACCGCGAGGTCGAGCAGGCCGTCGCCGTTGGAGTCGCCGGTGGCCAGGCCCCGGGTGGGCACCGGGATGGCCAGGCCGAGCTGCTCGGAGATGTTGGCGTACCGGCCGTCCTCGTTCTTGGCGAAGAAGGCGAGGGTCTGGTGTCCGGCGACGTCGTCACCGGCCCGGACCTTGGGCCAGGAGCTCGGGTTGCGCAGGACGCCGTCGTTGGCGGTCGCCAGTTCCTGCAGCACCGGCCAGCGGTTGACCTCTCCCTTGACGAAGCCGGTGGCCTGGGCGATCGCCAGGTCGCCGCTGTTGTTGAAGTCGTCGATCTTGACGTCCCAGCCCCAGCCCGTCCAGGCGGTGGACTGCTGGGCGCTGCGGTCCTCCCACGGCGCCTCGCCCTTGGCGAGCTTCGCGCGCAGGTCGGCCCGGTCCTTGGCGGTGGACATGAACTGGAGGTTGCTCTCCTCGATGCCGAACGAGGTGGTGATGTTGCTGACGAACATGTCGTAGATGCCGTCGCCGTTCAGGTCGCCGAAGTCGAGGCCCATGCCCTTGAAGGAGTCGTGGCCGATCGACTTGGACTTGGGGGTGAGCGGCGTGCGCACGCCCTCCACCACCGAGAACTTGATCTCGCCCGGCTTGGACCGGTTGTACAGCAGCCGGTCGGGGCCGAAGTCGTTGGCGAGGTACAGCTCGGGCAGCATGTCGCCGTCGAGGTCCGCGGAGGCCGCGCCGAGCTCCCAGCCCTTGGAGACGTTGGTGGGCAGGACGTGGTCGAGCTTCTGGAAGGTCGCCGACGGCTGCGCGCCCGCGCTGCCGGCGGTCCAGCGGAAGAAGTAGTCCTCGCCGCCGTTGAGGCCCCGGGACATGGAGTCGTTCATCTCCACGCCGCCGTTGACCTTGTCGTTGAGCACCGGGCTGTGCGGGAAGTAGTTGCCGATGAAGATGTCACCGTGCCCGTCGCCGTCGAAGTCGGCGAAGGTGGCCGTGTTGCTGTTCCACAGCGGTCCCGTGTACTCGGTGCCGCCGACGCCCGGCACCAGCTCGGTGGGCAGGTACGCTCCGGCGCCGAGACTCTGCGCGTCGGCCTTGGCCAGGTAGACGATCGGCGTGCGGCCCCACAGGTAGACGAGCAGGTCGGTGCGGCCGTCCTCGTTGAAGTCACCCGGCAGGCAGCCCATCGGGGCCATGGCCTCGTTCATGGGGAGGGCGCCGGGGTTCAGCGCGAACGGCGCGTACCGGCCGGACCGCTCACCGGGCGTGGGGGTGACCACGACCTGGTCGATCCGGGGGTCGGTGATGCACAGGTCGTTGGCCAGGCCGTCCCCGTCGAGGTCGTTCATCGCGACGCCTGCGCCGACCGAGGAGATCCACGCGTCGATGTGCGTGTATCTCTTGTTCACCGCGCGCATCGTCTTCTGGGTGAACCCTCCGGGCATCGCGATGTTCATCGGGGCGAACCCGTACCTGCTCGCGATGTCCGCCTTCTCGTCGGCGGACGATGTGGGCGGGCGGCTCACTACGAACGCGCCCGTCATCAGCACGAGGGCGACGATTCCGGGCAGCTGCTTCCGCAGCCAGCCAGCTGTCGTGGTCACGGACTAACACCTCCAAGGGATACGAGCTCGTTGGCGATGCGCTGCCGCCATACCTCGTAGGCCGGCAGCTGGCCCTGTACCGCCCCGGCAGGGCGGGTTTCGTGAGTGACCCGTGCCGCCTGCTCCGGCGTCGTGCCGCAGATCACCTGCGCCGCGACCTCGTTGTGCGGCACCACCAGGTCGGCCCGGACCCGGGCCTCGGCCGCGAACGCGCTCCCCTGCGCGAGCAGGGGGCGGTACTCCCCGGCACGCTCCCGGAACGCCAGCAGTTCGTCCTCCTGCGCGCCACCGGCATAGGTGGCGGCCAGTCCCGCGCCGCCGTACAGGTCGGCGCGGCGGGACTCGGGGAACCCCTCGATCATGGATGCGACCCGGTCGCCGTCGGTCCCGTTGACGAACCACAGGGCCCGCCCGATGCCCTGGTCGATGGCCCGGTTGGCGTACGACGAGGGGTCGTCGGCCGGCCAGGGGAAACCGGGCGCCTGGTACTGCTCGTGCACGTACTGCTGGGTGCGGAAGTAGGCCTGGTGGAAGCCGTAACCGTCGTGCACGAGCCAGAGCAGCAGCGGGTCGAGCGTGCTGCTCTTCGGCCACAGGAACCGCGGCAGGCGCGCCATCGCCCAGCCGATACCGACGTAGACCATGTAGATGTGGTCGTTGCCGCGTCCCGCCAGGAAGCCGGCGAGTTTGCCCCCGCCCCCGCCTCCGACCGGC
The DNA here is from genome assembly GCF_002149035.1 of Streptosporangium minutum. GTDB lineage: Bacteria > Actinomycetota > Actinomycetes > Streptosporangiales > Streptosporangiaceae > Streptosporangium > Streptosporangium minutum. Next base: position 9,313 of record NZ_NGFP01000294.1, read on the forward strand.
ATCGCGTCAAGGATGGTGAAGGCCATGCCGGCGCCCTCGTAGGCGAAGCCACGGAACTGCCGGGGGACCTGCTCCAGCCACTCCTCCGCCTCGGCGGGCGTACGTGCCTCCGCCGCGTACGCGTAGCCGGTGAGAAACGTCGCGCCGATGGTCTCCAGCTGTTCCCGGGCCTTCGGGCTCTTCACATGGAAACCACGTGTTTCGAGCAGTGTCTCTGAGATGTCGGGTGTCAGAATGCGGCGTCTCAATGACCGCATAAAACCAGCCAATTTACCTCTCCGCCCCTCAGGTCGCCTCTTATCCAAGGGTTAATAAATCTAGATAAATCTACCCATAGGAGTCGTTCTCGGGTCCACTCCATACGTGCTCACTAGGAGAAACACGGCCGTTTTCCAGGCATGGTCGACCCGATTACCGACTACTGGAAAAATCGCTTTATGCGAAATAACTGATGATGACCACGCGCCGGCGCGGTCAGCTCAGAAGAAGATCCGCGGACGAGGTGAAATGCGAACGGATCCTGCTCCGCCACAGCTCGTACTGCGGAACCGGCCCGGAACCGTGCGGGTCCACGGCGGTGTCGTCGGCGAGCGCGACGGCGTTCTCGATGGACAGGTCCGCGAGGACGGCGGCGGCTGCCTCGGTGTGCGGCGGCACGAACCCGGAGAAGTCACGCGCCTTGACCGCGAACACCACGCCCTGGGCCAGCTCCGCCCGGTGCTCGCCGGCCTCCCGGCGCAGCGTGGCGAGGGCCTCGGTGCCGGCGCCGCCGGCGAACGTCGAGGCCAGGCCGACGCCGCTCCACAGGTCGGCCTGGCGGTGGCCGGCGAAGCGGCCCACGGCGGAGGCGACGTCGGGCACCTGGCCGCCGTGGATGAACCACAGCGCCCGGCCGATGCCCTGGTCCACCGCACGCGGGAAGTAGTCGGGCGAGCCCTCCCAGGGGTAGGAGGCCGGCACCCGCTGCTCGTCGACCCAGCGCCGGGTGTCGAAGTAGGCGCGGTCGAAGCCGTAGCCGTCGACCGCCAGCCAGCTCATCGTCGGGTAGTAGGCCGACCCGCCGAGGTCGGGCATCACCTTCTTCCACAGCGGCCTGGGCAGGCGCGCCATGGCGAACCCGATGCCGATGTAGGTGAGGAAGATATGCGGCTGCCCCGGACCGAGCAGCAGGTCGCGGGTACGGTGACCACGGCCGCCCGCCATCGCGTCAAGGATGGTGAAGGCCATCGTCGCGCCCTCGTAGGCGAACCCGCGCTGCTCGGGGTCCACCATGCTCAGCCGGCGCTCGACCTCCCACTGGTCACGCGCGTCGATTCCCCATTCGAATCCACAGATCACCGCCTGAGGAATCGCTTCCAGGCGCCGTGTGGCGTCCGACGGCGTGACGGGAAATCCCCGCCCTTCGAAACTCACCTCGGCCAGCGACGGCGTCATCAGGAGCCTGCGCAGTGAACCGAACAGCGTCGGCATAAGACCCTCCTCACCTTCCCATTGGCTGGCGGCGGTCACTGGCCATCAGCCGGACCTTCCCATGGTGATATGTGGAATCTGGTGACACATCTCCCGAATTGCGACAATCTGTGATGATTAGCTGCTTAGTAATGCGGCGGAATTCCATGATTTATTAGGTGTCCGCACTGGTGGCGGGGCTCGCCAGACGCCCGGGGGGCCGTCGGCGGGCACCCCGGGGCAGCCCCCAGATCCATCGACCACCGCCCCCAACGCCCGGACACCGGTGCCCCCAACC
>NZ_NGFP01000295.1 GCF_002149035.1 Streptosporangium minutum
GGGATGCCGGGCGGCTTCCCGGGCAGGTTCTCCGAAGGAGGCCCGGCGGGCCTCCCCGGAGAGGGCCCGGGTGACCTCCCGGATGACTTCCCGGCGGGCCTCCCCGGCGGCGATCGCGAGGCGGGCTCGCCAGGTGGGATCCGGCCGGACGGACCGCAGGGGATGCCGGGCGGGATGCGGGGCGGCCCCGGCGGGGCCGTGGACGAGAGGACGGCCGAGTACCTGCGGAAGAACCGGGGCGGCGCGACCTGGCTGGTGGCGGTGAGCAGCGCGCAGAGCGCCTCGTCGCTCATCCTCTCCACCCGCCTGCCCGTCATCGCCATGGGCGGCTTCACCGGCAGCGACCCCGCCATGACCGTGGAGCGGCTCAAGGAGCTCGTCTCCTCCGGGCAGCTCAGGTATCTGATGCCGGGCGGCGGCCGGGGCGGCCCCGGTGGCCCCGGCGGTGGCGGCGGCTCCGAGGCGACCGCGTGGGCGCAGGCCAACTGCACCGTCGTCGCCCCCGCCGAGTACGGCGGAGCCGAGGGCGGCCAGTCCCTCTACCGCTGCGGCTGAACCCGCCCCGGCCGCCGGGGACTCCCACCCCGTCGGGCCTCCGCCCGGCCCCGCGAGGTGCCGGGCGGGGGGCCGTGCCCGCCACCCGGTGGGTCGGGCGGCGGGGAGGACGCCCGGCGGGAGCGACATGTTCACCGGATGGTGAGCCGGCCGTGTCCGAAGGTCGCCGGGCCGCACCGGTGCGCTCTCACGGCTGTAGTCTTGCGCCGTGCAAAGCGGAGGGGCGCGCGGAAGCCGCGCAGACCAGGCCGACCAGCGCCGTGCGGAGCTGCTCGAAGCCACCAGGCGGGTCGTGCTCGAACGGGGGCTGGCCAGCACCCGCGTCGCCGACATCGCCAAGGCGACCAATGTGAGCGGCGGCCTGATCCACTATCACTTCGCCACCAAGGACGATCTCATCACCGAGATGCTCCGCAGCACCAGCGAGTCGGAGGTCAGGCGGCTGAAGGAGATCGCCGCGGAGCCGGGCGCCGCCGTGGAGCGGCTGGATCGCGTCCTGCGCTTCTACATCCCGGCGTCCCGGTCCGACCAGAGCTGGATCCTCTGGCTCGACGCCTGGGCCGTCGGGGTGCGCGAGGCGCACGTCCGGGACATCCTGCTGGAGCTGGAGGGCGCCTGGATCGAGATCCTCGCCGAGGTGATCGCGGGAGGCGTGAGCGGGGGCGAGTTCGTCTGCGACGACCCGCAGGGAGCGGCCGAGCGGATCGACGGCATGCTCGACGGCCTGGTGGTCCGCTACACCCTGCACGCCGGCAACATGTCCCGCGGCCGGCTCCTGCACCACGCCCGGGTCGCCGCCGCCCGCGAGATCGGGCTGGACCCCTCGGTCTTCTCCGCCTGAGTCACCCGACCCGCCCTCGGATCGGCCGCTCCGGCGGCCGGGAGGCCGCGGGGCTCAGGCGGGCATTGCCGCGAGCAGGAAGGCCAGGCGCGCGGCGGCGTCCTCGATGTTGTCGGTGCTGCCCAGCCGGTAGCCCCACGAGGTGATGAAGCCCCCGTCCTGGGAGCACGTCACGGTCTCGACGAGCGTGTTGCTGAAGCGGTTGCGGACGCACACGTAAGCGGGGTCCCCGAACGACATCCTCTGCACGGACAGGTCCGCGTGCCGCCGCGTGGCAGCGGCGAACCTCTCCAGACAAGACAGCGTGTCCAGCATCGTGTGTCACCTCCGTCTCGACAGAGAATTGCACGATCTTGGGAGGTTAATCAAGCAATTGCGGGGATTAATCCGCGGATTGTCGTGCGAAGTCCTCCAGCACCCGGACGATCACCGCTCTGGCGGCCTCCCGGAAGGCCGCGATCTCGTAGAACTCCTCGAAGGTCCGCTCGTAGAAGGCGATGTCGTCCGGGTCGCGCAGGATCAGGTCCCGGGTCCTCGTGGGCACCGCGACCTGGTCGCTGTCATAGATCCAGAAGCCGTTGAGCAGGGCGGAGGGGAGAGGGGCCTCGAAGGGGACCACACCGAACTCCACGTTCGGCAGCGCGGTCACCGCGAGCAGCCGGTCGAGCTGGCCGCGCATCACGTCCAACGGGGCCAGGCGGTAGCGGAGCACGGCCTCGGGCAGGATGAACCGGAACTTCTTGGTCTGGTCGTAGAGGATCTCCTGGCGCTGCATGCGCACCCTGATGGCGGCGTCGATCTCGTCGGGCGCGTTGTAGAGGCGTTTGATCCGGGTGAAGATGCTGCGGGCGTACTCGGTGGTCTGCAGCAGGCCGATGACCACCCCCGGCTCGAACACCCGGAACAGGGTGGTCCGCATCTCCAGGTCGCGGATGTCCTCCTGGAGCGCGGCCAGCCCGCTGCGGTGCCGCTGCCGCCAGGAGTCCTGCCGCTCCAGCAGGCCGGACGCCTGCTCGATCAGCTCCTCGACGACCTCGGGGGCGGCCTGGACGGCCCGCCCCCACTGGGTGATGTCGTCCTCGGTGGCGGTCTGGCGGGCGTTCTCGATCCGGGAGACCTTCGAGGCCTGCCACCTCAGCCGCTCGGCCAGCTCCTTGCCCGACAGGTGGGCCGCCTCCCGCAGCTGCTTGAGCTGCACACCCAGGTCGGCCCTGACCTGCTGGAACCCGCTCACCCGATCTCCTTTGCCGGACATGTGAGCGCCGGCGCCGTCGTGCTCGCGGGTCCGCTCGCTCACGCGACCTCCCGCATGGTGCGCATGAGGCTAGCCCTGGGCGGCGGGTCATGCCATAGAGGTCTCCCCAATCGTGATCAATATTTACAGAAGCACCCGGCGGGCGATGTCCACGAGAAGCTCTCTGGGTACCTCCACCGCGCTCTCACCGTCCAGGACGTGACGCAGGTCGCCCAGGGCCTCGGCGTCGGTGACGTGGAGACCCTGGACGACGATGGTGCCGTGGTCGGTCTCGTAGAGCGACGGGCAGGCGCCCGCTTCCGAAGTGGAGCCAAGAAACCGCAAACGCATGACTGATTCCTTCCCCGAGCCAGCCTCATGATGCAATTGCGGGCAATCCTAGAGTTCGGAAGGTTGTATGGGGGTTTCAATCGCCAAATTATGCATATTTCGCCCATCCGGTAGTGGGCGGCGGCTCGGAGGCGGGGTCCGTACGGCGCGTCCTCACATGAGGCTCCGGGCACGGGCGCACAGGCTCGACGAGGTGCGTGGAGGTCATGCGTCCGCCCTAACCGAATGATGTTCTGTCAATGGTGAATCTACGATCTTCCCCCGTGAGGGTCAATAGCCCGCCGCGGCGGCGGCCGGCGTCTCCGTCCCGCCCCGTCGAAGGCGGCCTCCGCGGCCGCGGGCCCGGTGGCGCCGCCGGGGGGAGACGGTGCCGGACGGCACCCGTGGCGTGCGTTCCCCCGTCCCGTCCGGTCGTACGGAGCGGTCACAGCAGGGAGCGGGGGATGTCCGCGTGCCTGGCGCGGAGCTCCTCGCCGAGAGCCTTGGCCTGGGCGTCGAGGCGGGGGCTGGCGGCCACGCCCCGCCCGAGCAGGCCGTGGACGACGAAGTTGAGAGCGTGGAGGTTGGGGAGGTCGAAGCGGTCGATCTCCAGGCCGGCCGTGGCCGGGAGGAGCTCCCTGAACCGCTCGACCGTCAGATGGTCCGACAGCCAGGCGAACTGCTCGGCCGTGCGGACCCAGACGCCCAGGTTGGCGTTGCCGCCCTTGTCCCCGGAGCGGGCGCCCATGATCGTGCCCAGCGCGGTCCGCACGGTCCGGCCACCGGCCTCGGGCCCCGGGCCGATCGGGCCCGCCTCCGGCCGCTCCGGCGCCTGGACCGGGAGCGGTGACGCGGCGGAGGCCGCCCGGAGGGCGGGGTGCTCTCCGCCGTCGGGACCGCCGCCACCGGGTGCCCGGTCCCCGGGCGTCCCACCGCCGGGTGCCCGATCCACGGCCGTCCCACGGCCGGGTTCCAGGCCGCCGGGCTCGCGCTCCCCGGGTTCCGGACCGGCGGGTTCCGGGTCGTCGAGTTCGCGGCCGTCGAGCCAGACGCGTGCCCGGACGGTCTCCGCCGGCACGAGGCTGGGCCAGTAGACGCCATAGGGGGAGGCGTCGCCGGGTGGGGTGAGGCCGTAGAAGCCGGGATAGCTGGCCAGGCCTGTCTCCACCACGGCGGAGGAGAAGGCGCGTCCGGCCTTCTTCCGGTCGGCGTCCATCACGGTGACGCGGAGCAGGGCGGTACCGGTGAGCGGTGCGGCGTCAGGCGGCGGGGCGGTGGCGGTCAGGGGGGTCAGTTCGACGTCGACCAGGTCGAAGGACTCCCTGGGGACGCGGGACCAGATGGCCTCCTGGGCCAGCCGGGCCTTGGCCTCGATCTCCAGGCCGGTCAGGACCATGGTCATGGTGTTGCGGTAACCGCCCACGTAGTTGATCGCGACCTTGAGCGTGTCCGGCGGGGCCTCGCCGCGCACCCCCGAGATCCGGACCCGGTCCGGGCCCTGCTGTTCCAGGCGGATCGTGTCGAACCGCGCCACCACGTCGGGGCCCGGATACCGGGGTGAGGCGATCTCGTACAGCAGCTGCGCCGTGACCGTGCCCACCGAGACGAGCCCGCCGGTCCCGGGATGCTTGGTGATCACACTGGATCCGTCGGACTCCAGCTCCACCAGCGGGAATCCGCAGTGCGCCAGGTCGGGCACCTCGCCGAAGAACGCGTAGTTCCCGCCGGTCGCCTGGCAGCCGCACTCGATGACGTGCCCGGCCACCACCGATCCGGCCAGCGCGTCGTGGTCGCCGGGCCGCCAGCCGTACCGCCAGATTCCCGGCCCGGTGACCAGCGCGGCGTCCGTGACCCGGCCGGTCACCACCACATCCGCCCCGGCGGACAGGGCGGCGGCGATCGGCCGGCCCCCCAGGTAGGCGTTGGCGGTCAGCGGGGCGGCGGGCAGCCTCTCCCCGGTGTCCAGGTTCGGCGCGCCGCCCAGGTCGTGACCGGACAGGTCGTCCCCGGTGACGTGCGCCACCTTCACCGGCAGCCCGAGGCGGCCGGCCAGCTCGGCCACCGCGCCGGCGCATCCCGCCGGATCCAGCCCGCCCGCGTTGGACACGACCTTGATGCCCCGCTCCAGGCACGTCCCCAGGACCTGCTCAAGCTGCCGCAGGAAGGTCGGCGCGTAGCCGGGACGGCCCTTCAGCCGGTTCCCGGCCAGGATCAGCATGGTCAGCTCGGCGAGCCAGTCGCCGGTGAGCACGTCGATCGGACCGCCCTCGACCATCTCCCGGGCGGCCGACAGCCGGTCGCCGTAGAAGCCGGAGCAGTTGGCGATGCGCAGCATCGAGCCTCCAAGGGCTGGGGGATCCAGGGCCCGCCCCGTGGCGGGGCGGGGGCGGCGTCAGGCCTCCGGAACCGGCGCGCGGCGAGCCGGAGCGGGAGGCGAGGCCTCCGGACCGGCGCGCGGCGTCAGGCCCTCAGGATCGGGGGATCCAGGACGCGGGCCGTTTCTCCATGAAGGCGGCGATGCCCTCCTGGCCCTCGGCGGAGGTGAAGCGCCGGGCGGACAGCTCGGCCATCCGGCGCAGGCCCTCCTCCACCGGCAGCGCGGGCACGGTCCGCACGAGCTGCTTGGTCAGCGCCAGCGACTCGGGCCCCCCGCGCAGCAGCATGCCGGTGTAGTGGGCGACCGTCGCGTCCAGCTCCTCCTCCGGCACGGCACGGGTGAGCAGGCCGATCTCCTGCGCGCGGGCGGCGTCGAAGGTCTCCCCGGTGAGCAGGTACTCGGCCGCGGCCCGGGGGTCCAGCCGTCGCAGCACGGTCACCGAGATCATCGCGGGGACGACGCCGAGCCGTACCTCGGTGAACGCGAACGACGCCGTGTCCGGCGCGATCGCGAAGTCGCAGGCCGCCACCAGGCCCAGCCCTCCGGCGCGCGCGGTGCCGTTCAACCGGCAGACGACCGGCTTGGGGCTCTCCCAGATCAGGTTCATGATCTCCGGGAACGAGGCGGTCACCGGCGCCTCGTGCGCGTTGCCCGGCTCGATCCGCTGCTCCTTGAGGTCCGCGCCGGCGCAGAACACCGGCCCGGTCCCGGTGAGCACGATGACCCGCACGCTCTCCTCGGCGAGCGCCCAGTTGAGCCGGTCCTCCAGGTCGCCCAGCAGCCGCACCGACAGCGCGTTGCGGTTGCGCGGGGAGTCCATCGTGATCGTCGCGACCCCGCCGGACACCTCCCTGTGCACCAGGCGTTCCACTGGCCAGCCCCCGTCGGTATTCATGCCCGCTCCTCGATGACGGCCAGTACGGCCTCCGCCTCGACCTGCCGGCCCGGCACCACGTTCAACGCGGAGACCGTGCCCGCCGCCGGGGCGGTTATCTGATGTTCCATCTTCATGGCCTCCAGCACCACGACCACCTGGCCCGCGGTGACGTGCTCGCCCGGTTTCACCTCGACGCGGAGCACGGTACCGGGCATCGGCGCCGGCAGGGAACCCGGCGCCACACGCGTGGCCGGTTCGGGGAGCCGCTCCAGCGGCGTGAGCCGTACGGGGCCGAGAGGGGAGTCCACGTGGGTCACGCCGTCATAGCGGGCCACGGCGAACCTGTGCCGCACGCCGGAGGTCTCCAGGACGACCAGGTCGGGCGTGGCGGCGATCAGGACCGTGTCGGGGAAGCCTTCGGCCCGCAGGCCGTCCCGGGTGATCCGGTAGGAGACCTCCGCCTCCTCGAAGGCCGCGCGCTGCGGCTGTGACACCACGTTCCGCCACCCGCTGGGCAGCCCGGCCTGCACGGTCGCCGCCGCCCGGCCCGCCGCCGCCCGGGCGAGGGCAGCGGCGAGGGCGGACAGGCGTACGGCGCCCGGCCCGGCGGCCAGGGCGTCGCGGTGTTCGGCGAGGAAGCCGGTGTGGGTGTCTCCCGCGAGGAACGCCTCGTGGCGCAGGACCCCGACCAGGAGGTCCCGGTTGGTGACGGGCCCGTGGATCCTCGCGTTCGACAGGGCGGTGGCGAGCCTTCTGACGGCGTCGGCACGGCAGGCTCCGTAGGAGATGACCTTGGCGAGCATCGGGTCGTAGTGGACGCCGATCTCGGAGCCGTCCTCGACGCCGGAGTCCAGCCGGAGGCCGTGGGAGGCCCCGCGGGGCACGGGGGAGAAGCGGGAGCTCACCCCGGGGACGTCGAAGCGGTGCAGGGTGCCGCTCTGCGGCAGCCAGTCGCGTGCGGGGTCCTCGGCGTAGAGCCGTGCCTCGACGGCGTGGCCCGACGGGGACGGCGGAGTCTCGGGGAGCCGGGCGCCCTCGGCGATCCGGAGCTGGAGCTCGACCAGGTCGACGCCGTAGACGCACTCGGTGACCGGGTGCTCGACCTGGAGCCTGGTGTTCATCTCCAGGAAGGCGACCGTGTCGCCCTTCACCAGGAACTCGACGGTTCCCGCCCCGGCGTATCCGATCGCCTCCGCCGCCCTGACCGCCGCGTCGCACAGCCGTGCCCGCATCCCGGGGGAGATCGCCGGGGAGGGGGTCTCCTCGATCACCTTCTGGTGCCGCCGCTGGATCGAGCACTCCCGCTCGCCCAGCGTCCACACCGTCCCGTGCAGGTCGGCCAGGATCTGGACCTCGATGTGCCGGGCGTCCTCCAGCAGGGGTTCGACGAAGACCGTGCCGTCCCCGAACGCCGACTCGGCCTCCCGCCGGGCGGACTCGACCGCGCCGGGCAGGTCGCCGGCCGGCTCCACGATCCGCATCCCGCGCCCGCCGCCCCCGGCCGAGGCCTTCACCAGCAGGGGCGTCCGCCGGCCGGGCGCCGATCCGCCGGCCGGGGCGGACATGCTGTCCAGCCTCTGTTCGAGCTCGGCCGCGGAGGAGCCGGGTTCGGCGGTGAAACCCGGGAGCACCGGGACTCCGGCCCCGGCCATCAGGGCCTTCGCCCCGATCTTGGAGCCCATCGCGGCGATGGCCTCGGGGGAGGGGCCGACCCAGGTCAGGCCGGCGTCGAGCACGGCCCGCGCGAACGCCGCGTTCTCCGACAGGAAGCCGTAGCCGGGGTGCACGGCGTCGGCCCCGGTCGCGAGGGCCGCGCCGACGATCGCCTCCACCGACAGGTAGGTGTCGGCGGGCCTGACCCCGGCGAGCCGTACGGCGTGGTCGGCCTCCGCCACGTGGGGTGCGGCGTCGTCCGCGTCGGAGAAGACCGCGACGGTCTCGATGCCGAGGTCGCGGCAGGTGCGGAAGACGCGGCGGGCGATCTCCCCCCGGTTGGCGACGAGAAGTCGGCTGATCATGGGCGAGCTCACATCCGGAAGACGCCGAAGCCGGCGGGCTCCGGGGCGGGGGCGTTGTTGACGGCCGACAGGCACAGGCCCAGGACGGTCCGGGTGTCGCGGGGGTCGATGACCCCGTCGTCGTAGAGCCGCCCGGACAGGAAGAACGGCAGCGACTCGGCCTCGATCTGCGCCTCGACCATCTGCCGCATCGCCGCGTCGCCCTCCTCGTCGTAGACCTGCCCCCGGGCCTCGGCGGCGCTCCGGCCTACGATGGACAGCACCCCGGCGAGCTGCGCGGGGCCCATGACGGCGGACTTCGCGCTGGGCCAGGCGAACAGGAAGCGGGGGTCGTAGGCGCGGCCGCACATGCCGTAGTTGCCCGCGCCGTAGGAGGCGCCCATGACGACCGTGATGTGCGGGACGGTCGAGTTGGACACCGCGTTGATCATCATGGCGCCGTGCTTGATGATGCCGCCCTGCTCGTAGTCCTTGCCGACCATGTAGCCGGTGGTGTTCTGCAGGAAGACCAGCGGCGTGCGCGCCTGGCCGGCGAGCTGGATGAACTGCGCGGCCTTCTGCGCCTCCTCGCTGAACAGCACGCCGCGGGCGTTGGCCAGGATGCCGACCGGGTAGCCGTGCAGCCGCGCCCACCCGGTCACCAGGCTCCCGCCGTACAGGGGCTTGAACTCGTCGAAGACGCTGCCGTCCACGATCCGCGCGATCACCTCGCGCGGGTCGAAGGGGATCTTCAGGTCCTCGGGCACGATGCCCAGCAGCTCGTCCTCGTCGTACAGCGGGTCCCGTACGGCCCCCGGGAGGAGGCCCAGCTTGCGCCAGTTCAGTCCTCTGACGATCTGCCGCCCGATCCGGAGCGCGTCGTGCTCGTCGGCGGCCAGGTAGTCGGCCAGGCCGCTGACGCGGGCGTGCATCTCGGCGCCGCCCAGCGACTCGTCGTCGGACTCCTCCCCGGTGGCCATCTTGACCAGCGGCGGCCCGCCGAGGAAGACCTTCGCGCGCTCCCGCACCATGACCACGTGGTCGCTCATCCCGGGGACGTAGGCGCCGCCGGCCGTGGAGTTGCCGAACACCAGGGCGATCGTCGGGATCCCGGCGGCCGACAGCCGGGTCAGGTCCCGGAACATCCGGCCGCCCGGGATGAAGATCTCCTTCTGGGTCGGCAGGTCGGCTCCGCCGGACTCCACCAGGTTGACCAGCGGCAGCCGGTTCTGGAAGGCGATGTCGGCGGCCCTGAGCGTCTTGCGCAGGGTCCACGGGTTGGACGCGCCGCCCCGTACGGTCGGATCGTTGGCGCTGATCACGCACTCGACGCCCTCGATCACCCCGATCCCGGTGACGACGCTGGCCCCGACGGGGAAGTCGCTGCCCCAGCCCGCCAGCGGCGACAACTCCAGGAAGGCCGAGTCGGGGTCGACCAGCAGCTCGATCCGCTCCCGGGCGAGCAGCTTGCCCCGACGGCGGTGCCGCTCGACGTATTTCTCACCGCCGCCCGCCACCGCCCTGGCCTGCTCGGCGTCCAGCTCGGCCAGCTTGGCCAGCATCGCCTCGCGCCGCGCCAGGTAGTCGTCTCCGGATGTGTCCAGCCGGCTCATGCGCCGTCTCCCTCGGTTGACGCGGACGCGGATGCGGCCGGCGGCGTCCCGGCCGGGACGGGTGTGGTCGACGCCGGCGTCAGGCCGACGGCCCGTGCCCGGAACGTGGTGAGCGGGGCGACGGCGGCCTCCTCGCCGGCCTGCCGCGGCTGGTCAGCACCTCGGACTTGACGATCACGCCAGTTAACGTAGCCGACAACCCGCTCCGCTACCAGGGGCGGTCCCGCTCCGCGTCCTTCACGCCCCGGCTCCGGGGGGACGGGCGTGGAGCCGGGACGGACAGCCGGGTCAGCCGCAGTGGCTCCAGCCGCTCTTCCACGACAGGGAGCCGTACGAGCCACCCCAGATGACGCACTTCTTGACGGCGGAGAGCCGTACGGGGCCCGCGTAGAAGGTGAAGGAGCCGGGGTTGCCCCCCGAGGAGCCGCCCTTCACCTGGAGCGTCGCGTTCATGCTGATCTTCGAGGGAGGTACGTACTTGGCCATGGTGACGACGCAGTTCTTACCCGCGCCGGAGCTGTAGAGCAGGTAGATGGTCGCGGCGGAGCCGAGGGCCCTGGAGTTGACCACCTTGTAGCCCGAACCGCAGACGCCCGTCGGGGTGAAGGGGTTCGGCTTCGGCGGGGAGGCCGTCTGCTTACCGGTCGCGGAGGGCTTCGACGTRGGCTTCGCCGTCGGTTTGGCGGTCGCCGGCGGCTTGACCGTCGGGGACGGCAGGCCCGCGTCCGTCGGCTCGATCACCGAGGGCGGCTCCGAGGTCTCCTCGTCCGGCTCCGGCTCGCCGTCCCCGGAGCCCCCGCCCGCCTTCTTGGTCGGCCGGACGGTCGGCTGGTCGGCCGGCCTGGCCGTCGGCTGGGAGACCGTCTCGCTCGTGACCTGGACGGAGGGGGAAGGGCTCTTCCTGGGCTTGGGGGACTCCCACGCCGCGGGCGGGTCGTCCGGGGTGAGCGCCGGGTCCGACTCCTCCGCCCCCTGGGAGGCGGGCGTCGACGCCACGGGCCGCGCCGCCGCCGCCTTCTCTCCGTTCTGCAGGACCACCACCGTCCCGCCGCCCACCACGACCAGCGCGGCCGCTCCCGCGAGCAGGAGGCCGACCGGCCGGCGCGTCTTCTGCCGGGGCTGCGGCACGGAGGCCTGCGG
>NZ_NGFP01000296.1 GCF_002149035.1 Streptosporangium minutum
GTCGGGGACCGAGGGGCTCAGGGGGAGGAGAGCCGTCCCAGGGACGACGGGATCTTCGAGGCGGCCGCCCTGTCCAGCAGGAACAGCGTCCGCTGGCGACCGCGGGCGCCCGCCGCGGGCACCTGCATCGGCCCCGAGTCCGACAACGCCAGCCGTACGGCTCCCGCCTTTTCCTCGCCCGCGGCGATCAGCCACACCTCGCGCGACCCCTGGATGACCGGGAGCGTGAGCGAGATGCGGGTGGGCGGAGGCTTCGGGGAACCGTGCACCGCGACCACCGGGCGCGTCTCGTACAGCGCGGGCATGCCCGGGAACAGCGACGCCACATGGCCGTCCGGGCCCATTCCCAGCATCATGACGTCGAACGACGGCGCCGGACCGTGGTCCTCGGGACGCGCGGCCCTGCGGAGTTCGTCGGCGTAGGCCTCGGCCGACTCCTCGGCGGTCATGCCCGAGTCGGGGCCGCGCATCACATGGACGCGGGCGGGGTCGACGTCGACGTGGTCGAGGAGGGCCTGGCGGGCACCGGTCTCGTTGCGCTCGGGATGCCCGGAGGGCAGGAAACGCTCGTCACCCCACCAGATGTCCAGGTTGCGCCAGTCGATGGCGTCGCGGGCCGGGCTGGCGGCGATCTCCGCCAGGGTGGCGATGCCGACGGTGCCGCCGGTCAGCACCAGCGAGGCCGAGCCCTTGCCCGACTGCACGTCGACGGTGCGGGTGATCACCCGGGCGGCGACGGCCTTGGCCAGCATGTCGGCGTCACGGTGGATGATCACGTTGGGAACGCTCACGGGACTTCTCTTTCAACGTGCTGTCGATGACAGAGCGCCCCGCGGTCGGCCGCGGGGCGCTCACAGGTCAGGACTTGTGCGTCCGGGCGAGTCGCCGGATCGCGGCCTCGTAGATCTCGTCGGGGTCCAGGCGCCGGAGCTCCTCGGCGAGCAGCTCCGAGGTCGGGCGGCGGGTCAGCGCCACCCGGCGGTCCGGCTGGCCCGGGCGGGACAGCGTGGCCAGGCGGCCGTCGCCTCGGCTGATGGAGATGTCGCCGTCGGCCGTGACGAGCCTGACCGCGGTCAGGCCGGGGCCGGCCGATTCGGAGACCTTCACCGGGGCGCCGAGGCGTTCGCTGAGCCAGGCCGCCAGCAGCAGGGCGCTGGCGTGGCCGGGCACGGCCTCCACGAAACCCTTCTTGACCTTGCCCACCGGCTGGTCGAACGCGGCGGCCAGCAGGCTCCGCCACGTCGTCAGCCGGGTCCAGGCCAGGTCGGTGTCACCGGGGACGTAGCCCCGGGCCCGGCCGGTGATCGCCTGAACCGAGTCGGCCGCCGACCGCGCGTCGACGATGCGGCGCTGGGCGAGCATGCCGATCGAGTCCTTGGCCGGCACGTCCGGGCAGTCGCCCGGCCACCAGACCACCACCGGGGTGTCGGTGAGCAGCAGCGGGCCGACCACCGAGTCGGCGTGCTTGGTGAGCTCGCCGTACAGGCGCAGCAGGATCACCTCACCCGGGGTGGACTCGCCGAACCGCAGCTCGGCGTCGAGGCGGTTGGGCTCCTGCGGGTCGCGGGGGATGACGACCAGTATCCGGGAGGGGTGCTCCCTGGCCGCCTCGGTCGCCGCCCGGACCGCGTCGTACTGGTTGCTCTCGTCGGAGACCACCACCAGGGTCAGCACCATGCCGACCGCGGGGGTGCCCATCTGGTGGCGCAGCTGGGTGAGCTGTGAGGAGATCTTCGACGCGGTCGTGCCGCTGAGCATGAAGCTCGCCATCTACAGTCTCCTCCACGCGCGCCCGTCGCGGGCCATCATCTCGTCGGCCGACGCCGGGCCCCAGGTGCCCGCCGGATACTCCTCCGGCGGGCCCTGGGTGGCCCAGAAGTCCTCGATCGGGTCCAGGATCTTCCACGACAGCTCGACCTCGCGCTGGTGCGGGAAGAGCGGCGGGTCGCCGATCAGCACGTCCAGCAGCAGCCGCTCGTACGCCTCGGGAGAGGACTCCATGAACGACTCGCCGTAGGCGAAGTCCATCGAGACGTCCCTGACCTCCATGGCGGTGCCGGGCACCTTGGAGCCGAACCGCACCGTGATCCCCTCATCCGGCTGAACCCGGATGACCAGGGCGTTCTGCCCCAGGATCTCGGTGTCGTCCTTGCTGAACGGCAGGTGCGGCGCGCGCTGGAACACCACGGCGACCTCCGTCACCCGGCGGCTCAGCCGCTTGCCGGTGCGCAGGTAGAACGGCACCCCCGCCCAGCGGCGGTTGGCGATCTCCAGCTTGATGGCGGCGTAGGTCTCGGTGATGGAGTCCGGCGGGATGCCGTCCTCCTGCGTGTATCCGACGACCGGCTCGCCGCCCTGCCAGCCCTCCCCGTAGCGGCCGCGCGCGGTGGCCTCGGCCAGGTCCTGCGGCAGCCGGACGGCCTTGAGGACCTTCTCCTTCTCCCGGCGCAGCGAGTTGGCCTCGAACGACGTCGGGTCCTCCATCGCCACCAGCGCCAGCAGCTGGAGCAGGTGATTCTGGATCACGTCCCGGGCCGCGCCGATGCCGTCGTAGTAACCCGCCCGGCCGCCGATGCCGATGTCCTCGGCCATCGTGATCTGGACGTGGTCGACGTAACCCCGGTTCCAGATCGGCTCGAACAGGTTGTTGGCGAACCGCAGCGCCAGGATGTTCTGGACGGTCTCCTTGCCCAGGTAGTGGTCGATGCGGAACACCGAGCTCTCCGGGAAGACCGCGCTGGTGATCGCGTTGAGCTCCTGGGCGCTCTTCAGGTCGTGCCCGAAGGGCTTCTCGATCACCACCCGGCGCCAGGACCCCTCGGGTCCGTGCGCCAGGCCGGTCCGCTTGAGCTGCTCGACCACGACGGGGAAGAACTTCGGCGGCACCGAGAGGTAGAAGCCGTAGTTGCCGCCGGTGCCCCGGGTCTGGTCGATCTCCTTGAGCATCATGGCCAGGGCGTCGAACGCGCCGTCGTCGGTGAACTCGCCCGGGCAGAAGAAGATGCCCTCCGACAGCTGCTTCCAGACCTCCTCGCGGAAGGGCGTCCGCGCGTGCTCCTTGACGGCGTCATGGGTGAGCTGCGCGAAGTCCTGGTCCTGCCAGTCGCGGCGGGCGAAGCCGACCAGGGAGAACCCCGGGGGCAGCAGCCCCCGGTTCGCCAGGTCGTAGATCGCCGGCAGCAGCTTCTTGCGGGCCAGGTCGCCGGTCACGCCGAACAGCACCAGCACGCAGGGCCCCGCCACACGTGGCAGGCGCTTGTCGCCCGGGTCGCGCAACGGGTTGGCGGCCACCACCTCGTCGGTGATGGAGGCGGTCGCGGCCGCCGAGGCGGCGGCCACGGGCTCCTCGGCATGCGCCCCGACGGTGTGGTGCGCGCCGTCGGAGTGCGCCCGGCCGGCCTGCGCCGCGTCGCCCTGCGCGGCGTCGCTCTGCGCGGGATCGGCCCGCACCGTGTCGGCTCGCACCACGGAGCGTTCCTTGCTCATTCAGGCCTCCCGCGCTGCCGCGAGCAGACGTGCGACACCGGCCGCACGATCGGTCAGGTGCAGCCGTACGGTGGGACGCCCGCGGCTGGCCAGCGCGCCCTGGTCTCCCAGGGCCTGCGCGAGCTGGAGACGGCCCAGGGTGTACGGCTTGCCGGGCACCTCGACGTCATCCTCCACGACCCCGGTGATCTGCAGGAACACGCCGTTCTGCGGACCGCCCTTGTGGTATTGGCCGGTGGAGTGCAGGAACCGGGGGCCCCACCCGAAGGTGATCGGCCGCTCGGTCCGGACCGCGAGCTGCGCGCGCAGCGTGGCCGGGTCGGCCGCGCTCCACGCCTCGGTCATCTCCTCGAACGAGGCTCCCTCGGCGTGGGGCGCGTCGAACGCCGCCTCCCGGTCGAGGTAGGCCATGATCCCGAGATAGCCGTCGGAGGGGATGGCCTCCAGCAGCCGGGTGAACACGTCGGACAGGTCCTTGGGGGCCTCCGAGCCGGGCAGCTCGCCGTACACCTCGACCGGGCCGTCGACCAGGATCGGCGTGCCGACCGGCAGCTCCGGCCGGTCGAGCAGCTTGCCGGTGTTCTCCTTGGACTCGGCCACGTTCGGCTGGTCGAACGGGTTGATGCCGAGGACGCGGCCGGCGACGGCCGTGGCGTACTCCCAGACGAGGAACTGCGCGCCCAGCGGGCCGCTGACGGTCAGGGCGCCGTCGGAGTCGATCCCGACGAGCAGCTCGTCCTCGGCCTCGCCAGGCTCGGCGCCGACGACCGGCAGGATGCCCTTGCCCTGCTTGCCGGTGGACTCGGCGACCAGCTGCTCGATCCAGTCGGGCAGGCCGTTGATCTCCGAGAGGCTGTCCTCCAGCACGAGCTTGTCGCGGCCGGAGAGCGCGGCGGCGCCGAGGGCGGCGCCGAGCTCCAGGCCGGGGTTGCCCTCGGCCTGCGACAGCAGCGGCTGCACGGCGGCGGCGTCGTCGAGCAGCCGCTCCACGTCGGCCCCGGCGAGCGCGCTGGGCACCAGGCCGAACGCCGTCAGGGCGCTGTAGCGGCCGCCCACGTTGGGGTCGGCCAGGAAGACCCGGTAGCCCGCGTCCCTGGCGGTCTGCTCCAGCGGCGACTCCGGGTCGGTGACCACGATGATCCGCTCGGCCGGGTCGATCCCCGCGTCGCGGAAGGCCTTCTCGTAGATCCGCCGGTGGCTGTCGGTCTCGACCGTGCCGCCGCTCTTGCTGGCCACCACCAGGATCGTGCGGTCCAGCCGGTCGTCGAGCGCCCGGCGCACCTGGCCGGGGTCGGTGGTGTCGAGCACGGTCAGCGGCACGTCGGCGGTGGCGGTGATGACCTCGGGGGCGAGCGAGGAGCCGCCCATGCCCGCCAGGACCACATGGTCCAGGCCCTCGGCGCGGACCCGCTCGACGAGCTTGCCGAGCTCGGGCAGCAGCTCCCTGCTGGTCTGGGGGAGGGTGAGCCAGCCGAGGCGGATCGCCGCCTCGAGCCCGGCCTCCGGGCCCCACAGGGCGGGATCGCCGGCGGCCAGGGCCTCGTGGACCCCTTCGGCCGCGAGCCGCCCGGCCGTCTCCGCGGCCTGCTCGGCCAGCCTCTCCTCGCCGAACGTTACGGACACTGACATGGGGTTCACGCCTTCCGCAGCTCGGCGGAGACGGTGGCCAGGAGCTCGTTCCAGGACGCTTCGAACTTCTCCACGCCCTCCTCCTCCAGCACCCTCACCACGTCGTCGTAGTCGATGCCGGCCTCCTTGAGCGCGGCCATGGTGTTCCAGGCGTCCTCGTAGGAGGGGCGGACGGTGTCGCCGGTGATCCGGCCGTGGTCGGCCACGGCGTCGAGGGTCTTCTCCGGCATCGTGTTGACCGTGTCCGCGGTCACGAGCTCGTCGACGTAGAGGGTGTCGGGGTAGCTCGGGTCCTTGGTGCCGGTGGAGGCCCACAGCGGGCGCTGCGGGCGGGCTCCGGCCGCGGCCAGGGCCTGCCAGCGCGGGGAGTTGATCACGTCCTCGAAGGCGGCGAAGGCGAGGCGGGCGTTGGCGATCGCCGCCTTGCCCTTGAGGGCCTTGGCCTCGGGGGTGCCGACCTTCTCCAGGCGCTTGTCGATCTCGCTGTCGACGCGGCTGACGAAGAAGGAGGCCACCGACTCGATGCCGGCCAGGTCCAGGCCGTTGGCCCGCGCGCGCTCCAGGCCCGTCAGCCAGGCGTCCATCACGGCGCGGTAGCGCTCGAGGGAGAAGATCAGCGTGACGTTGACGCTGATGCCCTCGGAGATCGCCTGGGTGATAGCGGACAGACCCTCGACCGTGGCCGGGATCTTGATGAACAGGTTGGGCCGGTCGACCATCCACCACAGCGCGCGCGCCTCGGCGACGGTCTTGTCGGTGTCCTTGGCCAGGCGCGGGTCCACCTCGATCGAGACCCGGCCGTCCACGCCGCCGGTGGCGTCGTAGACCGGCCTGAGCACGTCGGCGGCCCAGCGGATGTCGTAGGTGGTGATGGCGCGCACCGCCTCCTCCACTTCCACGCCGCGTACGGAGAGGTCGTGGAGCTGGGTGTCGTAGGCGTCGCCCTTGCTCAGCGCGGAGGCGAAGATCGTCGGGTTGGAGGTGACGCCGACCACGTGCTTCTCGCGGATCAGCGACTCCAGGTTGCCGGTGCGCAGGCGCTCGCGGCTGATGTCGTCCAGCCAGACGGACACGCCGTGCTCGGAAAGGCTCTTCAGGATCTCGCTCATGATCAGTTTCCTGTCGTCTCGCCCTTGTCGGCCCCGGTCCGCGCGAGGCTGGCCTTAGCAGCGGCAGCCACCCGCTCGGCGGTGAGGCCGAACTGCTCGTAAAGGGTCTTGTAGGGGGCGGAGGCACCGAAGTGCTCCAGGCTCACCACTTCCCCTTCATCTCCCACGAACTCCCGCCAGCCCAGCGCGATTCCCGCTTCGACGGCGACGCGCGCGCGGACCGCCGGGGGCAGCACCGTCTGCCGGTAGGCCGAGTCCTGGGCCTGGAACCACTCCACGCACGGCATCGACACGACCCGGGCCGGGATGCCCTCGGCTTCCAGCAGCTCACGGGCCTGCACGGCCAGCTCGACCTCGGAGCCGGTGCCGATCAGGACCACCGCGGGCTGGCCGTTGGAGGCCTCCTCCAGGACGTAGGCGCCCCGGGCGACCTTCTTGGCGTCGGCGGTGCCGGCGTAGACCGGGAGGTTCTGCCGGGTCAGCGCGAGCGCGGCCGGGCGGTCGCCGTGCTCCAGCACGGTCCGCCACGCCGCGGCCGTCTCGTTGGCGTCAGCCGGGCGGACGACGTCTAGGCCCGGGATGGCGCGCAGCGCCCACAGGTGCTCGACCGGCTGGTGGGTCGGGCCGTCCTCGCCCAGGCCGATGGAGTCGTGGGTCCACACGTAGGTGACCGGCAGCTTCATCAGCGCCGCGAGCCGTACGGCCGGGCGCATGTAGTCGCTGAAGACCAGGAACGTGCCGCCGTAGGGCCGGGTGCCGTTGTGCAGGGCGATGCCGTTGAGGATCGACCCCATGCCGTGCTCGCGGATGCCGAAGTGCAGCGTGCGGCCGTAGCGGTTGCCGGGGAACTCCTTGGTCTGGTACTCCTCCGGGATGAAGGACGGCTCGCCCTTCATCGTGGTGTTGTTGGACTCGGCCAGGTCGGCCGAGCCGCCCCACAGCTCGGGCAGCACGGGCGCGAGGCTGTTGAGCACCTCGCCGGAGGCCTTGCGGGTGGCGACGGAGGCGCCGGTCTCGAAGACCGGCAGCGCCTCGGTCCAGCCGGCCGGCAGCTGCCGCTCGCTGATCCGGTCGAACTCGGCGGCGCGCTCGGGGTTGGCCGACCGCCAGCTCTGGTAGGCCTTCTCCCACTCGGCGCGGGCGGCCCGGCCGCGGCCGACGACCTCGCGGGCGTGCTCTAGGACCTCGTCCGGCACGTCGAAGCTCTTGGCCGGGTCCTGACCCATGACGGTCTTGGTGGCGGCGATCTCCTCGGCGCCCAGGGCCGAGCCGTGGGCCTTGCCGGTGTTCTGCTTGTTCGGCGCCGGCCAGCCGATGATGGTGCGCAGGCGGATGAACGACGGCCGGTCGGTCTCGGCGCGGGCGGCCTCCAGGGCCTGGTGCAGCGCCTCGACGTCCTCGGAGTAGTCGCCGTTCTTGGTCCAGTCGACGGTCTGGACGTGCCAGCCGTACGCCTCGTAGCGCTTGGTGATGTCCTCGCTCAGCGCGATCTGGGTGTCGTCCTCGATGGAGATGTGGTTGCTGTCGAAGACGACGACCAGGTTGCCCAGCTTCTGGTGGCCGGCGATGGCGCTGACCTCGTGGCTGACGCCCTCCTCGATGTCACCCTCGGAGGCGATGCACCAGATCATGTGGTCGAAGGGGCTGGCGCCCGGCGCCGCGTCCGGGTCGAACAGCCCCCGCTCGCGGCGGGCGGCCATGGCCATGCCGACGGCGTTGCCGAGCCCCTGGCCGAGCGGGCCGGTGGTGGTCTCGACGCCGATGGTGTGGCCGTGCTCGGGGTGACCCGGGGTCAGGCTGTCCCACTGGCGCAGGCCCTTGAGGTCGTCCAGGGACAGGCCGTAGCCCGACAGGTACAGCTGGATGTAGAGGGTCAGGCTGGTGTGGCCGGCGGAAAGGACAAACCGATCCCGACCCACCCACGTGGGGTCCGACGGGTCGTGCCGCAACGTCTGCTGGAAAAGCAGGTACGCGGCGGGTGCGAGGCTCATCGCGGTGCCGGGGTGACCCGACCCCGCCTTCTCTACCGCGTCCATCGCCAGGGCCCGTACGACGTCGACCGCCTGACGGTCCAGGTCGCTCCATTCAAGGGCTGGCACGAGTTCGCTGCTCAAGTGCTCGATCTCCGGATCTAGTCGTGTGATGGTGGCGCCGGTTTGGCATTTCCCGCCCACACCGGACCCTAACGGGTCGGCCTTGCTACCGTTGCGTAGGCCGATCCGGGGCGAGTCCGCAGGAGTGATGATCAGCGTGGACAGAACCCCCGTGAGGCGTCCCGTCGTGCCGTCTCCGCACCCCATGCCGGAACCGGCCGACCCAACAACTAGAGTTGAGCATTCAAGGCTGGCTGGTGCCCGCATTCACGGATTCGCTCTAATCAGAGGTTACGCGTTGACCCCGCACGTGCTGGAAGCGCCTTAGATGGTGCTGACCGACAAGCAATCGACGGCCCCGTCCGCGACGGGCACGGCTGACACCGTCACGCCGCGCTCGTTCGGCGATGTCGTGAAGGCCTACGTCGCCCTCACCAAGCCGCGGATCATCGAACTGCTGCTGATCACGACGCTGCCGGTGATGTTCCTGGCTGCCCGTGGCCTGCCACCGCTGTGGATCGCCGTCTCCACCCTGGTCTTCGGCACCCTGTCGGCGGGCAGCGCGAATGCGCTGAACTGCTACATCGACCGCGACATCGACGCCGCGATGCGCCGTACCCGGCGCCGTCCGCTGGCCCGCGACCAGGTCCCGCCGGCCAACGCGCTGATCTTCGGCGTCGTCCTCGGCGTGCTGTCGACTCTTGGCCTGGGTTTGACGGTGAATTGGCTCGCGGCCGGCCTGTCGCTGGCGGCGAACCTGTTCTACGTCCTCGTCTACTCGATGATCCTGAAGCGGCGGACCTCCCAGAACGTGGTGTGGGGAGGCCTGGCGGGGTGCATGCCGGTGCTGATCGGCTGGGCCGGCGTCACGGGCAGCCTCAGCTGGGCCCCGCTGGTGCTGTTCGGCGTGGTGTTCTTCTGGACCCCGCCGCACACCTGGACCCTCGCCATGCGCTACAAGGAGGACTACGCCGCGGCGAAGGTTCCCATGCTCCCGGTGGTCGCCACCGAGCGCCGCGTGGTGCTGGAGAGCATCGCCTACACCTGGGCGACGGTGGCCTGCTCGCTGCTGCTGTGGCCGATCGCCGGGACCACCCTGCTCTACCCCGCCGTGGCCGTCGTCCTCGGCGCCGCCTGCCTGTGGGAGGTCTACCGCCTGCTCGGCCGGGTCAACGCGGGCAAGACCGGCGTGGACCTGCGCCCGATGCGCTTCTTCCACTGGTCCAACGCCTACCTGGCGCTGCTCTTCCTCGCCGTCGCCGTCGACTCGATGCTCGTCTGAGCGCTCCAGGTACGGCATGCGCCCCTCCGCGGCCCCGCCCTTTCCCGGTCCTCCGCCATGCCCTCCGCGCCCGTGACGCCCGGCCCCCCGATCCGCGCGACGGCGGTGTCCCCGGGTGGCCACCGGCCGCGGGAGAGGGAGGGGGGACACGTCGTGTTTGATCGGTTACGGTTGCCACATGGCAAGCCGTGATCCTCGGTGGGTGTTCAAGGACCGCCCGTCTGTCGCACTGATCGCCGGTCTTGTCGTGACCGGTCTGTGCGCGCTGGCGTCGTTCTCGTTCGACGTGCTGAACGGTGATCCGGTCTACTTCTTCATCGCCCTGGCCCTCGCCCTGGCCCCGGTCCCGGTGCTGCTGGCCGCCGTGCTCGCGCTGGACCGTATGGAGCCGGAGCCGCGCAGCAACCTGATCTTCGCGTTCGCCTGGGGGGCGGGCGTGGCGGTCCTGATCGCGGGCCTCGTCAACTCCTTCAACCTGGTCTACATCGAGAACACCGTCCAGCTGGGCTATGACAGCTCGCGCAACATCGCCGCCACCTTCGGCGCCCCCGTGGTCGAGGAGACGATGAAGGGGCTGGTCCTGCTGGGCCTGCTCAGGTTCAAGCGGGCCGAGCTCGACGGGCCCACCGACGGCATCATCTACGCCAGCATGGTCGGCCTCGGCTTCGCGATGAGCGAGAACGTCAGCTACTACGTGGCCGCGCTCGACGACATGGGCGCGCAGGGGCTGGCGGTGACCGTCGTGCTCAGGGGGATCCTGTCGCCGTTCGCGCATCCGCTGTTCACCTCGATGATCGGGGTCGCGGTGGCCTACGCCGCGCAGCGCCAGGGCCGGGGGCGGGTCGTCGTGATCGCGGCCGGCTGGATCGGCGCGATGCTGTTGCACGGGATATGGAACGGCTTCGCCTCCTACGTCGGCATCGGCGGCCTGGCCGTCGCCTACGTGCTGCTGATGATCGTGCTCTTCGTCCTTATCGGGATCGTCTTCCGCGACCGCAAGCGCATCGTCGCCCTCATCCAGACCTATCTGCCCGCCTACCAGGCGACGGGGCTGGTGGGCCCGCACGACGTCGCCATGCTCTCCTCGCTGCCGGGCCGCCGTCAGGCCAGGCAGTGGGCCAGGACGAACGGCGGCCGGGCCGGGCTGCGGGCGATGAACGACTACCAGCTCGCCGCCACCGAGCTCGGCCTGCTCCACGAGCGGGCCAGGCGTCACATGATCGGTGAGCGCACGTTCAACGAGGAGCAGCACGCGCTGCTGGAGTGCATGGCGGGTGCCCGCGCCCACTTCCCGGTGCCGGCCGGGCAGGCGCCCCCGGCCGCCCAGGGCTACGCCCCGCC
>NZ_NGFP01000297.1 GCF_002149035.1 Streptosporangium minutum
TGGCGGGGGTGGTCTGGGACGAGCGGAGCGGGATCTCCTTCAGCATCAGGGTGGCCACCGCGGCCAGGACCGCGATGGGCACGCCCACGAGGAAGACCATGTGGATGGCCCGGGTGAAGGCCTCCAGGACCACCTCCAGCACCGGGGCGGGCAGGTGGCTGATGGCGTCGGGGGAGCCGAGGCTGGGGGTCGCGCCGCCGGTGAGGGGCAGGTGGGCGGCCTTGGCCAGGGAGATCAGCTCCGCGCTGAGCCGGTTGGACAGGATGGCGCCGAAGGCCGCCACGCCGACCGCGCCGCCCAGGGAGCGGAAGAAGGCCACACCCGAGGTGGTGGAGGCCAGGTCGCTGCGGGTCACGGCGTTCTGCGCGGCCAGGATCAGGATCTGCATGGAGGCGCCGAGGCCGATGCCCAGCACAGCGATGTCGAGGCCGACGACCACCAGCGAGCTGTCGACGTGCAGCCGGGAGAGCAGGAACAGGCCGAGCGCGACCAGCAGCATGCCGGCGACGGGGAAGATCTTCCACCGGCCGGTCTGGCTGACGAAGCGGCCGACCAGGATCGAGGAGACGAGCAGGCCGAGCACCATGGGCAGGGTCATCAGGCCGGAGCCGGTGGGGCTCATGCCCTTGACGATCTGCAGGTACTGCGGGAGGAACATCAGCGCGCCGAACATCGCCGCGCCGACCAGCAGGGATGCG
The DNA here is from genome assembly GCF_002149035.1 of Streptosporangium minutum. Classification (GTDB taxonomy): domain Bacteria; phylum Actinomycetota; class Actinomycetes; order Streptosporangiales; family Streptosporangiaceae; genus Streptosporangium; species Streptosporangium minutum. The sequence goes on from NZ_NGFP01000297.1 coordinate 699, forward strand.
ACGCTGGTGAGCACGAAGGTGCGGTTGCGGAACAGGCGCGGAGGCAGGATGGGGTCGGCGGCCCGGCGTTCGGCGACGACGGCGAGGCCGAACATCACCAGGCTGAGCGCGCCCAGGCCGTAGGACCACGCGGAGTTCCAGTCGAACTCCTGGCCGCCCAGGGACAGCAGCAGCATCAGCGCGGTGGTCCCGCCGGTGATGAAGGTGGCGCCCCACCAGTCGACCTTGGTGTCGTGGCGGACGAGCGGCAGCTTGAGCACCTTCTGGATGACGACGAACGCGACCAGGGCCAGCGGCACGCAGATCCAGAACGTCCAGCGCCAGGACATGTTGTCGACGATGAATCCGCCCAGCAGCGGACCGGCGACGGTGGAGACGCCGAAGACCGCACCCATGTAGCCGGAGTAACGGCCACGCTCGCGGGGCTCGACCACGTCGCCCAGGATGATCTGCGGCAGCGCGGCGAGTCCGCCGGCGCCGATGCCCTGCACGGCCCGGGCCGCGATGAGCTGGCCCATGTCCTGGGAGAAGCCCGCGGCGATGGAGGAGACCGTGAAGACGACCAGGGAGACCTGGAACATGAACTTGCGGCCGTAGAGGTCCGACAGCTTGCCCCAGAGCGGGGTGGAGGCCGTCATGGTGAGCAGTGTCGCGCTGGCCACCCAGGCCAGCTGGTCCTGACCGCCGAGCGTGCCCACGATCGTCGGCAGCGCGGTTCCCACCACGGACGTCGCGATCATCGACGTCAGCATGGCGAGCATCAGTCCGGCCAAGATCTCCAGCACCTGCTTGTGCGTGAAGCGCGGTGCGGCCTCGGCCTGGGCCTGTTGTTCGGTCAGCATGAAGCATCCCCCAATGTGTGTACGATACATGTGAAGTTAGTAGACGCTTGTTTACTGGTCAAATCTGGAAGGATCGGACGGGTGGATGAGGTACGGCAGCGCGACCGGGCAGGCACCCGGCGCCGCATTCTCGACGCCGCCCGCAAGCTGTTCACCGAGCTGGGCTACGACCAGGTGACGATGCGGCTGATCTCCGCGGAGGCGGACGCCAACGTCGCGCTGATCAACCGCTACTTCGGTTCCAAACGGGAGCTGTTCGCCGAGGTGCTCGCCATGCAGGGCCGCTTCCCCGGCGTGCTGGACGTTCCCGAGGCAGAGCTGCCCCGGCGCCTGGCGGAGTACGTCGCCGAACGCCTCCGGTCGGAGCGGGGGAGTCCGGTCATGGCGGCGCTCATCCGGTCGGCGTCCTGCTCGGAGACCCACGGGCTCATCCGGGACCGGGTCAGCTCGGCGATCCTGGGGCCGCTGGCCGCACGGCTGTCCGGACCGGAAGCGATCTTCCGGGCGACCGTCGCGACCTCGCTCATCACCGGCGCCGGCACTCTGAGCCAGCTCTACGGCCCGGACGCGTTCGACGCGCCCGACCAGGAGACCGTGATCAGGCGGCTCACCGCGGTCTTCGAGGCCTGCCTCAGGGCGTGATCGCCCCCGCCGGGACGTCCGCGTCGGTGGCGGCCCCGTCCACGGCCCCGTGGCCGCGGTGCTCCCGTCCGCGGCGAAGTCCCCGGCCTGCCCGTTACCGCAGTTGAGTCTGAGACGCGTGGTTCATCCCGGTTCATCCGTTGGGCATAGGGTGAGCGGCATGGCGCTCCGACTTGTTCAGGTGAATTTCAAAGCTCGGGATGACTCGGCGCTCGGCCGGTTCTGGGCGGAGGCGCTCGGCTGGGGCGTTTCCAGCGAGGGACCCGGTGTGACCAATCTCGAACCCGAGGGCTTCGCCTGGCCGGACCCCGACGCCTTCTACGTCGATCTCGTCACCGTCCCGGACCCCGAAACGGTGAAGTACCGCGTGCACCTCGATCTCGCCACCACCTCCGCGGCCCATCAGGCGGAGTTGGTCGCGCGGCTGAAGGAGCTCGGTGCGACGCCCGCCGACGTGGGCCAGGGCGACGTGCCGTGGACGGTCCTGGCCGACCCGGAGGGCAACGTGTTCTGCGTGCTGGAGCCTCGGGAGATCTACCGGGACACCGGACCGATCGCCGCGGTGGTCGTCGACTGCGCCGACCCGCGGGCCATGGCCCGGTTCTGGGGCGAGGCGATCGACTGGACCCTCCACGAGGTGACCGACGATCACGCGACGCTGCGCTCCGCCAAGGGGGTCGGCCCGTATCTGGAGTTCCTCCGCACGTCCGGCGCGAAGACCGTGTGGAACCGCGTCCATCTCGACCTGCTGCCCTACCGCGGTGACGATCAAGCGGCGGAGGTGGCCCGGTTGAAGGAGCTCGGTGCGACGCCCGCCGACGTGGGCCAGGGCGACGTCCGGTGGATCGTCCTCGCCGATCCGGAGGGCAACGAGTTCTGCGTCCTCGCTCCGGCCTGACGCGCGGCCTCCCCGCCTGCGGGCGCCTGTGGCGGCGCCCGGTTCAGGAGGCGACGCCGGCCGCGGGAGGGCTGCCGGGAGCCTTGACGATCCGGCAGGCCGTACCCGGCACGTGGTCGACCTGCAGGGTGGTGTGGTCGATGTGGAAGCGCTCGTGGAGCAGCTCGGCGAGCTCGCGGCGGATCCGGTGGCAGTCGCCGCCGGTCTTGACGATCACGTGCGCGGACAGCGCCGGGAAGCCGCTGGTCACGGTCCACACGTGCAGGTCCTCCACGCCGGTGACGTCGCCGTGGGCGGTGATCGCGGCGCTCACCTCGGCGGGGTGCACGCCGGGGGGCGCGGCCTCGAACAGGATGCGCCCGGCGTCGCGCAGCAGGCCGTAGGCGGACCTGGCCATCAGCGCCGCGACGACCAGGGCGGCGATCGCGTCCGCCCGGCCCCAGCCGGTGAGCCAGACGACCGCGCCCGCGATCGCGGTGGCGATGAAGGCGTACATGTCGTTGAGGATGTGCTGGAAGGCGCCCTCCACGTTGAGGCTGCTCCGGTCGGCCCTGGCGATGAGCCAGGCGGCGACCGCGTTGACCGCGATCCCGGCCAGGGCCGTGCCGAAGACCAGCAGCCCCTTGACCTCGGGCGGTTCGATGAGCCGGCGCACGCCCTCGTAGACGAAGTAGACGACGAGCAGCACGAACGTCAGCCCGTTGATCGCCGCAGACAGGATCTCGGCGCGCTTCCAGCCGAAGGTGTAGGCGCCGCGGGCGGGGCGGGCGGCCATGCTCATCGCGATCAGGGCGAGCGCGATGGAGGCGGCGTCGGTGAGCATGTGCCCGGCGTCGGAGATCAGCGCGATGGAGTTGGCGATGACGCCGATGACGACCTCGGCCGCCATGAAGACGACCAGAAGGGCGAGCGCCACCGCCAGGTAGCGGCGGTCGGAGTCCGCGCTGTGCCCATGGCCGTGGCCGTGTCCGTGACCCATCGTAAGATCCATTCCATCAACACTTGAACAGTTGCTCAGATGTTAAGCAAGGTCAGCCTAACAGGGCAACATCCCGCTCTGTGTCGACACGGATTGAAGGGACAATTCGCTGGGGGCAAAATACTAACTTTCCGCATAAAACCGAGCGGTAGCTTGTGCGGCGCAGGCCTGGGACCGGCTGATCTTTCCTCCTATGTTGGGTTGTCTTGCCGTCACGGGAGATGACCAGATGTCCTTTGTGGAGCGGGTGCGCACGCAGGCCGACCGGTACGGGCACCAACGGTCGTACACCTTCGTGGAGGACCGCAGGGGCGAGCTCGCCGAGAGCCGCCTGACCTTCGCCGAGATCGACACGCGGGCCAGGTCCATCGGAGCGTGGCTGGCCGGGCGTCGGGCGGCGGACCAGACGGCGCTGCTGCTCTACCCCGCCGGCCTGGAGTTCCTGACCGCCTTCCTCGGCTGCCTGTACTCCCGCGTGATCGCGGTGCCCTCACCGCTGCCGCAGACCGACCCGCGCGCGCTGGAGCGGGCGGAGGGGATCATCAAGGACGCCGATGTACGGTTCGTGCTCACCGACTCGGCCAACCAGGCCATGCTCACCCGGTGGCTGCGCGACGTCGGCCTGGACGGCGCGGTCGAGTGCGTGGCCACCGACACCCTGGACCTGCCCGGCCCCGGCGAGTGGACGATGCCGGAGATCGGGCCGGACACGCTCGCCTACATGCAGTACACCTCCGGCTCCACCAGCGAGCCGCGCGGCGTCATGCTCACCCACGCCAACCTGCTCCACAACGAGGAGGAGATCTGGCGGGCGATCGGCTCGCCGCAGGAGGGCGTGGGGGTCGGCTGGCTGCCGCACTACCACGACATGGGCCTGATCGGCATGTTGCTCCAGCCGATCTACTCGGGCGGCGACCTGTACTTCGCCTCGCCGATCGCCTTCGTCATGCGCCCCGCGCTCTGGATGGAGATGATCAGCCGCTACCGGGCCGGATACACCGTCGCGCCGAACTTCGCCTACGAGTGGTGCGCCACCCGGGTCACCGACGGGCAGGCGGCCGGCCTCGACCTGTCCAGCCTGCGGTTCGCGCTCAACGGGGCCGAACCGGTCCGCACCGGCACGCTGCGCGCCATGGTCGGGCGCTTCGGGGCCGCCGGTTTCAGCGAGAAGGCCTGGGCCCCGGCGTACGGCATGGCCGAGGCCACCCTGGTGGTCACCGCCACCCCGCTGGGGCACGGGCCGCTGATCCGCCGCTTCGACACCGGCGCGCTGGAGCGGAACGAGGCGGTCCCCGCGCCGGACGGCGTGGAACTGGTCGGCTGCGGGCGGCCGATCAGCATGACGGTGCGCATCGTCGACCCCGAGACCCGGGCGGTCCTGCCGGACGGGCGCGTCGCCGAGATCTGGGTGCGCGGCGCGAGCGTCGCGCGGGGCTACTGGCAGCGGGGGGAGGCCAGCAGCGACACCTTCGGCGGGCGCACCGCCGACGGCGACGGGCCCTTCCTGCGGACCGGGGACCTCGGCTTCCTGCTCGACGGGGAGCTCTACGTCACCGGCCGGAGCAAGGACGTCGTCATCGTCAACGGGCGCAACCTCTACCCGCAGGACCTGGAGGAGGCGGCCCGGGAGACGCACCCGTCGCTGGGCGCCGCGGCGGCCTTCGGGGTCGAGGCGGGAGGCGAGCACGTGGTGCTCGTCCAGGAGGTCCGCTGGCAGCGTCTGGGCGGCGCCTCCGCCGCAGAGGTCGCCCGCATGGTCCAGGGGGAGCTCGCCCGCGTGTTCGGCCTGCCGTCGATGAGCGTCGTGCTGGTCGAGCGCGGCGGGGTCGGCAAGACCACCAGCGGCAAGGTCCAGCGTTCCCGCACCCGCGACCTGCTGCTGAGCGGGTCGCTGCCCGTCGTCCACGCCGAGCTCACGGCGGCCGTCGCCGCGCAGGCCGTACCGGCCGGACACCCCGTACCGGCCGGCCCCGGCGCGCCGATCCCGCACCCCGTACCGACCGCGCACGCCGTAGCAGAAGCCGTAGCAGAAGGAGCGTGATCATGTCCGCCGACGCCGGGATCGCCACCGACCTGGACGCCATTCGGGGCTGGCTGCGGGCCCAGGTGGCCTCGTACGTGATGCGCGCCCCCGAGGAGATCGACCCCCTGGTGCCGATCGCCCAGTACGGCATGGACTCGGTCTACTCGCTCAGCCTGTGCGGCGACATCGAGGCGGAGTACGGGCTGGAGATCGAGCCGACCCTCGCCTGGGAGCATCCGACGGTCGCGGCCATGGCGGACCACCTCCGGGGACGGTTGAGCGCGGGCCGATGACCGCTCTGCTGTGCGGCCGGCGTACGAAATGGGTGGTGCTGGTCATCTGGCTGGGCATCATCGGGACGGCCGTCTCCTTCGCCGGGCGGCTGGAGTCGGTGCAGAAGGACGACATCGCCGCCTACCTTCCCGAGAACGCCGACTCCGCGCGGGCGGTCAAGCGCATCCTCGGCATGCAGGGGGAGAACCTCTCCCCGGCGACGATCGTCTACGAGCGGCCTGAGGGCGTCACCACGGCCGACCGGGACGAGATCGCCCGGGACATGAAGGCGTTCGCCGGGATCGACGGGGTGGTGGCGGAGCTGCCCACGCCGACCGGGGGCAAGACCTTCGGGCGGGCGGAGTTCGACAGGGAGCTCAAGCCCTACCGGGACGCCAGGGGGAGGCTGCCCGAACAGCTACAGGTGGTCGAGCGGAAGCTCCAGATGCCCAGGCTGACCAAGACGATCAAGCTGATCGCCGCGCAGCGGTCCAAGGACGGTCAGGCCGTCCAGGTCGTGGTCATCGTCAGGGACCAGGGCGGCCGGGAGACGGCCGAGGTCGTCGAGCGGGTGCGCCGGGTCGTCGACGCGGGCCGTCCGGCCGGGCTGGCCGCGCACATCACGGGCATGGTCGGATTCCAGGCCGACGCGCTCGCGGTGTTCTCGACCGTGGACACCGACCTGCTGCTGGCCGCGATGGGCGTGGCGGTGGTGGTGCTGCTGATCACCTACCGCAGCGTGGTCCTCTGGCTGTTCCCGCTGAGCGTCGTGCTGGTGGGACTGGTCGTCGCGATGGGGGTCAACTACCTGCTCGCCGCCGCGGAGATGATCACGGTCAGCAGTGTGGCGGTCTCGCTGCTCATGGTCCTGGTGATCGGTGCGGGGACCGACTACGCGCTGCTGCTCATCGCCCGCTACCGGGAGGAACTGGGCAGGCACGAGGACCGGCACGAGGCGATGGCGGTCGCGCTGCGCCGGGCCGGGCCGGCGGTGCTGGCGAGCGCGGCGACCGTGGTGGCCGGGCTGCTCTGCCTGCTGGTGGCCGACCTCAACTCCACCAAGGGGCTCGGACCGGTCTCGGCGGTCGGCGTGGCCGGCGTGATGCTCGCCATGATGACGCTGCTGCCGGCCGTGATGGTCGTCTTCGGACGGTGGGTGTTCTGGCCGCTCATCCCGCGCTGCCGGCCCTCGGAGCGGCCGGACCGCGCCCCGGGAGGCGAGAGGGCGGGCGGGGCGGTCCGGTCCGGCGGGCGAGGTCCGGCGCGGCCGTCCGGTGCGGCCGGGGAGCTCCCTGCCGACGCCGGAATCTGGGGCTCTTTAGGCCGAAAAATCGCGAGAAATCCCCGGCTTGTGTGGGTGGTCACCGTCATCGGGCTAGGTGTGTGCGCGTCCGGGCTGGCCTCCTACAAGGCGGGCGGGCTGGATAACGCCGACGTGTTCCTCGGCAGGCCGGACTCGGTCGTCGGGCAGGAGGCCGCCGAGCGGCACTTCCCGGCCGGAGCGGCCGACCCGGTCCAGGTGGTCACCACCGAGCAGTACGTCAGGGACGTGATCGTGGACACCGCCCAGCGGCCCGAGGTCACCGCGATCTCGCTGGGCGCGGCGGGGAACGGCGACATCCTGCTCAACGTGACCGTGCGCGCCGGCGACGGCGAGGAGTCCGAGCAGCAGGAGGTGCTCGCCCTGCGCGACCGGCTGCGGGCGGTGGCCGCCCCCGACGTCAACGTCGGCGGGAACGTGGCGCTCGTCGCCGATCTGGAGCGGGGCGCGCAGCGGGACCGCGCACTGATCATCCCGCTGGTGCTCCTGGTGGTCTTCGTGGTGCTGGCCCTGCTGCTGCGCTCGCTCGTCGCGCCGCTGCTCCTGCTGGCGACCGTCGTGGTGTCCTTCCTGGCGACCCTGGGGATCAGCTCGCTGGCCTTCGCCCACCTGTTCGGCTTCGCCGGGGTCGACCAGGGGTTCGTCCTGCTGGTCTTCGTGTTCCTGGTGGCGCTGGGGGTGGACTACAACATCTTCCTGATGCACCGGGTGCGGGAGGAGGCGCACCGGCACAGCACCGCGCACAGCGCGATCCTCGGCCTCGGCGCGACCGGCGGCGTGATCACCTCGGCCGGAGTCGTGCTCGCGGGCACCTTCGCGGTGCTCGTGGTGCTGCCGCTGACGCAGACCGTGCAGATCGCCTTCGCGGTGGCGGTGGGCGTGCTGCTCGACACGATGATCGTCCGTTCGGTGCTCGTCACCGCGCTGACCCTGGACGTCGGCGACGCCGTCTGGTGGCCGAGCCGGCTGGCGAGGGGGCTGTCATGGTGGCACCGAGCGGGGCGGCCGGTCCGGCGGCAGGGCCCCCGGGTGCGGCCTCAGGTCATGCTCCGGCCCCGGGGTCTGGTACGGCCGCGCGTCATGCTCAGATCCAGCCGGGTCGTCTTGATGAAAGGCGAAAAAATGGAGGGTGAGTTTAGCGGGAAATGACAAATTCCATTATTGCGATATAGATCACACCTGTGGTTTACTGCCAGGTAACAAACGTGGGGCAGATAGTCGCACACAATGCGTTTCTTCCCCTCTGAGGTGCTGATACGCACCCATCAGGCATTTCTTCGGCCAAGGTGGAAAGCGTGGCGACGGTGCTTGTTCCGGGTTCCTTCCTGCCATTGTCCGCAGCGCAGAGTGGAATGTGGCACGCTCAGCGGATCACCCCTGAGGACCCGATCCATATCGCCCAGTACATTGAGATCTCGGGGCCGGTGGACCCGGTGCTCTTCGCCTCGGCCGTCCGCCTGGCGGCCCGGGAGGTCGACGCGATCCATGTCCGGATCGTCGAGGGCGGGCAGATCGTCGAGGAGCGGGAGCCCGCCTGCCCCTTCCTCGACCTCGGAGACGAGCGGACCGCCCTGGAGTGGATGCGGGCCCAGCTCGCCTCCCCGCTGGGCGAGGGCTCGCTCCTGGCCACCGCCCTGCTGCGGGTCGCCGACGACCGCTACCTCTGGTACCTGCGCTGCCATCACGTGATCATGGACGGCTACAGCGGGCCGATGATCGCCCAGCGCCTGGCGGAGGTCTACACCGCGCTGGCAGAGGGGCGCGACCCCGAGCCCGGTGGCCTCGGGTCCCTGGCCACCCTCCTGGAGGAGGACGCCGCCTACCGCGCCTCCGGCCGCTTCGAGGCCGACCGCCGCCACTGGCTGGACAAACTCGCCGACCTGCCCGCCGTGCCCGCCCTCTCCTCCGGTACGGCCGTCGCCACGTCGCGCTTCCACCGGTGGAGCGCGAGGCTGGGGGAGCGCGACGCCGCCGCTCTGACGGAGGCGGCCCTCTCCCACGGGACGGCCGTGTCCGGACTCATGATCGCCGCTGTCGCGGCCTTCGTCGGACGCCTCACCGGGGCCCAGGAGGTGGTCCTCGGGCTGGCGGTCACCGCCCGGACCACGCCGGCGGCCCGGCGCACCCCCGGCATGGTCTCCAACGTGCTCCCGCTCCGTCTGGCCGTACGGCCGCAGACGACCTTCGGGGAGCTCGTCGGGCAAGTCACCCGGGAGGTCGGGCGGCTGCTGGTCCACCAGCGCTACCGGTATGAGGACCTGCGCCGGGAGGTACGCGGGCGGTTGTTCGGACCGGTCGTCAACATCATGCGCTTCGACTACGACCTGAAGTTCGCCGGTCACGCCGCCACCGCGCACCCGCTGTCCACCGGGCCGATCGAGGACCTGTCGATCAACCTCTACGACGGCTCCGACGGGCGCGGCGTCCGCATCGACTTCGACGGCCACCCCGAGCTGTACGGCGAGGCCGAGCTGGCCGACCACCACGACCGGTTCCTGCGCTGCCTGACCCAGATCGCCCAGGCCGGGCCGGACCTGCGCGTCGGCGCGATCGAACTGCTCGACGAGGCCGAGCGGGCACTTCTCGGCGACTGGGGCGGCGCGCCGCGCGGGGTGCCGGGCGGCACCGCCGTCACCCTGTTCGAGGAGCAGGTACGGCGGCGCCCCGAGGCCGTGGCCGTCGTGGCAGGGGACACCGAGGTCACCTACGCCGAGCTGAACGTCCGGGCCAACCGGCTGGCGCACCACCTCATCGCCCGGGGCGCCGGCCCCGACCGCTGCGTCGGGCTGTCGGTGCCCCGCTCGCTCGACATGGTCGTCGCGTTCCTGGCGATCCTGAAGTCCGGTGCCGCCTACCTGCCGCTGGACCCCGACTACCCGCGGGACCGCCTCGCGGTGATGCTCGCCGACGCCGCGCCGCCGATCGTGGTCACCTGCGCGGCGGCCGGGCTCCTCCCGCCCGGGGCGGGCGCGATGGACGCCCGGACCGGAGAGGGCCTTACCGATGCCGATGCCGGTGCCGGAAGTGGAGGTGGAGGTGGAGGCGGGGGTGGAGCGGCGGGCTCCCGGATCG
>NZ_NGFP01000298.1 GCF_002149035.1 Streptosporangium minutum
GGCGGGGAGAGGCTCGCCGGGCGGCCAGGTGTCGTCTCTCGCGGGTGCCGTCTCCCGCCGGGGCCGCCGCCCGAGGTCTGAGTCCCTACATCCATCGATGTACGCCCCGGATGGGTCCGCGTAACGATGTCCGGCCGCCCGGGGCCGGACATCGTTGAGATGTGACGACGCGACGTATCGACGTGCTGGACGTGCTCAGGGGTGTCGCCATCGTGGGCACGCTGGGCACCAACATCTGGATCTTCACCAGCCCGGCCGGCCCCGAGGGCCTGCTGGACGCGCTGGGCCAGACCGGGACCGTGGAGACCTTCCTCCGCTTCCTGGCCAACGGCAAGTTCCTGGCGCTGCTCACCCTGCTGTTCGGGGTCGGGCTGGAGCTGCAGTACCGCTCGGCCGCGCGCCGGGGCGCGCCCTGGCCCGGCTGGTACCTGTGGCGGGCGGGGCTGCTGTTCCTCGAAGGGCTGATCCACTATGTGCTGATCTTCGAGTTCGACGTGCTCATGGGCTACGCGCTGACCTCGATCATCGTGGCGTACCTGATCGGCCGGAGCGACCGGGCGGTCAGGGCCTGGATGATCACCGTGGGCTCGGTGTTCACGGTGCTGGTCGGACTGGTCACCCTCGCCCTGGCCTACGGCCGGGCCGGCATGGCCCCGCCGGCCGCGGCGCCGTCCACGCTGTTCTCCGAGGGCTCCTACCTCGACCAGGTCGCCGCCCGGATCGAGCTGATCGGCGTCTACCGGATCGAGGCCGTGTTCATCGTCCCGATGGGGATCGTGCTGTTCCTGCTGGGCTCGCGGCTGATGCGCGCCGGGGTGTTCGAGGAGTCCGGGCGGGGCGCCGTCCTCCGCCGGAAGCTCATGGTCATCGGGTTCGGCGTGGGCGCCCCGCTCAACCTGCTGACCTCCTTCGCCGGGGAGACCTGGTTCCTGGTCGACCGCTACCTGCTCCCCCCACTGGTGGCGCTGGGCCTGCTCGCCCTGGTCACGACGCTCGTCCACCGGATGGCGGGTGCTCCCGGCCTGCTGCGGCGGGGCCTGACCAACGTCGGACGCACCGCGCTGAGCTGCTACGTCTTCCAGAACCTGGCCGCCGCGGCGCTCTGCTACGGCTGGGGGCTGGGGCTGGCCGCGCGGTTCGACGGGCTGCGCCCGTGGTGGGTGATCGCCGCCTGGGCGGGTGTCTGCGCCCTGTTCATGACACTGTCCACGCTGTGGCTGCGCCGCTTCGAGCGGGGGCCGCTTGAGCTGGTCTGGCAGTGGGCGTATATGGCACCCCAATCCCATCTGCAGACAAATGATAAAGTAATGGACAATTCCATCAAGCGTTAGGGTCCGGTTTGTCGCGGAGGGTCGTCGGTACGGTCGCCGCCCTTCTGCTGGCTCTGTTCGCCTTCGTCCACGCGCCGCTTCCGGCCCCCCACGGACGCCATCACGAGCCTGGACTCGCGATCACACTGGCGGGGGGCGCGCTGCTCCCCCCGTCCGTCCATCATCAGGCGGACCGCTGCCTGCCCCCGCCGCACACGGAAGCGGCCGAGCCGGGGCAGGGGACACGGACTCCGGCCCCACGACCCCGGACGGCCCCCACCGCGCGGGCCGTACGCGACAGCTCCGAACCCCGGGCGCCTCCGTCCGGCGATCTGTGACGCCCTGACACCAGATCGCTCGACGGAGGTTTTCATGTTCTACGAATGCGCGTTCACCATGCCCGGAATCTGCCCCGAAAGGGGTCACCGTGGCACTGGGTGACGCTCTCATCGCCCTCGGCGGGTCCTTCCTCGCCGCGGGGATCATCGCCAGGCTCGGCACCCGGATAGGGCTGCCGACCATCCCCCTGTTCATGCTCGCGGGCATCATCTTCGGCCCGCACACGCCCGGTCTCGCCCTGGTCGACAACCCGGCGGACCTGAAGGTCATCGCCGCGCTCGGCCTGATCTTCCTACTGTTCTACCTCGGCCTGGAGTTCTCCCTGGACGASCTCGTCCAGGGAGGCAGGCGGCTGGTGCTGGCGGGGGTCCTGTACATCCTGCTCAACGTCGGCGGCGGACTGGCCTTCGGATTCGCTGTCGGCTGGGGGAGCAGGGAGGCCCTGGTCCTGGCCGGCGTCATCGGCATCTCCTCCTCGGCCATCGTGACCAAGCTGCTCGTCGACCTCGGGCGGCTCGGCAACCCGGAGAGCCGCCTCATCCTCGGCATCATCGTGGTCGAGGACGTCTTCCTCGCGCTCTACCTGGCCGTGCTGCAGCCGGTGCTCAGCGGTGCCGACACCTTCGCCGCCGCCGCGATCTCCTTCGGCAAGGCGTTCGCCTTCCTGATCGTGCTGACCGCGCTGGCCCGCTGGGGGACGCGGCTGGTCAACACGCTCGTCACGACCAGGGACGACGAGCTGCTCGTGGTCATGTTCACCGGTCTGGCGATCTTCACCGCCGGCGTCGCGGAGGAGCTCGGCGTCTCCGACGCCATCGGAGCCTTCATGATCGGACTCATTCTGAGCTCGACCAAGGCGGCGCCGCGCATCCGCCAGCTCGTCCACCCGCTCCGGGACGCCTTCGCCGCGCTCTTCTTCTTCGCGTTCGGCCTGTCCATCGAGCCGGGCGACATGCTCTCGGTGGCCTGGCCCATCGTGATCGCGGTGGCGATCACGGTGCTGCTCAACGTCGTGGCCGGTGTGCTGGCCGCCAAGCTGAACTCCTTCGGCAGGATGGAGGCGGTCAACATCTCGCTCACCGTCCTGTCACGCGGCGAGTTCGCCCTCGTCCTGGCGACCATGGCGCTGGCCGCCGGGCTGGACACCAGGCTCGCGCCGTTCATCGCGGGGTACGTGCTCGTGCTCGCCCTGCTCGGACCGCTGATCGCCAGCCGTTCGGAGCCGATCGCCCGCGCACTCCCGGGAGGGAGGAAGCGACGAGGGCGCGGGGAACCGGAGGAGGGGGACTCCGTCCCCTGAACCGCCCCGGCGGCCGGTGTGTCCGGTGCGATCAGCGCGGAGTCACGATCGAGCGGAGGGTGTCCAGCACCGTCGCGTCCTCGATGGTCGAGGGAACCGGCTCGTCTACGCCCTCGGCGATGCCGCGCATGGTCTTGCGGAGGATCTTGCCCGACCTGGTCTTCGGCAGCGCCGGGACCACGTCCACCTCCTTGAACGCCGCCACGGCGCCCACCTGATCGCGGACCGCCCGGACCAGCTCGGCCCGTAGTGCCGCGGGGTCGGTCTCCACCCCGCTCTTCAGCACCACGAAGCCACGCGGGACCTGCCCCTTCAGCTCGTCGGCCACCCCGATCACCGCGCATTCGGCCACGGCCGGATGCGCGGCCAGCGCCGCCTCCATGGATCCGGTCGACAGCCGGTGCCCGGCCACGTTGATCACGTCGTCGGTGCGGCCCATCACGAACAGGTAGCCGTCCTCGTCCACGTAGCCGCCGTCGCCGGTCAGGTAGTGGCCGGGGAAGGCCGACAGGTAGGAGTTCACGTAGCGCTCGTCGTCCTGCCAGAGCGTGGGGAGCGTGCCGGGCGGGAGCGGCAGCCGGATGCAGATCGCGCCCTCCTCGCCGGGGGCGCACTCGGCGCCCGAAGGCGTGAGCACACGCACGTCGTAGCCGGGGACGGGCACGGTGGGGGAGCCGGGCTTGATCGGCATGGGCTCCAGACCGCGCAGGTTGGCGGCGACGGGCCAGCCGGTCTCGGTCTGCCACCAGTGGTCGACCACCGGGAGGCCGAGCCTGTCCGACGCCCAGTGGTAGGTGTCGGGGTCCAGCCGCTCTCCGGCGAGGAACAGCGTCCGCAGCGACGAGATGTCGTAGTCGCCGAGCAGGACCGCCTCCGGGTCCTCCTTCTTGATCGCCCGGAACGCGGTCGGCGCTGTGAACAGCGCGTTCACCCCGTGCTCGGCGATCACCCGCCAGTAGGCGCCCGCGTCCGGGGTGCCGACCGGCTTGCCCTCGTAGAGCACGGTCGTGGCGCCGAGCAGCAGCGGGCCGTACACGATGTAGGAGTGGCCGACCACCCAGCCGACGTCGGAGGCCGCCCAGAACACCTCGCCCGGCCCGATGCCGTAGACGTTCGTCATGCTCCACAGCAGCGCCACCGCGTGCCCGCCGTTGTCACGCACGACGCCCTTGGGCAGGCCGGTGGTCCCGCTGGTGTAGAGGATGTACAGCGGGTCGGTCGCCCGCACCGGCACGCACCCGGCCGGCTCGGCGTCCGCGCTCGCCCAGTCCACGTCCCTGCCGGGCACGAGCTCCGCCGGCGCCTGCTCGCGCTGGAGGATCACGCAGTGCGCGGGCCGGTGCCCGGCCAGCTCCAGCGCGGCGTCCAGCATCGGCTTGTACGGCACCACCCGGCTGGGCTCGATCCCGCAGGAGGCCGACACGATGACCTTGGGCCGCGCGTCGTCGATCCGGGCCGCCAGCTCCTTGGGCGCGAACCCGCCGAACACCACCGAGTGCACCGCCCCCAGCCGGGCACAGGCCAGCATGGCGATCACCGCCTCCGGGACCATCGGCAGGTAGACCACCACCCGGTCGCCCTTCTCCACGCCGAGCGAGCGCAGCACCCCGGCGAACCGGGCGACCTCGTCGAGCAGCTCGGCGTAGGTGTATCGGCGGAGGGTCCCGGTGACGGGACTGTCGTAGATCAGCGCGACCCGGTCGCCGTGCCCCGCCTCGACGTGCCGGTCGAGCGCGTTGAAGCAGGTGTTCAGCTCCCCGTCCGGAAACCATCGGTAGAACGGGGGATCCCGGTCGTCCAGTGCCCGGCCCGGCGTCCGGGTCCAGGTGACGGCCCTGGCGGCCTCGGACCAGAACCCTCCGGGGTCGGCGATGCTACGGGCGAAGGCGTCGACGTACGACATCAGACCATCATGCTCTCCCGCGAGCGCTTGGTCGAGACACCGCTCCGGCGGGGGCGCGTCCCCGCGCCGGTCCGGTCCGGGTCGCCTGCCCGTGGCAGGCCGCCTCCCACCGCCGGCCGGTCAGATCACGGCCCGCGCCCTGGCCCGGTCCCGTCAGGCGTTGAGGTCGCGTGTCTCGGCGGATTGGTCCCGTCAGCCGTCCAGGTCGCGCCCTTGGCGGGTTGGTCCCGTCAGCCGTCCAGGTCGTGCGCCCACGGCGGGTTGGCTCCGGCCACCGAGCAGGTGAGCGCGGCGGCACGGGTGGCGAAGGCCGCCGCATCCGTGGCCTCGTCGAGTCCGAGGGTGTCGAGCCGCCCGCCGAGCAGGCCGGAGGCGTGCAGCCGGTGCAGGAAGGCGGCGGTGAAGGAGTCGCCGGCACCGACCGTGTCCACGACCTCCGTGGCGGGGGCGGGCACCGTCGCCCGCTCGCCGTCGAGGGAGACGGTCGCGCCCCGGGGGCCGCGGGTCACCACGATCAGGCGGGCGCCCGCGGCGTGCCAGGCGTCGCAGACCTCTTCGAGAGACTCATCGGGGTGGATCTGCCCCAGGTCGTCGTCGCTCAGCTTGACGATGTCGGCGAGCGCGCACCACAGGGGCATCCGCTCCCGGTAGACGGTCAGGTCGACGAAGGCGGCGCGCACGTTGGGATCGATCGAGACGGTGGCGTGGACGGCGGTCCTGGCCAGCAGTTCCTCGACGTGCTCCGCGCCCGGGGCGCCGACCAGGGCCATGGAACCGGTGTGCAGGCAGGAGACGTCGCCGAGCCGCTCGGCGGTCAGCTCCGCCGTACTCCACTGCCAGTCGGCCGAGCCCTCCGCGTAGAAGGTGTAGCCGGCCTGCCCCGACTCGTCCAGGGTGGCCACCGCCAGGGTGCTGGGCTCGTCGGCGGTGACGCAACCGGTCAGGTCGACCCCCGAGGCGCCGAGGTGGGCGCGGAACAGGGCGCCGAAGCCGTCTCTGGAGATCCGCCCGAGGAAGCGGGTGGGAGTGCCGAGGCGGGAGAGGGCCACGGCGGTGTTCGCGGGACTCCCGCCGGGGAGGACGCGCAGAGTGAGCTCTCCCCGCGACGCGGTCCCGGTCGTGAAGGCATCGGCGACGCACTCGCCGAGCACGGCTACCTGGGTGTGGGGCATGGGGCCGCCTTTCTCGGGACGTTACGGGAGGCGCTCCGGTGACGTCGCCGGCCCTTCACCGCGCTGGGCCATTGAGATTTCTTCCCGGGGAGTTCATCGCCCAGGGCAACTGATGTCAACGTTGACATATAGGCCCCTTCCATTGGCGAATGTCCTCGGCATGGAGTCCCTCGGATCCGGCCGGGGTCCGTGCGGATCCGAGGGCAGGCCGATCCCGTCCACCGTGAAGGCATATTCTGCCCTGATCGTGGGCGTCTTCCACGATGGCCCGCGGTCCGCGGGCCGCCGTTCGCCGATTTCCGGTGGTTCCCCGTGAGGGCCGGGGGCGGTGAGCCGCACCCCGGCCCCCGGCGGGTGACGCGGTCAGGCGGTCGGGCAGGGCTTTCCGGGCACGGTCAGCGCGGCCCTGGCATGGCTGACGACGATCTCGGCGCCTGCCACGGTGCGGATGTGGATGGCGTTGACCGCGACGCCGTTGCCGCCGGCGGTCGCCACCCGCTCGTTGATCACGACCTTGGCCACCAGCGGGACGTCGATCGTGAGGCCGGCGTCGGGATCGACGATCGCGACGCCGTTGACCTTCAGGTTGGTGAGCTCCACCCGGCCGGTGGTGCTCACGTCTCCGGAGTCGTCGCCGTGGGCCTTCGCCGTCGAGGTGATCTCGTCCGCGGTGACGAGGCCGCCGAGCAGGCTGAGGCGGGCCGTCGCGGCCGTGGCCGTGGCGGTGCGGAGCCCCGCCGCGTCGACCGCGCCCGAGGCCGTGGTGGTGATGACCCCCAGCGTGCCGAGGCCGGCCAGCGTGGCACTGGCCAGCGTGGCGTCGTCGGTGCCCGGCGTCCTGGTGCAGGTGATGTCGGACGGCGCGAGCGGCGGGACGCCGAGCAGCGGGGTGGTGACGCGGCCGCCGTGCGCGTGGGCGTCGAACACCAAGACGGGCGGGACGAACCTCACCTCGGCGCATCCCGGCGGGGTGATCCCGGCATGGGCGGTCAGGTCGTCGGCGCAGGTGGTGTAGGTGCCGGCCCGTGCGGACGTCACCGCCACCTTGACGGTGCAGGAGGCCTTGCCGGCGGCCAGAGTCCCGGTCACGCCGATCTGCCCGCCGCCCGCCGGTGCCGTCACCGTCGTGTCAGCGCAGTCGGTCACCGGCGCGGTCGCCGCGACGGTCAGGCCGGAGGGCAGCTTCTCCTTGAACGACCAGCCCTTCTTCACCGCCAGCTCGCTGGTGTTGGTGACGGTGAAGGTCAGCGTCGAGTGGGTGCCCACCTCGACCGACGCGGGACCGTAACCGACGTCGAGCTGGGGCGTGACGTCCAGGATCCGTACGTTGTCGTACGCGGCGTCGTTGCCGTAGCCGCTGGCCTGGAAGTTGACCAGCCGGAGCCCCACCGTGGAGCCGCCGAACAGCACGGGGCTGTTGCTGGTGTAGGTGCCCACGCCGATCCCGTTGATGGTCGTGCTGGGGTGGGCGCACGGCTCGATCGGGGTGGTGAAGGTGGGCACCGCCGTCGAGCCGTCCAGCAGGTAGAAGCCGAGCTTGGCGTGGTTGCCGTGGCAGTTGACCTCGGCGGCGTCGACCGAGAAGGTCAGGAAGCGGTTGGGTGCGCCGATGCCGACGGGCTTGACGGCCTCCAGCTGGGTCTTGCCCGAGCCGGGGTCGGCATTGGTGTAGGCGGTGACGGCGTGGTTGGTCGCCGGATCGCCGCCGGCCCACTGGCCCAGGGTGCCGGCCAGCTGCTTGACCGAGGCCCACCACCCGCCGCAGCCGCCGTTCGCCGGCTCGGTCGCCGGGTTGCGCTGCGAGGCTATCCAGCCGTTGCAGGCGGTCAACCATGCCGGGTCGGCGGTGTAGGTCTGGTTGGCGGGCGCCGCCCCGGTGTAGCCGGTGACCAGGATGGGCGTGGCCCCCTGGCCGTTCTCGAAGTCCTCGGCGAAGACGACCGCCGGAGCCTGCGGCACCCCCGGGGTGCCGGGGGCCGCCGTCGCGGCGCCGCTCTGGGCGACCACGGCCGATGCCGCCAGAACGAGTGTGGTGGCGCCGGCCAGGGCACGCCTGAACGTGCCGGGCACATGAAAACGCGCACGAGAATACTTCACCAGTGAATTCCTCCCAGTAAATCCATGACACCGCTGAAACCGGAAAGAGTCCGAACATCGCGTGTGTCCCGATGAGCCTGGTGTTTCGTTTTACCGGGCGGGCGGCAGGGCGGTTATCGGGAGGCGAATTGTCGGCACCTCCTTCGATAAAATGGCCTACCTCGCCGAGACTGTCAATGGTGATTCCTCTTTGCCCGTATTTGCCCAATAGTGGATGTGCTCCTCGCTGAGCAGCGCTGGAGTGCGGAGCGGGCATGCCGATTGCCGGGCATTTCCGGAACGGCGTAAAACAGGTCGCATATCTATCACTCTGATTAGACGTCCCGGGGTTTCCGGGCGGTGGTCTGCTTGGGAGTGGGGTTTCCGGCGGCCGGCGTATCCGGGGTCGGGGTGTCCGGAGTCGGCGTGTTCGGTGATCGTGGTTTCCGGCCGGCGGTGTGCTCATGCTCGGGGTTTCCGACGGCCGGCGTGTTCGGTGATGGGAGGTTTCCGGCCGGCGGTGTGCTCATGCTCGGGGTGTTCGGCGGCCGGCGTGTTCAGCGGCCGGGAGGTCCGGGTGTCCGGGTGCCGGGTGGTCGGAGTGCCGGGTGGTCGCGGTCGTGGGGCAGCCGTATCACGGTCCATCGGTGCACGCGGTTGTGGAGCGGCCCGGCCCGGCCCGGTGGGCCGCTACAGCCGGAATCCGACCCGTTGGGATGCTCTCATCGTGCTTCCCGCTGCGCAGCCGCAGCCGCAGCCGCAGCCGCAGCCGGGTCCGGCCTCAGGCCGTGATCACCATGCCCGAGGTGCCGTCCAGGGTGATCCGCTGGCCGGTGACGATGTGCTCGGTCGCGCGGGCGACCCCCACGACGGCCGGGATGCCGTACTCGCGGGCGACCACGGCGCCGTGGGAGTTGGCGCCGCCCATCTCCATGACCAGTCCTCCCGCGGTGAGGAACAGCGGGGTCCAGCCGGGGTCGGTGGAGGGGCAGACCAGGATCTCGCCGGGCTCCAGGTGGGCGCCGACAGGGTCGAGGACCACCCTGGCGATCCCCGTGACGCTGCCTGCCGAGGCAGGGGTGCCGGTGAGCGCGCCGTCCACCGGGGCCGACGTGGCGACGGCCTCAGGCTCGGTGCCGTCCGACAACAGGACACGCGGCAGGTGCCTGCGGCGCCGCTCGCGCGCGGCGTCCTCGCGCCGCTCGGAGACGATCATCCGCAGCGTCGCGAGGTACGGCGCGGCCGCGCCGCGGGACGCGGCCGGTGTGCTTCCCCCGGGGGCGGTTGGTGCGTTTCCTTCGGGCGCGGCTGGTGTGCTTCCTCCGGGGGAAGTCGGTGTGCTTCCTTCGGGGGTGGCCGGTGTGCTCTGCCTGGAGGAAGTCGGTGTGCTTTCTCCGAGGGCGGTTGGTGCGTTTCCTTCGGGCGCGGCTGGTGCGCTTTCTCCGGGGGAAGCCGGTGTGCTTCCCCCGTGGGTGGTCGGTGGGTTCTCTCTGGAGGCGGCCGGTGTGCTTCCCCCGGGGGCGGTCTTTCCGGGGGTGGTCGTGAGGGCGGTGCGGACCTCTTCCATGGTCAGGAAGAAGATGTCCTGGGGCGAGTCGAGGAGGCCGCGAGTGGTCAGGTCGGCGCCGATGGTCATCAGCTCGGCGCGCATGGCGGCCAGGATGGTCACCATGGAGAACTTGGGCAGCTCGCGTATGCCGGCCAGGGCCCGGGCCCGGCTCAGGGCGAAGCGGACGACCCGGCCCCGGACGCCTCCCACGCGGGCGCTCAGAGTCCTGATCATGAGAACGGCCTCCGCCGCGCCCCTGGCGAACAGGGCGTCGGGGGAGAGCGCGGAGTCCTCCAGCCGGAGGTAGTTGGCCAGGACGCCGATGACGTGCGTCGGGTCCTCCGACCAGCGGGGCACGCCGAGGTCGATCTCGGCGATCGCGCGGACGCCGTAGACGGACAGGAACTCCTTCAGGCCCCGCTCCACCGCACCGGGCAGCGTCCCGTCGCCGAAGCGGTCCGCCAGTTCGGCGGCCGGTGTGCCGAGCAGCAGGGAGGCGGCTTCCCGGTCGGCGCGGATCCGGGTGGCCAGGCGCCACAGCGCCAGGTCCATCTCTGTGGTCACGTTGTGCGGCAGTCCCCGCAGGACGGTCTGGAGCTCACCGGGTCGGGCGCGGTCGCCGAGGAGGCGGTAGGCCAGGCCGAGCATGGCGAACCCGGCCAGCGGCCCCGGCACGACGGTCGGCAGCAGGGGGACGGCGCGGGTGCCCAGGATCCGTTCGACGTGGTCGAGCCGTTCGAGGGCGGTGGCGTCCGCCGGAGCGGCCAGCTGTGTCCGGAGCCGTACTCCCAGCCGCTCCGCACGCCGGTGTGCCTTCTCGGGCTTCAGGAGGGCCTGCGCGGCGCGTGCCGGGATGCGGAAACGGATCGCGTTCTTGACGAGCCGGCGCAGGGCGGGGCGCACCGAGCGCTGGGTCACGCTGAAGCGGGGGTCGCCGGACAGGCCGCGCAGCACGGTGGCCGACCTGGCCTCCATCACGTCGAGCACCCGGGGCAGGCCCACCC
>NZ_NGFP01000299.1 GCF_002149035.1 Streptosporangium minutum
TCTGCGGGGTGCGCGGGGTCGCCGGATGCTGGGCGGAGGCCGTCCGTGGGGCGTGCGGGGAGTGGTGAGCGGCCGGTGATCCGGGTCATGCTGGTCGACGATCAGGCGTTGCTGCGGGCCGGGTTCCGTATGGTGCTCGGGGCGCAGCCGGATATCACGGTGGTCGCGGAGGCGGGCGACGGGGCCGCGGCGGTGGAGGCCGCGCGGTCGGCCGAGGTCGATGTGGTGCTGATGGATGTGCGGATGCCGGTCATGGACGGGGTGGAGGCGACGCGGCTGATCTGTGCGGCGGGTGAGAGGCCCCGGGTGCTGATCCTGACCACGTTCGACCTGGACGACTACGCGTTCGCGGCGTTGAAGGCGGGTGCGTCGGGGTTCCTGTTGAAGGATGTGCCGCCTTCGGACCTGATCAGTGCGATCCATTCGGTGCACAGTGGGGACGCGGTGGTCGCGCCGAGTACGACGCGGCGGCTGCTGGAGCGTTTCGCCGTGCATCTGCCGTCTCCGGGTGTGGTGGAGCAGGCGGCGCTCGGGGGGTTGACGGCGCGGGAGCGGGAGGTGCTCGTGCTGGTGGCCAGGGGGTTGTCGAACATGGAGATCGCCGATCGGCTGGATCTGGCGGAGGCGACGGTCAAGACGCACCTGGGCCGGGTTCTGGCCAAGTTGAGCCTGCGGGATAGGGCTCAGGTGGTGGTGTACGCCTATGAGGCCGGGCTGGTGACCCCTCATTCGGCGGGTTAGCGAGTCGCGCGGGGCGAGGCGCCTCGGGGCCAGCGGATCGCCTCGGAGTTAACGGGTCCCGCAGAGAGAGGCGCCTCAGGGCCAGTGGATCTCCCCGGAGTTAACGGATCGCGCAGGGCAAGGCGCCTCGGGGCCAACGGATCTCCTCGGAGTTAACGGGTCCCGCAGGGTGAGGCACCTCGGGGCCAGCGGATCTCCCCGGGGCTAGCGGATCGCGCGGGGTGAGGCGCCTCTGGGTTAGCGGGGTCACGCGAGAGGCGGGTCGGGTTAGCGGGTCGCGCGGGAGGCGCCTCAGCCGAATGGCCGAGGCGGGGCTACCCCGGAGGTGGCAGTGGTCTCTTCACGAGGGCCCTGCGGTGGATGGGGAATCCGTCCTGGAGTCCGATGGCCTGCGCTTTCTCCGGCAATAGCGTTTGTCTCGTCATTACGTGCATGTTGCCGAGGAGAGTTGACGTGACCATCACCGGAGAGGTCGGCGCGTGGAGCGCGCGGGGGGACGCGGCGGCCGCCGTGGTAGCCAGGGGCCTGACGAAGGTGTACGGCCAGGGGGATGCGGCCGTACACGCCCTGCGGGGGGTGGACATCTCTTTCGCGACGGGCGCCTTCACCGCGATCATGGGTCCTTCCGGGTCGGGTAAGTCCACGCTGATGCACTGCCTGGCCGGGCTGGACACGGTCAGCGGCGGCCAGGTCCACATCGGTGACGTGGAGCTGACGGGGCTCAACGACAAGCAGCTCACCCTGCTGCGCCGTGAGCGGATCGGCTTCATCTTCCAGGCGTTCAACCTGCTGCCGACGTTGACCGCGGAGCAGAACATCCGGCTGCCGCTGGAGATCGCCGGGCGTCAGGCCGATCGGGATCTGTTCGATCGGGTCGTGGAGACGGTGGGGCTGCGTGACCGGCTGGGTCACAAGCCGGCCGAGCTGTCGGGTGGCCAGCAGCAGCGTGTGGCGGTGGCCCGTGCTCTGATCAGCAAGCCGCAGGTCATCTTCGCCGACGAGCCGACCGGCAATCTGGATTCGCGTAGCGGTGCCGAGGTGCTGTCGTTCCTGCGCACGTCGGTGCATGAGCTGGGCCAGACGATCGTGATGGTCACCCATGATCCGGTCGCGGCCTCCTATGCCGATCGGGTGGTCTTTCTCCGTGACGGTCTGCTGGTCAGCGAGCTGGTCAAGCCGACGCCGCAGTCCGTGCTCGACACGCTGATGAAGCTGGAGGCCTGAGTTGCTGAAGACGACTCTGGCCGGGTTGCGGGCGCACAAGCTGCGCCTGTTGCTCACCTCGCTGGCGATCGCGCTGGGGGTGGGCTTCATCGCGGGTACGTTCGTGCTCACCGACACCATCGACGCGGGTTTCACCCAGAAGTTCTCGGCGGCGGCCGACAGGATCGATGCCGCCGTGACGCCCGCGCCTGGAGAGGCGTCCCGTGAGGTGCCGCTCGTTCCGGTCGCCGTGCTGGAGAGGGTCCGCGCGGTCGACGGGGTCGCCGACGCTCAGGGGCTGGTGCAGGGCACTTCGGCTCTGATGGGCAAGGACGGCAAGGTCGCGGGTGACTATCCCACGGCGGGTGTCTCCATCGCGGAGGGCTCGCTGAACCGCACCCTGATCACCAGTGGCTCGGCCCCGAAGACTCCGGCGGAGGCGGTGCTCGACGAGAACACCGCCAGGATCCGGGGTTTCGCGGTGGGGGAGACCATCACGGTGCTGGACTCCGAGGAGGTGAAGCACGAGTTCACGTTGGTGGGCCTGTTCGATGTGGGGCTCAACCAGGAGCTGGGCTTCACCGGCGCGGTCGGTTTCACCACGGGTACGGCCCGGTCGATGACCGGGGAGAAGGGTTTCCGGGAGATCGACGTCGCCGCGGCCGAGGGTGTCACGCAGGAGGCGGTGCGTGATTCGATCGCCGCGGCTCTGGGTTCGGGTTATCGGGTCAAGACCGGCAAGGACTACGCCGATGCCATGGCCAGGCAGAACGGCGCCGACACTCAGATGATCACGATGGGCCTGTTGATGTTCGGCCTGGTGGCGATGTTCGTGGCGGCGCTGGTCATCTACAACACCTTCAACATTCTGGTCGCCCAGCGGACCCGGGAGATGGCGCTGCTGCGCTGTATCGGCGCGACTCGTGGGCAGGTGTTCGGTTCCATCGTGCTGGAGTCGGTGGTGGTCGGTCTGCTGTCGTCGGTGCTGGGCCTGCTGCTGGGCTACGGCCTGGGGGCGGGGGCGCTGGCCGTACTGACCTCGGTCGGTGCGCCGCTGCCGTCCGCGACGGCCGCGCTGGCGCCGCGCACGATCGTCCTCGGTCTGGTCATCGGCCTGGTCGTCACGGTGGGGGCGGCTCTGCTGCCGGCCCGGTCGGCGACGAGGGTCGCGCCGATCGCGGCGCTGCGCACGCAGGTCGAGGAGCACACCTTCAGGGCCGGGCTGATCCGGGTGATCTTCGCTTCGCTGTTCCTGGTCGCGGGTGTAGGGGCGACGGTGGCCGCGCTGGGCATGGAGGCCGGCCAGGCCGCGCTCATTGTGGTCATGGTCGGAGGGTCGCTCGTCTTCCTGGGGGTGCTGACTCTCGGGCCGGTGATCGTCAAGCCGCTGGGGGCCTTCGTGGGCTGGCTGCCGGCCCGGCTTTTCAAGGTGCCCGGCAGGCTGGCGGTGGACAATTCGCGGCGTAATCCCAAGCGGTCGGCCACCACCACCGTGGCGCTCACCGTGGGGGTGACGCTGATGACGCTGATCGCGGTTCTGACCGGCACCATGCGGGCGACGTACTCCCAGAAGCTCGATGACCAGTTCCCCGTGGACTTCATGGTCCAGCCGCAGGCCCGTGATTCCGGGTTGCCCCGCGCGCTGGCCGAGGGTCTACGGACCAGGCCGGAGTTGACCGGTGTCGCCGCGTTCCGCCAGACCCTGGCCAAGGTCGGGAAGGACGAGTACGAGGTCGGGACGTTCGTCGCGCCCGCGGACTTCAGGCCGGAGCTCGCCACGGGTTCGATCGACGTGCTCAAGCCCGGGACCGCGGTCGTCGCCGACTATGTCGCCAAGGAGCTCGGTCTCAAGGTCGGCGACCGGTTGCCGGTGCGGACGGCCAAGGCCGGCACGGTGGAGCTGACGGTGGTGTCCACCTTCGATCCGGAGGTCGCCGACCTGGCGGGGGTGACGGTGCCCGACGGGGATTTCGAGCGTTACTTCGGCGCGGTCGGCGACAGCCGGGTGCTGGTCAACGCCAGGGACGGTGTCAGTTCCGAGCAGGCGCGCAAGGTGGTCGAGGCGGCGGCGCAGCCGTATCCGACGGCGAAGGTCGCCAGTTCGACGGAGGTGCGGGGCGAGTTCGACGAGGCGCTCGACATGATGTTGATGATCATCACGGGTCTGCTGGGTCTGGCGGTGCTGATCTCCCTGCTGGGCATCGCCAACACGCTCTCCCTGTCGGTCCATGAGCGGACCCGCGAGTCGGCGCTGCTGCGGGCGCTCGGGCTGACCCGGCCGCAGTTGCGGTGGATGCTCTCGGTGGAGGCGTTGATCCTGGGGCTCATCGGCGCGCTGGTCGGTGTGGTGCTGGGTGTCACGTTCGGCTGGGCCGCGGCACAGACGATGACGGAGGAGGTCGCGTTCCGGCTCCCGGTCGTGCAGATCCTGGCGTTCGTGGCGCTGTCCGGCCTGGCCGGGGTGCTCGCCGCCGTGCTGCCGGCGCGCAGGGCGGCGCGTGCCTCGATCGTGGGGTCGCTCGCCTCCGGCTGAGCGGGGTTTTCCGCCGGTGGCCGGGGCGTCTTCCATCGGGGGGCGGCGCTCCCGGCCGCTGTCCCGGCGTCGAGCAGGGAGGGCCTTCTGTCGGGGACTGCGCTCCGGGCCGCTGTCCCTGGGTCGAGCAGTGGCCGGGGCGCCTTCTATCGGGGGCGGCGCCCCGGCCACTGCTCCGCCACCGTCTCGGGGTTGAGCAGGGGCCGGATGACGACTTCGCCGGTGGCTCTGTCGATCACGACGCAGCCGGAGCCGACGGTGTCGGGCAGCACGCTGGGGTCTTCGGGTTCGGGCTCCTTGGACCAGGCGACGTAGCCTTCGTTGAAGGTGTATATCCTGATCTCCGCTGCGGAGCCGGGGCTGCGGACACCGTTGAAGTACTCCTCGGCGACGGCCCTGGCCTGGTCGAGGTTCACAGCCGGCGCCCCTCCCTGTCGATGACCACGCAGAAGACGCCCGTCACCGATTCGTAGGGCGGCTCGACCGCCATGTGGCCGCGCTGCGCGTCGATCCAGATCACCTCTCCGCCGGAGTTGACCGCGTTCCAGGCGTGGCTGCCACCGGCCGGCCAGCGGTTGATGATGATCGCGGCGGCTCCGTGTCCTCCGGCCAGCAGGGCCTGGGCGATCGGGACGTAGGCGTGGCGCCCCTGTCCCACGTACTGGAAGCGCTGTCCCAGCCATCGCTCGGCCCGGGCGACTCCCCCGGCCTCGCCGGTGAGCAGCGGCTTGCCGACCCGGTCGTACTCGGGCCGCCGGGGGGCGGCCACCGTCGGCGCGCCGTACCAGGTGCAGAGCACCGCGAGGGCGCAGTCCACCGCGTTGGTCGCCCGGAACGGGTCCTCCGCGGCCCCGGCTCCGTTGATCAGTCTGATCCACATGCCCCGGGGGTCGGGAAAGCGCCGGGGTATCCCCTGCTCCGTCACCGGCACGGCCCGCACCATGTCTTCCTGGGTCTGCGGATCGGGCCGCGCGAGCCCTCCGGCCACGCCGTACGGCCTGCACCGCTCCAGCCGCAGCGGCCGCCACTGCGCCCGCTCGGGCTCCCGTGGCGCCGCCACCACGACCGACCCCTGAGCCTCCAGCTCGAAGTCGCGCCATCGCTGCCCGTCCGCGGTCACGACGGGGTTGTAGACCCCCGCGGGTAGGAACATCTGAGCCACACGGTCCCCCTCGCCCATCCGCCTCGGGCCTGATGCTAGGGCGGCCGTCCGCGCGGCGCGGGCGAGTTGACCAGTTCAAGGGATGGCGTCGCCCTGGTCGTCGGCGAGGTGCTCCAGGACGGTGTCCGCGATGTCACCGAGGGTCTCGATCTGCTCCGGGGTGAGCAGGTCGATCAGGTGACGGCGGACGGACGCGACGTGGTCGGGGGCGGCTGCCTCGATGGCGCGCAGCCCTCCGTCGGTGAGGACGATGTCGGCGCCGCGGGCGTCGGCGGCGCACTCCTCGCGGGTGACCAGGCCGCGCTCCTCCATCCGGCTGATGTGCCGGGACAGGCGGCTTTTGGACCACAGCATGTGCGCGGCCAGCTGGTTGAGCCGCCAGCGGCGGTCCTTGCTGGAGGACAGCGCGGACAGCACGTCGTAGTCGGGGTCGGACAGGCCGGAGTCCCGGTTGAGGTCGCGGACGATCTGGGCGTCGAGCAGCAGGCGCATCCGGCGGTAGCCGAGCCATGCCCGGAACTCCCGCTCGTCGAGCCATCGTGGGTCGGCCATGCGTCCACTCTAGCCGTTAGTTGACATGTAACCAAAGTGGCGGCAAGCTGCGTTTACACGTAAACAAGTTTTTGGGGGCATCATGCCGTTGCTGAAGGTCATCGTCACCAGCACCCGGCCGACCCGGATCGGGCGGAACATCGGTGACTGGTTCACCCGGCACGCCGTCGAGCACGGCGGCTTCGACGTGGAGCTCGTCGACCTGGCCGAGGTGGGCCTGCCGTTCCTGGACGAGCCGGAGGACGCGACCACGGGCAACTACGTCCACCAGCACACCAGGGACTGGAGCGCGACGATCGACGCGGCGGACGCGTTCGTCTTCGTCATGCCGGAGTACAACTACGCGTTCAACGCGCCCCTGAAGAACGCCCTCGACTTCCTCTACCGGGAGTGGGCCCACAAGCCGGTCGGGTTCGTCAGCTACGGCGGGCTGTCCGGTGGCCTGCGCGCGGTCGAGCTGCTCAAGCCGGTGGTGTCCAAACTGCGCATGGTCCCGGCGGGTGAGGCGGTGACCGTCTTCATGCGCAGGAGCGTGGACGCCGACGGCCACCTGATCGTCGACGACACCCTGACGGGGTCGGCGAACGCGATGCTGGAGGAGCTCGACCGGCTCACCCGGGCGATGTCCGCGATGCGCAGCCCGGTCTAGACGGTCCCGGCTCCGTCGCCGTTCACCGGCGCGGCTCCGCACGGAACGGGACGGCAGGGCTGGAGTTTCCCGGTCCGCCGGGCGTGGCCGTTCTCGGCGCGGCCGGTCCCGGCGGATCGGGGAAGACGCCCGTCAGGCGACGTCGACGCTGACGCTGTGCCAGCCGGTGGCCCCGTCGGGAGCCACCGGGGCCAGGTCGGGGGTCTGGGTGTAGCCGGTGGCGTCGGTGGCCCGCACCTCGATGGTGTGGCTGCCAGGGGTGGCGTCCCAGTCGTCGACCACCCACTGGCGCCAGGTGTCGGCGGTCGGCGCCACGGCCAGGCGCGCCTGGCGCCACTGCCCCCGGTCGATCCGTACCTCGACGGCTTC
This sequence comes from Streptosporangium minutum, assembly GCF_002149035.1. GTDB lineage: Bacteria > Actinomycetota > Actinomycetes > Streptosporangiales > Streptosporangiaceae > Streptosporangium > Streptosporangium minutum. The sequence goes on from NZ_NGFP01000299.1 coordinate 7,210, forward strand.
CACCCCCTTGTGCTGCGCCCAGGCGACGCCCGCGATCACGGTACGGCCCGGCGCGACGCGGGCGCCGTCCCTCGGCAGGTCGATGCGCGACTGCGTCTTGACCGGCCCCATGGCCGACCATCCCTTGGGCGTCCAGTAGGCCTCGTCCCGGTCGAACCGGGTGACCTTGATATCCGTCACCCACTTGGTCGCCGAGACGTAGCCGTAGAGGCCGGGGACCACCTGGCGGACCGGGAAGCCGTGCTCGACCGGGAGCGCCTCGCCGTTCATCCCGAAGGCCAGCAGCGCGTCGCGGCCGTCGAGGACGACGTCCACCGGGGTTCCGCAGGTCCAGCCGTCGGCGGAGGTGCTGAGCAGCATGTCGGCCCCCTTCCGCACCCCCGCGTCGCGCAGGACGCCGGCCAGGCTGGTGCCCAGCCAGCGGGCATTGCCGACGTACGGGCCGCCGACCTCGTTGGAGACGCAGCACAGCGTGATGTCGGCCTCCTCCAGGGGGCGTTTCATCAGGTCGGCGAAGGTCAGCTCGACGGGCCTGTCCACCATGCCGTGGATCCTCAGGGTCCAGTTCCGAGGATCCACCTGGGGCACCACGAGGGCGGTGTCCACCCGGTAGAAGTCGTGGTTCGGGGTGACGAACGGCGAGAGCCCCCTGATCCTCAGATCGACGCCGGTCGGGAGCGGCGCGGCGGGGACGGCGGGGCGGGGCAGTGCCATGCCGACCCGGGCCGCGGCCACCTCCGCCCGGCCCGACAGCATCCGCCCGGCCAGGCCGGCCACTCCGGCGGCGGCGACTCCCCCCAGCGTCCCGATCAGCAGCCTGCGCCGGTCGAAGGGGTAGGGGCCGCTCCCCGCCCGCATGACCGGCGGGACCGGCGCGCCGTACCGCTCCTCCCCTCCGGCACCCACGACGGGCTCCCTGCCGTGCCGCTCCTCCCCCCGGCCTCCCACTGCCGCCCTCCCGTCGTGTGGGCCGGTGCCGGCCGGGCCAGCCAGCGGACCCGCCTCTTGCGGGCCGACCGACCACCCCTCCTCTTGCGGGCCGCCCGCCGGGGTCAGGGCGCGGGCGATGAGGCGGTACAGGGCGAACATGGCGGCGGCGACGCCCACCACCGTGGGGACGACGTCCACGGCGGCGGCGCCGGGACGGGTCAGGACGGCCAGGACGCCGACGGCGCCGAAGGCGGCCAGGCCCGCCAGGCCGTACCGGATGTCCCGGACCGCCAGGACGCCGACGGCGGCGGCGATCGCGGCGAGGACCAGGAAGATGCCGGTCAGCAGGACCGTCTTGTCGTTCTCGCCGAAGGTGCGGATGGCGAAGTCCTTCAGCGCGGCCGGGGTGAGGTCGACGGCGGCGTTGCCGACCGCGACGACAGGGAAGGCCGAGGCCTTCACCAGGCCCGCGACCAGTAGGGAAACCCCGACGGCCACCGCGCCGGACACCAGGCCGATCAGCGCCGCCGCCCACAGGGGCACGCGCCTGTTGCTCTCCATCCTCCGACGCTACGCCCATCGGGGGGCGCAGGATCTTACGCCCCGGTTACGGGGCCGCCCGGCGCGCTCCGGGCGTCGCCGGAGCCCTTCTCCCTCAGCGCCGGCCCCCGGTCCGCGCCGGGCCGCGGGCTTCCCGGAGGTCTTTCAGGAGCGGCCGGCGAGCTCGGAGAGCCCGGCCAGGCCGGAGATCTCGCTCTCCGCGCCGGCGGGGACGGATCCGCACAGCGCGTCCTCGGCCTCTCCCGCCCACCTGCGCAGCGCCGCGAGGGGGTCGTCTCCCGCCGCCTTGGCGGAACGCAGGCGCGCGACCCACGCGACACTCGCGTTCATGCCCGCCCCGCCGGAGGTGGCGGCCGGGACGAAGCCCGCGGCGTCGGACGTCAGGGCGACCCAGAGGAAGCCCAGGGGCAGGCCTTCGCGGGTGACCGGGACATAGCGGACCGGCCCGTCGGTGGTCCAGGACCACTCCTGCGGGGCGTCGAACGTGCGGAACTCCGGATCGTCCCACTGAGACTCCATTTTCAGCCCTCCTCGCCCAGTACCGTACCGAACACCTTCCAGACACCGTCCTCGTGCACCACCTTGTCGACCCGGTAGCGGACGCCGCGGTCGAGCAGCAGCTCATGGGTCGGCCCGAACACCTCGGCGTTCGGATGGAGACCGGTCATGTGAACCGCGTGCGTTCCCTCGGGGACGCGGAGCCAGAGCTTGACCAGCGAATCCAGCTCGAGGGCCAGGTGCACGTAGCTTTCGGGGTTCTTGGCGGTCGAGGTGGACACGTAGGCGAGATCCCCCTGGACCGTCCCTTCCAGCTGCGCGATCGGCCGGTCGAAGGCACCCGGAGAGACATGCCGGGCGACGACGATGTCCTGGGGGACGACGGACTGGGACATCGCCGAGTCGATGTGAACGATGTGCTCGGCCGCGGCGGGCGAGTGGTGGCCGTGGCCGCGGAGCGGATCATTGATCTCTCTGTAGGTCGGCTGCGCACGGTAGGCGTCCAGCGAGTCCTTCTGTACGTCGGTGAACCGCTCGGACTGCGGCACCATGGCTCCGTCCACCCAGGCGTCGTACTCCGCCTGGGTGCGGAAGCGCACAGCCCCGTCGCTCCACGCGGGCAGCCCGGGCCAGTCGCTGACATCCTGCGCCACGAACAGACGTTGGCTGATCATGTGCTCGAACGGCTGGAAGCGCCCGCCCATGAAGCCGGCGAGCTCCTCGGCCGGCGACCGCCATGCCATGTGTTGCTGGACCGTCAGCGTGTTCGTGTCCGCGTCATAGATGACCGAGTTATCCACCCTCTCCCCGGCCACCTCCTCGAAGGTACGTATCTCGATGTTGAGACCGAATTCCTTGATCTTGGCCATGTTCTCCGCGTGCGAACCGCCGAGACCGTCCATCTCCGCGACGACCTCGGCGATCCGCTCGGCTTGGAGCGCCTCCCGTTCGGCCCGCGCGACCTCGTCCCTGGGAGCCGTTCCCGATCGTCGTGCCTCGTCGGCGGCCGCTCTGGCCGTGTCCGCCGCCGACCGGGCACCCGCGACGTCGCCGTCGGCGAGGGCGTCCCTGGCGACGTCGAGGTGCCTGACGCCCTCGGCGGTCTTCATCGGCGTCGGCGCGCCCGGCTGTTCGGCCGGCCGGTTGATCAACTGGTCGATACGCGAGAGCGGCGCCGCGCCGTCCGGCCGCTCTCCCGGGCCAGGCGCGCCGTCCGCCCTTCCGGCGGGGCGCCCTCCTCCGGCCGCGCCGCCGTCCGTCCTCGCGTGTGCCGGCGGGGGGTGCGCCGTCCGCTGTGCCTGGCTCCCGTCCGGCCGGGCGCTGCCGTTCGGTACGGCATGGCCATCCGGTCCGGCATGCGCGCGCCCGCCCACGGGGAAACCGTTCTGACCGGTGGGGGAAGAGGGGTCCGGTCCACCGTGCATGGTGGAGGGA
>NZ_NGFP01000003.1 GCF_002149035.1 Streptosporangium minutum
CCAACCGAAAAGACTTTCCACCACCATCCCATGCGGGAAGTGGTCGTATCCGGTATTAGACCCAGTTTCCCGGGCTTATCCCAGAGTCGGGGGCAGGTTACTCACGTGTTACTCACCCGTTCGCCGCTCGAGTACCCCGAAGGGCCTTTCCGCTCGACTTGCATGTGTTAAGCACGCCGCCAGCGTTCGTCCTGAGCCAGGATCAAACTCTCCAAACAATGTTTGAAAGGTTTTCCCGACTGAAAGCACCCGACTCGCGTCGGATGTATCAACCAAAGGAATCCGTCCCCCACCGAAGGYGGGTTGGACGGGGTTGTGCTTCATGCACTGGCTTTTAACACACTGTTGAGTTCTCAAGAAACGGACGCGTTCTCCATCTTCCCGGCCAACTGGCCCGGCGTCCGGGGCGTTCCATTCGTTATTTCGATCTTAGCTCGCCTGCCGTTTTCGTGTCAAACCGCTCATTTCGAGCCACTTGCCACAATCCGGTCAAGCTTGGTTAAGATTTTGACTACCCCTTCTCAAGGGCAACCCTCTAAACTTACCCTGCCATCTGGAGCTCGTCAAACCCCCTGGTTTTCAAGGGTTTGAGCGGACACCGAAGGCTCAGGCTCGTTCAGTGGGAGTCGGCCCTGGGGCCCGTCCGCCGGATTCGGCGTCCGGCTCGCTCCCGGGGCATTGAGAACATTAGGCGGCCCCCGGAGCCTCGTCAAATCAACCCCTCCGGGGGAACCTGCAGGTCACCGGCGACTCGCGGCTCGATCCGCGCTCTTCGCTACCCGAACGTTACAGAAACAGACGACGAGCGCCCCGGCCGGAGCCGGGGCGCTCGTCACGCGGATCACGACGTCGGTACCGCGGTCAGCCGTGCGTACCGGAGACCACGCATACCCGGACGCCGGCCGTACGCAGGCGTCAGGCGGTGACCTCGACACCGCCGATGGAGCGCTTGCCGCGGCGCAGCACCAGGAAGCGGCCGTGCAGCAGATCACCGGCCGACGGCACGTAGGCCTCATCGGTGATCTTCACGTTGTTGAGGTACGCGCCGCCCTCCTTGACCGCGCGGCGGGCGGCGGACTTCGACTCCACCAGTCCGCTCTCGGCCAGCAGATCGACGAACGAGGCCCCCACCGCGGAGACCTCGGCGCGCGGCACCTCGGCCAGTGCCGAGCCGAGCGTCCGGGCGTCCAGCTCCTCCAGCGAGCCCTGGCCGAACAGCGCCCTCGACGCCGCCACCACCCGTGCCAGCTCGTCGGCTCCGTGAACGAGGGTCGTGACGTCCTCGGCCAGTGTCCGCTGCGCCTCACGGGCCGCCGGACGGTCGGCGACGGCCTTCTCCAGCTCGGCGATCTCGTCCTGGGTGCGGAAGGTGAACACCTTGAGGAAGCGGACGACGTCCCGGTCGTCGGCGTTCAGCCAGTACTGGTAGAACGCGTACGGCGAGGTCAGGGCCGGGTCGAGCCAGACGGCGCCGCCGGCGGTCTTGCCGAACTTGGTGCCGTCCGCCTTGGTGATCAGCTTGCCGGTCAGGGCGTGGGTGTGCGTGCCCTCCACCCGGCGGATCAGGTCGACGCCGGCGGTGATGTTGCCCCACTGGTCGCTGCCGCCGAGCTGGAGCGTGCAGCCGTGCCGGCGGTAGAGCTCCAGGTAGTCGTTGGCCTGCAGGATCTGGTAGCTGAACTCGGTGTAGCTGAGCCCGTCGCCGCCCAGACGCGCGGACACCGACTCCCGGGCGAGCATGCGGTTGACCGGGAAGTGCTTGCCGACGTCGCGCAGGAAGTCGATCGCCGACATCTCCGAGGTCCAGTCGAGGTTGCTGACCAGGGTCGCGCCGGTGGGCCCGTCGTCGAAGGAGAGGAACTTCTCCACCTGGACGCGGATCCGCGCGACCCATTCCGCGACGACCTCGGAGGAGTTCAGCGACCGCTCGGTGCTGCGGCCGCTGGGGTCGCCGATGAGACCGGTGGCCCCGCCGACCAGGCCGATCGGGCGGTGCCCCGCCCGCTGGAAGCGGGTGAGGATCAGCAGCGTGGCCAGGTTGCCGGCGTGCAGCGACGGAGCGGTCGGGTCGAAGCCCGCATAAACCGTGATCGGCCCCTCGGCGAGTGCCGTGCGCAGCGCGTCGGCATCGGTGGTCTGCGCGATGACGTCGCGCCATTCGAGCTCATCGAGGATGTCGGTCACGATCCTTGCTTTCCAATGTTCGAAGGGACATATACCGCTCCCGTACAGCCTGCCCGATCCCGGCACCGCCCGCCACCCGGAATCTCCCCGGTGACCGGCAGGACAAGCATGTCCTGCCGAAGGATCTACCGGCGGCGCGGGACGTGTGGCCGGTACGGCGAGACCGTGGGGTCTCCGTCGATCCAGAAGCGCCAGGGGATCTCCCGGGCCGACGAGACCCCGGTGCGAGGCCCCGACCGGATCGCCTCGGCCCCGGGAGGATCGCCGCCCAGCACGCCGGCCGGACCGGGCGGGCCTGCCGGAGCGGGCGCGCCGGCCGGGCCGGGCGGGCAGACGTCGAGCCCGTCGTGCTCCCGGGTGAAGTCGAGTGCCACCGCCAGGCGGGCGGGTCCGCGTGCGAGGTCACGCGCGGCGACGGTACGGCTCGCACCCGCCGTCCGGCGGGTGCGGGCCACCTCGGCGCCGGAGACCACCTCGCCGGCTCGGAGCAGCACGCCCGAGCCCACCCCTTCGGGGAGGCAGACGATGTTGGCGCAGAAGTGCATGCCGTAGGTGAAGTAGACGTACAGGTGCCCCGGCGGCCCGAACATCACCGCGTTGCGCGGCGTCCGGCCCCGGTAGGTGTGGGAAGCGGGGTCCTCCCCGGGCACGCCGTACGCCTCGACCTCGGTGATGCGGACCGAGACCGGTCCGTGCACGAGCACCCGCCCCAGGAGGTCCGGGGCGACCTCGTGGCCGGGCCGGTCGAAGAACTCCCGTGTCAGGGGCACGGACCCGGTGAGCACCGGCTCGCCGGGTCCGCCGGCCCGCATCAGTTGCCGCTCGCCCAGGCCGCCTGGGCGTCGACGGTCTCGCGCAGCTCGGCGAGCTGGTCGCGGACCCTGTCGGGTGCCGTGCCGCCGTGCGCCTTGCGGGCCGCCAGCGCGCCCGGCACCGAGAGGACCTCGCGCGAGTCGGGCGTGAAGTGCGGCGAGACCTTGGCCAGCTCCTCGTCGGTGAGCTCGTCGAAGTCCTTGTCGTTGACCTGGCACCAGACCACCAGGTGGCCGACCGCCTCGTGCGCCTCGCGGAACGGGACGCCCCTGCGGACCAGGAGCTCGGCCAGGTCGGTGGCCAGCGCGAACCCGTCGGGGGCAGAGGCCTCCATCTTGGCGGTGTTGACGCGCATGGTGGCGACCAGGCCGGCCACGGCCGGGAGGACCAGCAGCAGGGTGTCGACGGAGTCGAACACCGGCTCCTTGTCCTCTTGCAGGTCACGGTTGTAGGTCAGCGGCAGGCCCTTGAGCGTCGTCAGCAGCGACATGAGGTTGCCGATGAGACGGCCGCTCTTGCCCCGTGCGAGCTCGGCGACGTCCGGGTTCTTCTTCTGCGGCATGATCGACGAGCCGGTGGAGTAGGCGTCGTCCATCTCGATCCAGCGGAACTCCTGCGAGGCCCACAGGACGATCTCCTCGCCCAGCCGCGACAGGTGCATGCCGATCATCGCCGCGTCGAACAGGAACTCGGCGGCGAAGTCACGGTCGGCGACCGCGTCCATCGAGTTGGGCGCGGCCGAGTCGAAGCCGAGCTCCCTGGCCACGGCCTGCGGGTCCAGCGGCAGCGACGATCCGGCCAGCGCGCCCGAACCGAGCGGCGAGACAGCCGCCCGCCTGTCCCAGTCACGCAGCCGCTCGATGTCGCGGGCGAAGGCGTGCACGTGGGCCAGGAGCTGGTGGCCGAAGGAGACCGGCTGGGCGTGCTGCAGGTGGGTCATGCCGGGGGCGGCCGTCTCGGCGTGCTCCTCGGCCTGGCTCATCAGCGCGGTCTCCAGCTCGACCAGCCGGGACACGATGTGCCTGACGTGGTCGCGAAGGTAGAGCCGGAGGTCGGTGGCCACCTGGTCGTTGCGGCTGCGCCCGGCGCGGAGCTTGCCGCCGAGCGTGCCGAGGCGCTCCAGCAGGCCGCGCTCCAGCGCGGTGTGGACGTCCTCGTCGGCCACGGTCGGCCGGAACTCACCCGCCTTGCAGGCCCGCTCCAGGTCGTCCAGGGCGCCGATCATGCGCCCCAGCTCCTCCTCCGTGAGCAGCCCGGCGCGGTGCAGCACCCGGGCGTGCGCGCGCGAGGCGAGCAGGTCGTACGGCACGAGCCGCCAGTCGAAGTGCACGCTCACCGAGAGCCTGGTCAGCGCGTCGGCCGGACCTCCCTCGAACCGGCCGCCCCACAGCCGCATCGGCTTACCACCATCAGTCACCGTTGTTCTCCCTCCCAGTTCAATCCGCGACCATAGCCCACTCAGACCAGTCGGGCGTCCCGGGCGGACGCGATCTTGGAGGGCAGGCTCCACAGCTCGACGAAGCCCTTGGCGAGCGACTGGTCGAAAGTGTCGCCGGTGTCGTAGGTGGCGAGGTTGAAGTCGTACAGCGAGGCCTCGGAGCGCCGGCCGGTGACCGTGGCCCGGCCGCCGTGCAGGGTCATCCGGATCTCACCGGTGACGTGCTGCTGGGCCTCGGCGATGAAGACGTCCAGGGCCTTCTTGAGCGGGGAGAACCAGAGGCCGTCGTAGACGAGCTCGCCCCAGCGCTGGTCCACCGACCGCTTGAACCGCGCGAGGTCGCGCTCGACGGTGACGTTCTCCAGCTCCATGTGCGCGGTGATCAGCGCGATGGCGCCGGGCGCCTCGTAGACCTCACGGGACTTGATGCCGACGAGCCGGTCCTCGACCATGTCGAGCCGGCCGACGCCCTGGGCGCCGGCGCGCCGGTTGAGCTCGGCGATGATCTGGAACGGGGTCAGGTGCCGCCCGTCCAGCGCCACCGGGACGCCCTTGACGAAGCTGATGATGACCTCGTCGGCCTCGCGCGGCTCGGCCGGGTCGGCGGTGTAGGAGTAGACGTCCTCGATGGGGCCGTTCCAGATGTCCTCCAGGAAGCCGGTCTCGACGGCCCTGCCCCAGATGTTCTGGTCGATCGAGTAGGGGTTCTTCTTGCTGGTCTCGATCGGGAGGTTCTTCTCCTCGGCGTAGGCGATCGCCTTGTCCCGGGTCCACGCGTAGTCGCGGGCGGGGGCGATGACCTTGAGCTCGGGGAAGAGCGCGGCCAGGCCGGCCTCGAACCGGACCTGGTCGTTGCCCTTGCCGGTGCAGCCGTGGGAGACGTGGGTGCCGCCGAACTCCTTGGCCGCGGCGGCCAGGTGCTTGACGATCAGCGGCCGCGACAGCGCGGAGACCAGCGGGTAGCGGTCCATGTAGAGGGCGTTGGCCTGCAGGGCGGGCACGCAGAAGTCGGAGGCGAACTCCTCACGGGCGTCCACGACGACGGACTCGACGGCGCCGCAGTCGATGGCCCGCTTCCGGATGGCCTCCATGTCCTCGCCGCCCTGGCCGACGTCGACGGCCACGGCGATGACCTCGGCGCCGGTCTTCTCGGCGAGGAAGGGAATGGCGACGGAGGTGTCGAGGCCGCCTGAGAAGGCGAGTACGACCCGGTCGTTCATGATCAGTTTCTCCAAAGTCTTCGCGTCACAGATGTTCGGGTGGAGCTGGGGTGGCCCGCCGTCGCGGGCTAGATACGTCGGTCGGCGTGCCGGAGCAGGGCCTCGGCGACCGCTTCTCCCCCCATCGGGTCCCGGCTGATGACGAGGATCGTGTCGTCTCCGGCGACCGTGCCGAGGATGGACTTCCAGTCGGCGTGGTCGATGGCGGAGGCGAGGAACTGGGCGGCCCCCGGCGGCGTGCGGACGATCACCAGGTTGGCGGACGCCTCGGCGGAGACGAGCAGTTCCTCGGCGAGGCGGCCCAGCCGGGCGGCCGGGGACTCCCCGGAGCCGAGCCTGGCCAGCGGGATCCGGCCGCCGCCCTCGCCGGGCAGGGCGTAGACCAGGGAACCGTCCTCGGCGCGCAGCTTGAGCGCGCCGAGCTCGTCCAGATCACGGGAGAGGGTGGCCTGGGTGACCTCCACCCCGCTCTCCAGCAGGAGCTTGGCGAGGTCGGGCTGGGAGCGGACCGGCTGGCGCTCCAGGAGCTCGGCGATCCGCGCCTGGCGGGCGACCTTGGTCATGGGAATCATCAGGTGGCCTCTTCCGCGGGCCTCATGCCAAGCGTGCCACGCCCGCCGGCGCTCTCCGCGCTCCGGGTGGCCGAGACCAGCCAGTGCAGCAGGGCCTTCTGGGCGTGCAGCCGGTTCTCGGCCTGGTCCCACACCAGGCTCCGCGGGCCGTCGAGCACGTCGGCGGAGATCTCCAGGTCCCGGTAGGCGGGCAGGCAGTGCAGCACGATCGCGCCGGGAGCCGCGTGGCTCATCAGCGCGGCGTTGACCTGGTAGGGCGTCAGGTCGGCGATCCGCTGCTCCTTGCCGTCCTGGCCCATCGAGACCCAGGTGTCGGTGGCGATCACGTCCGCGTCGGCGGCGGCCGCGGCCGGGTCGGGCAGCGCGGCGACCGATCCGCCGGTCTCCGCGGCGAGCCGGCCGGCCTGCCGCATGATCTCCGGGTCCGGCTGGTAGCCGGGTGGGGCGGCGATCCGCACGTGCATGCCGGCGAGGGCTCCGCCGAGCAGGTAGGAGTGGGCCATGTTGTTGGCGCCGTCTCCGAGGTAGGTCAGGGTGAGCCCGGCGGTCTTGCCGAAGTGCTCCCTGACGGTCTGCAGGTCGGCGAGGATCTGGCAGGGGTGGAACTCGTCGGTGAGCGCGTTGACCACGGGCACCGAGGACGCGGAGGCCATGGCCTCGATCCTCTCCTGTCCCGCGGTCCGCCACACGATGGCGCCGACCTGGCGCTCCAGGACTCGGGCGGTGTCCTCGATGGACTCGCCCCGGCCCATCTGCGAGGATCCGGCGTCGATGATCAGTGGTAGGCCGCCGAGCTCGGCGATGCCGACGGCGAAGGAGATCCGGGTCCGGGTGGACGGCTTGTCGAAGAGCACCGCGACCGTCTGCGGGCCGTCGAAGGGCCGGTAGCCGTGCCGGTCCTTCTTCATCGCCTCGGCCAGGTCGAGCACCTCGGCCTGCTCAGCGGGCGACAGGTCGTCGTCCCGGAGGAAGTGCCTGGTGCGCGCGGCGTCCGCACGGTGGTCAGTCATCAGCGGCCTCGTCAAGGATGGCGGGGAGCGCGGCCACGAAGGCGGCGATCTGCCCGGAGGTGATCACCAGCGGGGGCGCGAGCCGTACCGCGCTGGGCTGGAGGGCGTTGACCAGGAAGCCGGCGTTCTGGGCCGCCGTCTGGACCTGCGCGGAGCGGTCGGCGGTCAGCACGATGGCCAGCCACAGGCCCCTGCCGCGCACGCCCGCCAGCAGCGGGTGGTCGATCGCGGCGATGCCCTCGGCGAGCTGCGCGCCGGCCGTGCGGACGTGCTCCAGCAGGCCGTCCCCGTCGATGGTGTCGAGTACGGCGAGCGCGGCGGCGGCCGAGACGGGGTTGCCCCCGAAGGTGGAGCCGTGGTCGCCCTTGGCGAAGATCGTGCCCGCCGGGCCGAGGCCGACGCAGGCCCCGATCGGCATGCCGCCGCCGAGGCCCTTGGCCAGGGTCAGGATGTCGGGCAGGACGCCGTCGTGCTGGTGGGCGAACCAGTGGCCGGTGCGGCCGATCGCGGACTGGATCTCGTCGGCGACCAGCAGCGCGCCGGTCGCGTCGCAGATCTCCCTGGCGGCCTTGAGGTAACCGTCGGGCGGAGGCACGACTCCGGCCTCGCCCTGGGTGGGCTCCAGGAAGACCGCGGCGCACTCGGCGGTGACCGCGTTCTTCAGCGCGTCGGCGTCGCCGTAGGGGACGAAGCGGACGTCCACCGGGAACGGGCCGAACTGGTCGCGGATGGACGGTTTGCCGGTCAGCGAGAGCGCGCCGAGGGTCCGGCCGTGGAAGGCGTTCTCGGCGGCCACGAAGTAGCCGCGGCCGTTCGTCTTGCCGTACTTGATGGCCAGCTTGAGCGCGGCCTCGTTGGCCTCGGTGCCCGAGTTGGTGAGGAAGACCCTGGCCGGGGCGCCGAGCAGGCCGAGGAGCCGTTCTGCGAGCAGCACCTCCGGCTCGTGCAGGAACAGGTTGCTGGTGTGCGCGAGCGTGGCCACCTGCCTGGAGACGGCCGCCACCAGCGCCGGGTGGGCGTGGCCGAGCGAGCTGACGGCGATGCCGCCGATCAGGTCGAGGTACTCCCGGCCGTCGACGTCCCAGACCCTCGATCCCTCGCCGCGCGCCAGCGCCACCGGGGGCACGCCGTAGTTCGGCATGAAGGCGGCCTCGAAGCGCTTGCTGAGCGCGTCCGCGACGGGACGTTCGTACAGGCTCACTTGTCGCTCCCGTTCAGCTGGATGGTGGCGGTCAGCCGCCGGTTGACCAGGTTCGGCACGGCCGGCGCCTTCGCGACGTCCGGCAGCACCATGGTTCCGATGCCCTCGTCGGTGAAGATCTCCAGCAGCACCGAGTGGGGCACCCTGCCGTCGAGCACGTGCGCCTGCGGCACGCCTCCCCGGACGGCGGTCAGGCACGCCTCCATCTTGGGCACCATGCCGCTGGACAGGCCGGGCAGGAGCTTGTCGAGCTCCGTGGCCGACAGCTGCCTGATGACCTCGTTGCCGCCGTCCCCGGCGTCGGGGCGCCAGTCGCGGTAGAGGCCCTCGACGTCGGTCAGGACGATCAGTTTGGACGCCTGGAGCGCCACCGCGACCGCGGCGGCGGCGGTGTCGGCGTTGACGTTGTAGACGGTGCCGTCGTCGCTGCGCGCGATCGAGGAGATCACCGGGATCCGCCCGTCGTCCAGCAGCGCCTGCACGGCTCCGGCCTCGACGTTGACGATGTCGCCGACCTGGCCGATGTCCACCTGGGCTCCGTCGACGACGGCGTGCTTGCGGACGGCGGTGAACAGGTGAGCGTCCTCGCCCGACATGCCGATGGCGAACGGCCCGTGCCGGTTGACCAGGCCGACCACGTCCCGGTTGACCTGGCCGACCAGGACCATCCTGACCACCTGCATGGCCTCGGGGGTGGTGACCCGGAGCCCGGCGGTGAAGGTGGACTCGATGCCGAGCCTGTCGAGCTGGGCGTTGATCTGCGGTCCGCCGCCGTGCACGATCACCGGCTTGAGCCCGGCGTAGCGCAGGAAGACGACGTCGGCGGCGAACTTCTCCCGCAGGTGCTCCTCGGTCATCGCGTTGCCGCCGTACTTGATGACGACGGTCGCGCCGTTGAAGCGGGCGAGCCAGGGCAGCGCCTCGATCAGCGTGTGCGCCTTGGCCAGGGCGTCGCCGGTCTTCATGAGGAGTACGCCGAGTTCTCGTGGACGTAGGCCGCGGTGAGGTCCGTGGTGTGGACCGTCGCCGAGTGCGGGCCCGCCGACAGGTCGACGGTGATCGTCACGTCGCGGGGGCGCAGGTCCACCTTGGAGCGGTCGTCCCCGGCCGCTCCGCCCCTGCAGATCCAGACGCCGTTGATGGCCACGTTGAGCCGGTCGGCCTCGAAGACGGCGTCGGTGGTGCCGACCGCCGACAGCACCCGGCCCCAGTTGGGGTCCTCGCCGTGGATGGCGCACTTGAGGAGGTTCGAGCGGGAGACGGTACGGCCGACCACGACGGCGTCCTCCTCCGACGCCGCGCCGACGACCTCGATGGCGATCGCCTTGGTCGCGCCCTCCGCGTCCACCAGGAGCTGGCGGGCGAGATCGGCGCAGACCGCGCGGACCGTCTGCTCGAACTCGGCGAGGTCCGGGGTGACGCCGGAGGCGCCGCTGGCCAGCAGCAGGACGGTGTCGTTGGTGGACATGCAGCCGTCGGCGTCGAGCCGGTCGAAGGTGACGGCGGTCGCCCTGCGGAGCACCGCGTCGAGCTGCTCGGCGGGCACGTCGGCGTCGGTGGTGATCACGCAGAGCATGGTGGCCAGGGCGGGGGCGAGCATGCCCGCTCCCTTGGCCATGCCGCCGACCATGTAGCCGCCCTCGCCGCGCCTGAAGGAGATCTTCGAGACGGTGTCGGTGGTGCGGATGGCGTCGGCGGCGGCCAGGCCGCCGTCCCTGCTGATCTGGGAGACCGCGAGGTCCACCCCGCCCAGCAGCGCCTCCATCGGCAGCCGCTCGCCGATCAGGCCGGTGGAGCAGACCGCGATCTCGCCCGCCGACTCGCCGAGCGCCCCGGCGACCTTCTCTGCTGTGGCGTGGGTGTCCTGGAAGCCCAGCGGGCCGGTGCAGGCGTTGGCGCCGCCGGAGTTGAGGACGACCGCGTGGATCCGGCCTCCGGCCAGCACCTGCTGGGACCAGAGCACCGGCGCGGCCTTGACGCGGTTACGGGTGAAGACACCCGCCGCGGCGCGCGACGGGCCGTCGTTGACGACGAGCGCCAGGTCGCGGGCGCCGCCGGATTTGATTCCGGCGACGACACCCGATGCCCGGAAGCCGAGGGGGGCGGTCACACTCATGGGGCAACTCCATTGAGAGGAAGGCCGAGTTCTTCTGGCAGGCCGAGGGCGAGGTTGGCGCTCTGGATCGCGCCTCCCGCGGTGCCCTTGGTCAGGTTGTCGATGGCGATGACGGCGACGACGCGGCCGGTGCGCTCGTCCAGGGTCACCTGGAGGGCGGCGGTGTTGGCGCCGAGGGTCATCGAGGTCGCGGGCCACTGCCCCGGTGGCAGCAGCCGCAGGAACGGCTCGTCCTTGGTCGCGTTCTCGTAGGCCTCGCGCAGGACCTGCGCGGTGACGCCGGACTTGGCGGGCGCCGTGCAGGTGGCGAGGATGCCGCGGCTCATGGGAGCCAGCATGGGGGTGAAGGAGACCTTCACCGGCTCACCCGCCAGGGGGGAGAGGTTCTGCTCCATCTCGGGGGTGTGCCGGTGGACGCCGCCGACGCCGTAGGCGCTGACCGAGCCCATCACCTCGCTGCCCAGCAGGTTCGGCTTGAGCGACTTGCCCGCCCCGCTGGTGCCGGTGGCGGCGACCACGACCACGTCGGGCTCGGCCAGGCCGGCGGCGAAGGCGGGGAACAGCGCCAGGGTGACGGCCGTCGGGTAGCACCCGGGAACGGCGATCCTCCTGGTGGCGCGGAGCCCGTCACGCAGGCCGGGCAGCTCGGGCAGCCCGTACGGCCAGGCGCCCGCGTGGACGCCGCCGTAGAAGTGCTCCCAGGCCGCGGGGTCGGTGAGGCGGAAGTCGGCGCCGCAGTCGACGACGAGGGTGTCGTCGCCGAGCTGCTCGGCGACGGCCGCGGACTGGCCGTGCGGGAGGGCGAGGAAGACGAGGTCGTGGCCGCCGAGGGTGTCGGCCGCGGTGTCCAGCAGGATCCGGTCGGCCAGCGGGGCCAGGTGCGGCTGGTGGGCGCCGAGGGCGGTGCCCGCGTTGGAGCCCGCCGTCAGCGCGCCGATCTCGATCTCGGGGTGGGACAGCAGCAGGCGTAGCAACTCGCCTCCGGCATAGCCGCTTGCACCGGCGATCGCCGCTCTCATCCGTCCCCCAACACTGCATATTCATACGCTTTTGCTTATGGACTTACTAGAGAGATTATGCATCTTCCAGGATTGTCATGCAACTAGCCGATGCGTCGGCGCCGGGTCAGCCGGATAAGACAAAGGGCCCAGAGCTGTACAAATAACCATATTTCACCATGTATGATCATGCGTCCTTGAGGTCGGTGATGTTTCGGCACTGTTGCCCGTACCTACCGGTCGGTATCGTTACGTTTCCGGTCCCTCCGCCCCCGGGGAGTACGAACACATGACTGTCACCCATGACCAGGTCCAGGCCCAGCTCACCGGTCCAGGGCAGCTTTTCGAGATGGAGGAGGTCACCGGCCACGGCGGTGCCGTCAGGACGTGGAAACACGCGCCCGGCCACTTCCGCGCGCTCCTCGAGATGAGCCGGTTCCACGGCGACAAGGTCTTCCTGACGTACGAGGACGAGCACATCACCTACGAGGAGCACTTCCGGCGGGCGGCGACGCTGGCACGGCGCCTGGTGGAGGACTACGGCGTGGTCAAGGGCGACCGGATCGCCATCGCCATGCGCAACTACCCCGAGTGGGTGGTCGCGTTCTCCGCCACGCTGGCCGCCGGGGCGGTGGCCGTACCGCTCAACGCCTGGTGGACTGCTCAGGAGCTGGAGTTCGGGCTGTCGGACTCGGGGGCCAAGGTGCTGATCGCCGACGGCGAGCGCGCCGCCAGGATCGGCGGCCTGGCGCAGTCGCTGATCGTGGCCCGGGGCGAGGCGCCCGAGGGCGCCCGCTCGTTCGAGGACGTGCTGGGCGCCGTCGAGGCCGACGTGACGCTGCCGGCGGTCGAGCTGTCCCCGGAGGACCCGGCCACGATCTTCTACACCTCGGGCACCACCGGCCGCCCCAAGGGCGCCCTCGGCAGCCACCGCAACCTCGGCCAGTCCCCCATGACCGTGGCCTACAGCCTGCTGCGCAGCGTGGTCCGGGCGGGCAAGGACCCGGCGGAGTCGGCCGGGCAGCGCCGCGTCACCCTGCTCACCGTGCCGCTCTTCCACGTCACCGGCTGCTTCGCGGTGATGACCACCACCATGTTCACCGGCGGCGGCCTGGTGCTGATGTACAAATGGGACGCCGGGCGGGCCCTGGAGCTGATCGAGCGCGAGAAGGTCACCACGTTCAGCGGCGTGCCCACCAACGTGTGGCAGCTCCTGTCCCACCCCGATCTGGACAAGCATGACATCTCCAGCCTCAACTCCCTCGGGTACGGCGGCGCCCCGGCCCCGCCGAAGCTGCTGGAGCGCATCACCGAACTGCTGCCCAGCCGCTCCCCCTCCAACGGCTACGGTCTGACCGAGACCACCGCGCTCACCATCAACAACGCCGGCGTGGACTACCTGGCCAAGCCCGACAGCATCGGCCTGCCGATGCCCGTGGTCGAGGTGAAGATCTCCGACCCGCTCGGCGACGAGCTCCCGGCCGGCGAGGTGGGAGAGCTCTGCCTGCGCGGCCCGAACGTGATCCTCGGCTACTGGAACCGCCCCGAGGCCACCGCCGAGACCTTCATCGGCGGCTGGCTGCACACCGGCGACCTGGCGCGGGTGGACGAGGAGGGCTTCGTGTTCATCGTGGACCGGGCCAAGGACATGGTCATCCGCGGCGGCGAGAACGTCTACTGCGCCGAAGTCGAGGCCGCGCTGTTCGAACATCCGGCGGTGGACGACGTCGCGGTGATCGGCATCCCCCACGACGAGCTCGGCGAGGAGGTCGGCGCGGTGGTACGGCTGGCGTCCCCGGCGAGCGCCGAGGAGCTGCAGGCCTTCCTGCGCGAGCGGATCGCGGCGTTCAAGATCCCGGTCCGGTTCTGGGTCCGCGAGACCGAGCTCCCCCGCAACCCCGGCGGCAAGATCCTCAAGACCCACCTCCGCAAGGAGGTCCTGGGCTCCTGACGCGGGATCGGCGGTGACCTGCGGTGAGCGGCGTAAAATCGTTTGCCTTGGCGCAGGTCACCGCCGAGACTGATTGACCGTGCCTGAAACTCCTGACCGATCGCTCAGAACGCTGGTCCGCCGGCTGAAGATGGACCTGGGCCCCCTGCGCGACTCCCGTGACTTCCGGCTGCTCTTCGGCTCGGGACTGGTCACGATGTTCGGCACCTTTCTCACCCTGGTCGCGGTCCCGCTGCAGATGAAGGAGCTCACCCACGGCTCCTACCTGGCGGTCGGCCTGGTCAGCGTGGCGGAATTCGTGCCCATGGTGGTGTGCGGGCTCTGGGGCGGGGCGATCGCGGACGCGCTGGACCGGCGGAAGATCATCCTCTACACCGAGGCGGGGCTCTGCGTCACGGTCGTGGTCCTGATGGTCAACGCGATGCTGCCGGAGCCGCAGATCTGGGTGCTGTACGTGGTCGGCGCGCTCTCCGCGGGCCTCGGCAGCCTGCAGCGGCCGAGCCTGGAGTCGCTGATGCCGCGCGTGGTCAGGCACGACCAGCTCACCGCGACCGCCGCGCTGACCAGCTTCCGCTGGAACCTCGGCGCCATCGTGGCTCCCGGCCTCAGCGGCCTGATCGTCATCTGGTTCGGTTTCGCCGCCGCCTACGGCGTCAACGTGGCGACCTTCCTGTTCTCCCTGGCCCTGCTCTGGCTGGTGAAGGCCCCGCCGCAGTCCGAGGACGCTCCCCCGGCGTCGATCAGGGCGCTGGTCGAGGGCGTCCGCTACGCCGTGGGCCGCCCGGACCTGATGGGCACCTACCTGGTGGACATCGCCGCGATGATCTTCGCGTTCTCCACCGCGCTGTACCCGTTCCTCGCCGACGAGCTCGGCGTCCCCGAGGCGCAGGGCCTGTTCTTCTCCGCCTCGGCCGTCGGCTCGCTGATCGCCTCGGTCACCTCGGGCTGGACCAGTCACGTCCACCGCCACGGCCTGGGGGTCATCGTGGCGGCGATCGGGTGGGGCGGCGCGGTGGCGCTGGCGGCCGTCATGCCCACCGTCTGGGGCATCTTCGTCTGCCTGGCCCTGGCCGGGGCGGCCGACATGATCAGCGGCGTCTTCCGCTCCACCATCTGGAACCAGACCATCCCGGACGAGTTCCGTGGCCGCCTCGCGGGCATCGAGCTGCTCTCGTACACCAGCGGCCCGATGCTGGGCAACGCCAGGGCGAGCCTGATGGGCCAGCTCGGCGGGACCCGCTTCTCCCTGGGCGCGGGCGGCCTGCTGTGCATCGGCGCGGTGGTCGCGATGGCCGGGCTGCTGCCCAGGTTCCGCGACTACGACGCCCGCACCGACGAGCACGCGACCAGGGAGCGCGCCCGTCGCGAGGCCCTCGCGGGGGCCGAGACCTGACGGCCGCCCGCCGGAACGCCCCAGGCTGCTCCCCGCGGACCTCCGGCCACTCCGGCGCTCCGGAACGGCCGGCCCTCCGCCGGGGAGACCGGGCGGCTCTGCGGGTCCGGGTCTCAGCCGGCCTCGCGCCAGCCCTCGTACTCCTCCGCCAGCGCCTCCAGCCGTGCCAGGTGATCCGTCTCCAGCACCCCGTCGGGGTCCTCGACGACCACGACCCACTGGGCGTCCTCGGCGTCGTCCTCGCCCGCGAGGGTCTCCCGTACGACGGCGGGCGTGCCCATCCGCGGAAACTCCTCGGCCACGGTCTCCGCGACCTCTTCCGCGTCGCCGCGATCGGCGAAGACCAGCAGGTGTCTCAACGTCCCTCCCGAAGGTGAAGGCCCCGGCGGCAGGACCGCCGGGGCCTCCGCCGCTGTGGATCAGACGCCGCGGAGCTGGGCTCCGGTGCGCTCTCCGGCGAGCGCCACGGCCGCGTCGCGGGCCGCGCTGGCCTCCTCGGCGGTCAGCGTCCGGTCCGGCGCCCGGAACCGCAGGGAGTAGGCCAGGGACTTGCGGCCCTCTCCTGCCTGGGCCCCGGTGTAGACGTCGAACAGCCGGACCGACTCCAGCAGGTCGCCCGCCCCCTCGCGCAGCGCCGCCTCCACCGCGGCCACCGGGGTGGCGGCGTCGACGATGAGCGCGACGTCCTGCGTGGCGACCGGGTAGGCGGAGATCACGGGCGCCGCCACCGGACCGGCCGACGGCGACTCCAGCCGGGACAGCTCCAGCTCCATCGCGCTGGTCCGCGCGGGCAGGCCGTACGCCTCGATGACGCGCGGGTGCAGCTCACCGGCGTGACCGACGAGCACGTCCCCGGCGTACAGCGCCGCGCAGCGGCCCGGGTGCCAGGGCTCGTGCCGGTCGGCGCGGACGTCGAGGGTGACCCCGGCCTCCCGGGCCACCGTGCGGGCCGCCTCGACGGCGTCCGCCCAGGTGCCCGCGCGTCCCTTGCCCCACCAGCCGGACCGTTCGAACTCCCCGGCCAGCACGGCGCCCACCCGCAGCGGCTGGGCGGGCAGCGCGGCCTCGATGGAGGCGAGCTCCTCCTCGGTCGGCCTGCGGTCCACCCCGAGCACCGGCGCGGTCGCGGGCGCGCCCTGCGAGGGCCGGTAGACCAGGCCCATCTCGAACAGCGCCGCGTCGCCGAAGCCCCGGCCGACGTTGCGGACCAGTGTCTTGAGCAGACCCGGCAGCAGCGTGGTCCGCATCAGCGGCTCGTCCTCGCTGAGGGGGTTGGCCAGCCGTACGGCACGGCGGCGCGCGTCGTCGGCGGGCAGCTGCAGGTTGTCGAAGTCACGCTCCCCGACGAACGGGTAGGCCAGGACCTCGACGTAGCCGGAGGCGGCCAGCGCCCGGCCCACCCGGCGGCGCAGCCGCTGGCTCTCGCTGAGACCGGCGCCCGCCGGGGCGGCCGGCAGGATCGAGGGCAGGTTCTCGTAGCCTTCGAGCCGGATGACCTCCTCGGCGAGGTCGTTCGGGTCGGTCAGGTCGGGCCGCCACGAGGGCGGGGTGACCGTCAGCATGTCGTCGCCGGTCACCGCCAGCTTGGCGGCGAGCTCGTCGGCGGGGACGACCGTGCCCGCGACCACCGTGCAGCCGACCTGCTCCAGGTGGCGGATCACGGTCTCGCGGTCGTAGCCGACCCCGGCGACCCTGCCGGGGTGGCCGCTCGGGATGGAGATGCGGACCGGCTCGACCTCGACCTCGGCGTGGGTCACGCCCGGCTGGATCGTGCCGCCGCCGAGCTCGGCCAGGAGCTGGGCCGCGCGCCAGGAGGCGTACAGCGGCAGCTCCCGGTCCACGCCCCGCTCGAAGCGCTTGGAGGCCTCACTGACCAGGTTGTGGCGGCGGGACTCGCGCGCGATGCCGCTGGCGGAGAAGTGCGCGGCCTCGATCACGATGTCGGTGGAGGCGTCGGAGATCTCGGTGTGCAGGCCGCCCATGGTCCCGGCCATCGAGATCGCGCCCGACCCGTCGGTGATCAGGATGTCTTCCGGGTCGAGCTTGCGGACGACGTGGTCGAGCGTCTCCAGCGTCTCGCCGGGCTCGGCCCGGCGCACCACGATCTCACCGGTCAGCTTCGCGGCGTCGAAGGCGTGCAGGGGCTGGCCCGTCTCCAGCATCACGTAGTTGGTGACGTCGACGGCCAGCGAGACCGGGCGGACGCCGGCCCGCGTGAGCCGGGTCCGCATCCACAGCGGGCTCCGCGCCGACGGGTCGAAGCCGTGGACCTCGCGCAGCACGAAGCGGTCGCAGGCGGTCGGGTCGGCGATGGAGGCCGGGTAGGACGGGCCCGCCTCGGTGGGCGGGGAGACGTCGGCCGGGTCGAGGAACGCCGAGCCGAAGGCGATGGCCGCCTCGCGGGCCACGCCGCGGATCGACAGCGCGTAGCCGATGTCCGGGGTGATCTCCATCTCGATCACGTCGTCGCGCAGGCCGAGCAGCTCGACCACGTCGGCCCCGATCGGGGTGCCCTCGGCCAGCACCATGATGCCGGCGTGCTCGTCACTCAGGCCGAGCTCGCGCTCCGAGCAGATCATGCCCTCGGACATCCGGCCGTAGGTCTTGCGGGCGCCGACCTCGAACCCGCCGGGCAGCACGCCCCCCGGCAGCACGACCGGCACCCGGTCGCCGACCGCGAAGTTGGTGGCGCCGCAGACGATCTCACGCGGCGCGGCCTCCCCCACCTCGACCTGGCAGTGCCGGATGGGCTTCTTGAAGCCCTGCAGTTCCTCGATGGCCAGCACCTCGCCGACGACCACGTTCTTGACGTCGTAGCCGTAGGAGGTGACGGCCTCCAGCTTGAGCCCGGCGGCGGTGAGCCTGTCGGCGATCTCGTGCGCGGTGACGGCGGGGAGATCGACGTACTCCCGCAGCCATGAAAGCGGGGCCTTCATCAGATCTCCATTCCGAACGGGAGCGTGAAGCGGACGTCTCCCTCGACCATGTCGCGCATGTCCTCGACGTTGTGACGGAACATCAGCGTGCGCTCGATGCCCATCCCGAAGGCGAAGCCGCTGTAGCGGCCCGGGTCGACGCCGCAGGCGATGAGCACCCGCGGGTTGACCATGCCGCAGCCGCCCCACTCGATCCAGCCCTCGGACTTGCAGGTGCGGCAGGGCGGGTTGCCCGGCACCGCGGAGGCGCCCCGGCAGACGAAGCACTTCAGGTCCATCTCGGCGGACGGCTCGGTGAAGGGGAAGTAGTTGGGCCGGAACCTGGTGGTGATGCCCTCGCCGAACATGACCTCGGCGAAACGGTCCAGGGTGCCCTTGAGGTGGGCCATGGTCAGGCCCTCGTCGATCGCCAGCCCCTCGACCTGGTGGAAGACCGGGGTGTGGGTGGCGTCGAGCTCGTCGGTGCGGAAGACCTTGCCGGGAGAGATCACGTAGACCGGGAGCCGGCGGCTGAGCAGGGCCCGGATCTGCACCGGCGAGGTCTGCGTGCGCAGCACCTTCCCGGACTCCACGGACTCCACGAAGAAGGTGTCGTGCTCCGAGCGCGCCGGGTGGTCGGGAGAGATGTTCAGCGCGTCGAAGTTGAACCACTCGCCTTCCAGCTCGGGCCCCTCGGCCACCTCGTAGCCCATCGCGACGAACGCGTCGGCGATGCGCTCCTGCAGGGTGGTCAGGGGATGCCGGGCGCCGCGCGGGGCACGGTCGGCGGGCAGCGTGACGTCGACGGTCTCCTCGACGAGGACCCTCTCGTCACGCTCGGCCTCCAGCTCGGCCTGGCGCCGGACGAGAGCGTCGGCGACGGCCTTGCGGGCGCCGCCGATGCGCTTGCCCGCCTCGGCGCGGGCCGCCGGGGGCAGCGCGCCGATCTCGCGGTTGGCCAGGGCGATCGGCGAGCGGTCACCGGCGTGTGCGAGCCGTACCTGCTTGAGTTCGTCGAGGTCGCGCGCCGCCGTGATGGCGTCGAGCGCGTCGGCCTGCATGCGCGCCATCTCATCGGCGTGCAGCGGGGTCACCTCAACCGGGTCGTAGTTAGACAAGAGAGCTCCGTATCCAGGGCTTGAGCGGCAACGAGTCTAGTCGGGGAAGCCCACCGGGCCTGCATCCGCGCTCAGGCGAAGTCGGGGGTGCCGGTGGGCACCATAAATCGGAACTCGGCCCCGCCCTCGGGCCCCCGCTGCACGGAGATGGTGCCGCCATGGGCCTCGATCAGTCCCTTGACGATGAACAGGCCGAGCCCGGTGCCACCACGGCGACGGGCGTTGCCCCGCCAGAACTGCCGGAACACGCGCGTGGCCAGCTCAGGGGGGATGCCCTCTCCCTGGTCACGGACGGACACGGTCACTCCCCACTCGTTCGGCTCGATGGCTATTGTCACCGTACCGCGCCCGTGACGCACCGCGTTTTCCATCAGGTTCGCCAGCACCTGGTCGATCTTGTCCTGGTCGAGCCAGGTCTCGGGCAGTTCGCCGTCCACCTCCAGCCGGAAACGATCCTCCGGCTCCCCCGCCGCGACCCGGCCGGCGATGATCTTGCGGGCCCTCGCCGGGATGTCGACCACCTGGCGGTGGATCTCCAGCCGCCCGGACTCGATGCGGGACACGTCGAGCAGCTCGGTGATCAGCCGGGTCACCCGGTCGGCGTCGGCGTTGACCGTCTCCAGCATGACGAGCTTCTGGTTGTCGGTGAAACGGGTCCACTTGGCCAGCAGGGTCGCGGTGAAGCCCTTGACGCTGGTCAGCGGGGAGCGGAGCTCGTGGGCGACGGTGGAGACCAGGTCGGCGCGGCTGCGCTCCAGGCGGGCGCGGGCGCCGGCGTCCCGGAGCGTGATGACCACCCGGACGACCTCGCCGCCCCGCGCGGGCCTGCGCACCAGGCGGGCGGCCACGAGCATCTCCTGGCCGCCGGGGGTGCGCAGCGGGAGCTCGGGCTGGCGGCTGCGGGTGGGCAGCCCGCCGTAGGTGTCGAACCACTTCCACCAGTCGCGCCCGTCATGGTCGCGGAAGGAGAACACGTCGCGCAGGTGCCGTCCGGCGGCCTGGTCGCGGGTGACCCCGGTCAGGCGGGTCGCGGCCCGGTTGACGGTCAGCACGTGGCCGTCCCGGTCGGTCACGACGAGGCCGTCGGGGAGGTCGTCCACGTCGATCACACAGGCGGAATCAGCGCTCCGCTCGTCGGTGTGTTCGCCGTGCACGACCCCGCCTCCTCGACGCTACAACGCCGACAATAGCGGGTTTCCCGCGTTCTACGGCAGCCTCGGAGCGGGGCTCGGGGAACCGGCCCGCTGAGATCGGGCAGATGCGTACAGACACACCGCGGCGGCGGTCGCGAGGTTGAGACTCTCCGCCCGTCCGTAGATCGGCACCCGGACCACCTCGTCGGCCAGCCGCAGGATCTCCTCCGGCAGTCCCCAGGCCTCGTTGCCGAAGATCCAGGCGGTCGGGCCGGACAGATCCACGTCGTCCAGCGTCTGCTTGCCCGCGCCGTCGGCGGCGAGCACCCGCAGCCCGGCGTCCTTGAGCCGCTGTACGGCCTGCGCCACCGGGGCCTCCGTGGTGACGGGCAGATGGAACAGGCTGCCGGCGCTGGCGCGGACGCACTTGCCGTTGTAGGGGTCCACCGAGGCGTCGGTGAAGACGACCGCGTCGGCGCCGGCCGCGTCGGCGGTGCGCAGCACGGTCCCGGCGTTGCCCGGGTCCCGGACGTGGGCGAGCACGGCCACCAGCCTGGCGTCGGCGGTGACGGCTCCGTCCAGGGGCACGTGCACGAACCGGCACACGGCCAGCAGCCCCTGCGGCGTGACGGTCTGGGCGAGCTCGGCCATGACCTCTCCGCTGGCCCGGTGGACGGCCAGCCCCGCGGCGGTGGCCGCGGCGACGATGTCGGCGTGCCGCTGCTCGGCCTCGGCCGTGGCGAACAGCTCCACCACGACGCCCTCCAGCGCCAGCGCCTCACGGACCGCCTGGGGCCCCTCTGCCAGGAAGGAGCGGTCACGGTCCCTGAAGGCCCGTTTGGTCAGCCGCCGCACGGCTTTGACCCTCGGCGACTTGATGTTGGTCAGCTCAGATCCGGCCATGCCTGTCCCCCCAAGAATGCGAATGCGGCCCACAGCGGGATCGCTGTGGGCCGCACGCTCGTCAGTGCCGGATTCAGCCGGCGACCGGCGCGTTCACGTCGGCCGGGAGCGCCTTCTTGGCGGCCTCGACCAGCGTCGCGAACGTGGCGGCGTCGTTGACCGCGAGGTCGGCGAGGATCTTGCGGTCGACCTCGATGGAGGCCAGGCGCAGACCCTGGATGAGCCGGTTGTAGGTGATGCCGTTCTGGCGGGCAGCGGCGTTGATGCGCTGGATCCAGAGACGGCGGAAGGTGCCCTTGCGGTCCTTGCGGTCGCGGTAGGCATAGGTCATCGAGTGGAGCATCTGCTCCTTGGCCTTGCGGTACAGCCTGGACCGCTGGCCCCGGTAGCCCTTCGCCCGCTCAAGAACGACCTTGCGCTTCTTCTTGGCGTTGATCGCCCGCTTCACGCGTGCCATGTGTATCTATCTCCCCGGGGGCCGTTACTTAGCGAGCAGCTTCTTGATCTTCTTGGCGTCGGCATCGGAGAGCACGACCTCGGACTTGAGACGACGCGTCAAGGTGGAGGACTTCCACTCGTTGTAGTGCGCGCGGTTGGCACGGCGACGCTTGATCTTGCCGGTGCCGGTGAGCCGGAATCGCTTCTTCGCACCGCTGTGCGTCTTCATCTTCGGCATCTCAGCCGTCTCTCCCTCGATCGTGCCGATGTCCCGGGCCGGTAACCCAAGTCAAGGGCATGCCTGACTGCGAGACCGGACCCGGTCTCGGCTTAATCTCGCGACTACCTGACGGTTCAGGCTATGCGAGTCACTCCTGCGGAGCGGCCACCTCGTCGCCGACGGGCGCCTGTTCCTCCACGGGGTCCTCGTCACGCCGCGCCTTGGCCGCCGCCTTCTCGGCCTTGGCCTCGGCCTTCTTCTTGTGCGGGCCGATCACCATGATCATGTTTCGGCCGTCCTGCTTGGGCTGGGACTCCACGAAACCGAGGTCCGTGACGTCCTCCGCCAGGCGCTGCAGGAGCCGGAAGCCGAGCTCGGGCCGGGACTGCTCCCGCCCGCGGAACATGATCGTGACCTTGACCTTGTCCCCCGCCTTGAGGAACCGCACCACGTGACCCTTCTTGGTCTCGTAGTCGTGCGGGTCGATCTTCGGCCGGAGCTTGATCTCCTTGATGATCGTGTACGCCTGGTTACGCCGCGCCTCACGTGCCTTCATCGCGGACTCGTACTTGAACTTGCCGTAGTCCATGAGCTTGCACACGGGCGGGCGAGCCGTGGCCGCGACCTCTACGAGGTCGAGGTCGGACTCCTGAGCCAGCTTCAGAGCATCGCCGATGGAGACGATGCCAACCTGTTCGCCGTTCGGGCCGACGAGGCGGACCTCGGGGACGCGAATACGGTCGTTGATGCGGGGCTCGGCGCTGATGGGGCCTCCTAGGTTGCGATCCGCCGCCGTCTTTGCGGGCGGCTGCCACATGCTCGATCGTGCCGGGAGGTCGCGGAACGCAGGCCATTTTGCAGGTCTGGATACACGAAATGCCCCGCACGTCGCGCATGCGGGGCCACATGAGCTCATCAGCTTTGACGCCGTAAGCCCTCCGGAGTTACCCGGTGTGATCCTTGACCTGCCGACCTCGCGGTCGACCAGGTGGGAGGTGACCCTCCGCTTGCGCGTCCAGCAGGCACGCCGGACCGATCGAGTAGTTACATTACCACAACCACCCACGTCCACTGAATCATCCCGCGACATCCCCGCAGGAGCCGCGTCTCGCACGCCCGTTGCGCGACATGCCGATGATCTGTATATAACGGAGGTATGAGCGAACGATCGATGCAGGAACCCACGTTCCTGATCCTCACGGCCCTGGCCGCCGGGCCCCAGCACGGCTACGGCGTGATCAACGACGTCCAGGAGATCTCCGGCGGCCGGGTGCGCCTGCGCGCGGGCACCCTCTACGCCGCCCTTGACCGTCTCCAGTCCGAGGGCCTGGTCTCCGCCGACCGCGAGGAGGTGGTGGACGGCCGCCTGCGGCGCTACTACCGGCTGACCGGCGACGGCGCCGGCCGCCTGGCCGCCGAGGCCGAACGGCTGCGCCGGCACGCCGAGGCGGCCACCACGCGCCTGCGCGTCCGCCCCGCCGGTGGGGCGCTGTTCCGCCGCGGCCTCGCCGGAGGTGCGGCGTGAGCTCTCTGGAGGCGCGCTACCGCAGGCTCCTGGCCTGCTACCCCCGCGAGCACAGGGCCCGCCACGAGGAGGAGATGATCGGCGTGATGCTCGCCGCAGCCGGGCCGGGCCGCGAGCGCCCAAATCCACATGAGGTGTTCGACGTGGTCAAAGGCGGGATCCTCATCCGCCTCCAGCGCTCCCTCGGCCCCGAGGCCGCCGCGCACTGGCGCGACGCACTGAACACCGCCGCGATCGTCGCCCCGCTCTACCTGCTCGTCCTGTCGCTCAGCAGCTCAGCGCTGGTCTTGTGGCCGGGCACGTGGGAGCCGATGGGCTTTCTCCAAGTCGTACTCATCGTGGTGCAACTGCTGCCCTACCCGTTGATCCTCGGCCTGGCGCTACGGGGCTCACGCTGGGCGGCCGCCGGTGCCTGGATCTGGGCGGTGGCGGAGAGCGCCATCTACACCGTGTCGACCATGGAGATCATAAAGCACGTGGGCCCGGACGACCCTTCGGTGCACCCGTTGACCCCCGGCGACGTGGCGCTCCAGGCCTTCCCCAACTGTGTCGTCGCCCTCCTGCTGACCCTTGCGCCCCGGCCGGCCGAGGGAGCGGCGTTGATCGGCCACCGGCGACTGCTCCACTGGAGCGTCGCCGCGGTCCTGTTGCTCGCCGCCCTCAACGTCTTCACCTACCTCTTCCCGCTCGACAACCCGGACGGGCTCAGGGTCGACCTGACCCTGATCGCGATGGCCTGTGGCGTGGCCAGCCGGACCCCCGTCGGCCGCCGCGCCATCCTGCTCATGGTCCCGTTACTCGCACAGCTCTACGGCATGGGACTGCTGGACGGGCCGCTCAGGGGCGCATGGCCGCACTTTCTGCTGCAGATGCTTCTCGTGGCCATGTTCTTCACCGTGGCCCGGCGCGGTTTCCGCCCCTACGGCACCGGGACGGTCAGCTCTCCGGAGCGACTCGTCTGACGATCTCGGCCTTGCCCGCCGCGCGCATCGCCTCCACCGGCACGTCGCTCCGGCCGGTCATCAGCTCGACCTGCCGGACCGCCTGATGCAGGAGCATGGGGAAGCCGCCGATCACGGTCCCGCCCCGCCCGGCCACGGCCGCGGCCAGGCGGGTGGGCCACGGCGCGTAGACCACGTCGAAGAGGGCCGGCACCCCGGCCACCAGGACGGCCAGACCGTCGGCGGCTCCCGCCGGCAGGGTCGAGACGACCAGGTCCACGTCCAGGACGGTGTCGAGCTTGTCGAAAGTCTGGACCGTCAGGGCCGTGCCCAGCCGCTCGGCCACCGCGGCGGTCTCCCCTGCCCGGTCCGGGTCGCGGACCACCAGGTTCGCCTCGCGCAGGCCCAGCTCGCGGAGCGCGGCCAGCGCGGAGGCCGCCGTCGCCCCGCCGCCCAGGACCGTCGCCGCCCGGGGCGGCGCCACGCCCGCCTCCGCGAGCGCCCGGACGATGCCGTGGACGTCGGTGTTCTCGCCGTGGCGGGCGCCGTCCGAGAAGATCACGGTGTTGGCCCCGCCCACCGCCACCGCGAGGTCGGAGACGGTGTCGAGCAGCGGCAGCACGGCCCGCTTGAGCGGCATGGTCAGCGACAGCCCCGCCCACTCCGGGCCGAGTCCGCCGATCAGGCCGGGCAGCCCTGCCTCGTCGCACTCGATCGCCTCGTAGCGCCAGTCGTGCAGGCCGAGGCCCTCGTAGGCGGCCCGGTGCAGGTGGGGCGAGAGCGAGTGGACGATGGGCGACCCGAGCACCGCCGCTCTCATCACCCGCCCGCCCGGTTCTTCTCGAACTCCGCCTTGAACCTGAAGAACTCGGCCTCGGATGCGGTGAACTTGGTGATGCCGCGCTTGGTGTCGGTGGTCACGAAGAAGATCCAGTCGCCCTTGGTGGGGTTGAGCGCCGCCTGGATGGCGTGGTCGCCGGGGTTGGCGATCGGTCCCGGAGGCAGGCCCTCCCGCGTGTAGGTGTTGTAGGGCGAATTGCTCTCGAGGTCGGCGTTGGTCGCCGCGACGCCGTACTTGTTCAGCCCGTACATCACCGTGCTGTCCATCTCCAGCTTGCGCGGCGGATTGCCGTCGAGGCGGTTGTAGATGACGCGGGCCACCTTGCCCATGTCCTCGACGCTGCCGGACTCGGCCTGGACGATGCTGGCGATCGTCATGATCTCGTGCGGGGTGTGGCCGAGGGCCTTGGCCTCCTTCTCCAGCCCGTCCTTACCGGCGGTCTGGTGGAAGCGGTCGACCATGGCGGTCAGGATCTCGGCGGCCCCCATCTTGGGGGAGATCTCGTAGGTGGCGGGGAAGGCGTAGCCCTCCAGCCTGCCCCTGGCGTAGGAGGGCAGGCCGAGCGCCTTGCCGTCCCTGGCCGCCCGCTGGAACTCCCTGAGCGGCTTGCCGGTCTGCTTGGCGAGCTGCGTCAGGGTGTCGGAGAGGCGCAGGCCCTCCTTGAGGGTCACCGTCTCCCGCAGCCGCTTGTCCGGGTCGAGCAGCTTGACCGCGGCGGCGGCCGACATCTGCTTGCGCAGGGTGTATTCGCCCGGCTGCAGGGAGGCGCTCATGTCCGCGGCGGCGGCGGCGTCGACGAACGCCTCGGCGCTCTTGACCACCCCCTGCTCCTGCAGGGTCCGGGCGACGTCCGAGGCGCTCTGCCCGGTCTTGATCTCCACGACGACCTCGCCGGCGCCCTCTCCGGTGTAGTCCTCGACGGTCATCGCGTCGCGCAGCCAGGTGTAGCCGTAGAAGCCTCCGGCGCCGACACCGCCCAGCAGGACGATGGCCGCGAGCATCGGGGCGAGGAAGCCACCCCGGTTGCGGCGGCGCCGGCGGCGGCGTCCTCGCCGGCTGCCGGAGCCTGGAGATGTGCGTGAGCCGCGCCGCGACCTGCCATCGTCGTCGTCGCCGACCAGGAAGTCCATATCGAGATCGTTCATAGAGTCGCCCGCCAATCTCCCGGTAGAGGCGGCCTGCCGTCAAGCGGGTATGCCGAACCGAGGGGGGACACCATGCCAGACGTCCCGGTCCGCCGGGCGCCTTTTCCTGGCCTCTCGATGCGAGTCGCCGCACGCGGCGGAACGGGGGGTGTTCCGCCGGGCATCAACGCGTCCCGAGGTAGCTGTTTAGGTCTTCCCGGTATCTCACGAACTCACTCTCTTTGTCAGTGAATTTCGTGATTCTATGCTCCGGATCGATTGTGACAAACCAGAGCCAATCTCCTTGGTCTGGGTGGAGAGCCGCATGTAACGCCTTCTCTCCCGGATTCGCGATGGGCCCCGGCGGCACGCCACGCCTCAGGTAGGTGTTGTACGGCGATCTCACCTCGGTGTCCTTGTCCGTCACTCTGAGGGTCCTGCGCCTCTGTGCGTAGAGCACCGTGGTGTCGAGCTGGAGCGGCGTCCCCGCCTTGATCCGGTTGTAGATCACTCTAGCGATCTTCGGATAGTCCGCGTCCCGCCCGCCCTCGGCCTGCAGGATGCTTGCCACCGTGACGACCTCCAAGGGCGTCAGGCGCCTTCTGGCGGCCCGCGCCTCTAGGTGCAGCTCGGCCGCGGCGCGTTTGTAACGTTCCACCATCGCCGCGAGCACGTCCTCCGGCGTCATGCCGGGCTCCACCTCGTAGGTGGCCGGGAACAGGAACCCCTCGGCGCTCCCGGCGTAGGAGGGCAGTCCGAGTCTCTCGCGGTCCGCCGCGGCCCTGGCGAAGCCGGCCCGCCGCATTCCGGTGCCCGCGGCGAGCCTGTCGAGCAGCTCGGGCAGGCGCAGCCCCTCAGGGACGACCACCCGCCGCACCAGCCGGGACTCGGGCGCGGTCAGCAGTCCGAGGGCCTCGGCGGCCGACATGCCCCTGCGGAGCCTGAAGCGGCCGGGCCGCAGGCTGCTCTCCCTCGCCTGCTCCTGGGTCACCAGGATGAACGAGCGGGCACTGGCCACCACCCCGGCTCCGGCCAGGACAGAGGCGATCTCACCGGCGGTCGCGCCTTCGTCGATCGTGACGGTGACCGTGCCCGAGCCGGGCCCCTCGAAGTCCGGAGGCATCAGGTACGGCTTGACCAGGACGTATCCGCCGGCGCCCACCATCAGGGCGGTTACGACCGTCCCGCCCGCCAGCAGCCAAAGCGGCCGCATGCGGCTCACCGGGCGGCCCCGCCACCTGGCTCCCCGCCGGGCTGCCCGCCCGGCGGGGCGAGCGCCCTGCCCGGGGGCCTGCCGGTTGCGCGTTCGGCGTCCAGGGCCGCCTGGAGCAGCACGATGGCCGCCGCCTGGTCCACCACGGCCCGCTGGTTCTTGGCCTTGACCCCGCTGGCCCGCAGGCCCTGCTGGGCGGTGACGGTGGTCAGCCGCTCGTCGAACAGCCGGACGGGGATGGGTGACAGCCGCAGCGAGATCCGGGTCGCGAAGTCGCGGGCGGCCTCGGCCGCCTGCCCCTCGCGGCCGGACAGCGAGGTCGGCAGGCCGACGACGATCTCGACGACCTCGTACTCGGCCGCGATCTCCGCGAGCCGGTCCAGATCGCCCCTGCCGCGCCGTACGGTCTCCACCGGCGTGGCCAGCAGTCCCGAAGGGTCACTGCGGGCCACGCCGATGCGGACCGAGCCGACGTCGACGCCCAGCCGGATGCCGTTTCTCATCATCATCCCCGCCTCCGAGCCGCCACCGACTCGCAGGCGTCCATCGTCAGACGACCGTCTGCGCGATCGCCTGCTCGACGGCGACAAGCGCGTCGTCGATCGCCTCAGGGCGGGCTCCACCGCCCTGGGCGACGTCATCCTTACCGCCACCGCCGCCGCCGAGCGCCTTGGCGGCGACGCCGACGAGCCGGCCCGCCTTCAGGCCCCGGCCGCGCCCCGCGTCGTTGACCACGGCGACGACGACGGGCCGGTCGCTGGGGACACCGGCCACGACGACGACCGCGGGCCGCTCACCCGGGAACCGGCCGCGCACATCAAGGGCGAGCTTACGCAGATCGTCGGGGGAGGTTCCATCAGGCGCGCGGCGCGTCACGACGGAGACTCCGTGCAGGTCGCGGGCGGAGGCGGCCATCTCGCCCGCCACCGCGAGCACCTGGGCGGAACGGAGCTTGTCCAGCTCCTTCTCCGCGGTGCGCAGCCGGGTCACGATGCCGTCGATCCGCTCCGGCAGCTCCTCGCGGCGCGCCTTGAGCTGCTCCGACAGCTGGGCGACGAGCACGCTCTCGCGGGCCAGGAAGCGGAAGGCGTCCAGGCCGACCAGAGCCTCCACCCGGCGCACTCCGGCGCCGATCGAGGCCTCGCCCAGCACCTTGACCAGACCGAGCTGGCCGGAGCTGGAGACGTGGGTGCCGCCGCAGAGCTCACGGGAGTAGTCGCCGACCTCGACGATGCGGACGGTCTCGCCGTACTTCTCGCCGAACAGGGCCAGCGCGCCCATCGCCCGGGCCTCGGCCTGGGAGGTGTGGAAGGCGTTGACCGTGAGGTCGTTGATCAGGACGGCGTTGACCTCGTCCTCGACGTCACGGAGCATGCTGGGCGCCACGGCGCCGGCGGCGGTGAAGTCGAAACGGAAACGGCCGGGCGAGTTCTCCGAACCGGCCTGCGCCGCCGTCTCGCCCAGCGCGTTGCGGAAGCCGCGGTGCACCAGGTGGGTGGCGGTGTGGCTGCGGGAGATGGCGCGGCGGCGCTCGACGTCGATCTCGGCCTGGGCCTGGTCGCCCACCCGGATCTCGCCGGCGCGGACCTTCCCGCGGTGGACGACGACGCCGGAGACCGGGGACTGCACGTCCACGATCTCGACCTCGGCCCCGTCGGTGCGGATGACCCCCTGGTCGGCGAGCTGGCCACCGCCCTCGGCGTAGAAGGGGGTACGGCCCAGCACGACCTCGACCTCGGTGCTGGCGCCCGCGGCCGGGACCGGGACCCCGCCGACGAGCAGGCCGATGACCTCGGCCTCGGCGGTCACCTGGTCGTAGCCCAGGAACTCCACCCGGCCGGTCTTCTCAAGGATCTGGCCGAACACCGAGATGTCGGCGTTGCCGGTCTTCTTGGCGGCGGCGTCGGCCTTGGCCCGGTCGCGCTGCTCCTTCATCAACCGGCGGAAGCCCTCTTCGTCGACCTTGAGCCCCTGCTCGGAGGCCATCTCCAGGGTCAGGTCGATCGGGAAGCCGTAGGTGTCGTGGAGCTGGAAGGCCTGATCCCCGGCGAGGGTGCCCTGCCCCTTGCGCCTGGTCTCCTCCACGGCGACGTCGAAGATCGCGGTGCCGGTGCGGAGGGTGCCCAGGAACGAGGCCTCCTCGGCGTCGATGACGCCGTGGATCTGCGGGGCGTCGGCCTTGAGCTCGGGGTACTGCTCGCCCATCACGTCGATGGTCACCGCGGTGAGCTCGTGCATGTAGCGCTCCTCGCCCGCGCCCAGCAGGCGCAGGTTGCGGATGGCGCGGCGCAGGATGCGGCGCAGGACGTAGCCCCGCCCCTCGTTGGAGGGCAGCACGCCGTCGGCGACGAGCATCACGCCGGTCCGGACGTGGTCGGCGATGACCCGCAGCGAGACGTCGGCGCGCTCGTCACGGCCGTAACGCGTCTTGGTCAGCTCGGCGGCCCGGTCGAGGATCTTGTAGGTGGTGTCGATCTCGTAGATGTTGTCGACGCCCTGCAGGATCGCCGCCATGCGCTCCAGGCCCATGCCGGTGTCGACGCTCCTGGCGGGCAGCTCGCCGGCGACGTCGAAGTCCACCTTGCTGCGGACCGCGCTGAGCTGGAACTGCATGAAGACGTTGTTCCACACCTCGAGGTAGCGGTTCTCGTCGGCGACGGGGCCGCCGTCCCTGCCGTACTCGGGGCCGCGGTCGTAGTAGATCTCGCTGCACGGCCCGCCCGGACCCGGGACGCCCATGTGCCAGTAGTTGTCCTCCAGGCCGCGGCGCTGGATGCGCTCGGCCGGGACGCCGACCTTCTCGTGCCAGATGTCGTAGGCCTCGTCGTCGTCCTGGTAGACGGTGACCCAGAGCCGCTCCTCGGGGAAGCCGAAACCGCCCTCGGACTCGGGCTTGGTCAGCAGCTCCCAGGCGAGCGGAATCGCCTGCTCCTTGAAGTAGTCGCCGAAGGAGAAGTTGCCGAGCATCTGGAAGAACGTGGCGTGCCTGGTGGTCTTGCCGACCTCGTCGATGTCGGGGGTGCGCACGCACTTCTGGACGCTGGTGGCCCGGTTGAAGGGCGGCTTCTGCTGTCCCAGGAAGTAGGGCTTGAACGGCACCATGCCCGCGGGGACCAGAAGCAGCGTCGGGTCCTCGGCGATCAGGCTGGCCGAGGGCACGACGGTGTGCCCACGCTCCTCGAAGAAGCGCAGGAAGCGGCGGGCGATCTCTGCCGACTCCATGTCAGCGGCCATCCTTTACGTCGTAGTGATAGGTGTTCTCAACAGTGTCGAGCCCGAACCTGGATCGCAACTCGGTTTCCCTCTTGGCCGCGCCGTCCAGGGCGTCGCCGGCGAATTCCCGCATCTGGTCCAGAGCACCGGAGGCGTTGTGCACGGCGCGCCGGGCCAGGTGGTTCGGATGCAGTGCTTGCAGCTTACGCATGACCCACACCGCGCCGAACGCGCCCAGGGACATGTAGAACAGCCGCCGGATCATCGCCGCCGCCTCTCCAGCATCCGGAGGTTCGATCTGCCACGGACGTGCAGGGCCTGCCTGATGCCGTGGCTCAGTGCCGCAACCTTGATCAACGGCCCGGTGACCAGGCTCTGGGTGACGTCGCTGACCTTCGCGACGTGCCCGCTGACCTGCTTGACGTCCTTGGCGATGGCCTCGACGGCGATCAGCTGGCGGTTGGTCTCGCCAACGGTGGCCGTGACGTCCTCCAGCAACGGC
Source organism: Streptosporangium minutum (assembly GCF_002149035.1). Lineage (GTDB taxonomy): Bacteria > Actinomycetota > Actinomycetes > Streptosporangiales > Streptosporangiaceae > Streptosporangium > Streptosporangium minutum. Next base: position 30,983 of record NZ_NGFP01000003.1, read on the forward strand.
ACCACGCGCTCGCCCAGGTCGGAGACCATCTTGGTGGTCTCGGTGAGCAGCCGGGCCAGCCTCACCAGGACCATGGCCAGGAAGCAGACGAGCACCGCCCATGCCGTGGCCACGATCAGCCCGGCGACCTCTCCCGCGGTAAGCATGCGCCGATCTCCTTAGTTCACCCGGCTGGAATGGCAAGACCCTATCGTGTCCCGCCTTGTTCCCCCGGCATGCCGCCGCACGACGGCCGTCTCCTCCGGGCGGGCCGGAGAGCTCGCGAGGCCGGTTGTCACCGCCGGGCCCTCGTCCGCGCGGGGCGCGTACCCAGGCTAGCCGCCGGGAAACCCGCCGCGGCACGGTCCGGCACCGGGGTGCCGGACCGGAGCGGCTACTGACCGCGGAGGAAAGCGCGGATCTTGGACCAGCGGTCGGCGAAGGCCGCTTCGGCGCCGTGGCGGGTGGGCTGGTAGTAGCGGCGGTCCCGGAGCTCCTCCGGGGCGTAGTCCTGGCGGACCAGGCCGTGCTCGAAGTCGTGGGGGTATTTGTACCCCTTGCCGTGGCCGAGCTTCTTGGCCCCGCCGTAGTGGGCGTCGCGCAGGTGGGTGGGGACGTGGCCGATGCTGCCGCGCCGTACGTCCTCGGAGGCCGCGCCGATGGCGTTGATCACCGCGTTGGACTTGGGGGCCAGTGCGCAGTGGATGACCGCCTGGGCCAGGTTGAGCCGTCCCTCGGGCAGGCCGATGAACTCCACCGCCTGGGCCGCGGCCACCGCGACCTGCAGACACGTCGGGTCGGCCATGCCGACGTCCTCGGAGGCGAAGACGACGATCCTGCGGGCGATGAAACGGGGGTCCTCGCCCGCCTCGATCATGCGGGCGAGGTAGTGCAGCGCGGCGTCGGCGTCGGAGCCGCGCATGCTCTTGATGAAGCCGCTGATCACGTCGTAGTGCTGGTCGCCCTGGCGGTCGTAGCGGACGGCCGCCTTGTCCACCGCGCGCTCCACCACCTCGACGGTGATCTCGCCGTCGGCGATCAGTGAAGCGGCCTCCAGGTAGGTGAGCGACCTGCGGGCGTCTCCTCCGGCCAGCCGGACCAGGTGCTCGGCGGCTTCGGGCGCCAGCTTCGCCTTCCCGTCCAGGCCGCGCGGGTCGGCGACGGCGCGCTCCAGCACCATCCGGATGTCGTCCTCCGACAGCGACTCCAGGGTCAGCAGGAGCGAGCGGGACAGCAGCGGCGAGATGACGGAGAAGAACGGGTTCTCGGTGGTGGCGCCGATGAAGGTGACCCAGCGGTTCTCCACGGCGGGCAGCAGGGCGTCCTGCTGGGCCTTGTTGAAGCGATGCACCTCGTCCACGAACAGCACGGTCTGGCGGCCGGACATGCCCAGCTCGCGCCGGGCCTGCTCGATGGCCGCGCGGACCTCCTTGACGCCGGCGGACACCGCGGAGACCTCGACGAAGCGGCGCTCGGTGACGCCCGCGACCACGTAGGCCAGGGTGGTCTTGCCGGTGCCGGGCGGGCCCCACAGGAACAGCGACATGGGCGCCTCGGCCTCGACGAGCCTGCGCAGCGGCGTGCCGGGGCCCAGCAGGTGGCGCTGGCCTATCACCTCGTCGAGGCCGCGCGGGCGCATCCGCACCGCCAGGGGCTCATGGCCGCGGTGGGCTTCCTCCGCCGCGGAATCGAACAGGCTGTCCACGCTCCGACAGTACCGTCAGGCCACCCGTCCCGGATCCACCCCGCCGCGGCCCCGTCCCCGGTGGGGCCGGGGATCCGGCGGTCCGGGAGAGTCCGCCGCCGGCGGTCAGCTCCCCCAGACCGCCGTCGCCCCGCTGTGCCCGGCGCGCAGCACGTAGTAGCCCGCCACGACGGCCGCGACCACGGTGAGCGCCGAGACGACGTGCCCCACCGGGCGGCCGTACCGCTCTGTCCGCGAGACGTGGACGAGTGCCAGCGAGAGCACGCCCAGGGCGAGGGCGGCCGCCAGCAGCGGCGTGGCGAACCCCTCGTGCTCGGCGATGCGCAGGCCGAGCGGGCCGTCGACCGAGGAGAACCGCTTGTCCTTCAGCGCCTCGCCGCTCTGCCTGGCCGCGAAGGCGGCGACCGGGACGGCCACCGCGAGTGCCGTCACCGCCCAGTGCAGCACGGCGCGCGTGCGCGGCGCCAGCGCGTGGACGGCGGCCAGCACGGCCAGGAGCGGCGTCAGGACCACGGCGGCGTGAATGATCAGCGGGTGGGCGGGCAGGCCCAGGATCTCGTCGAACATGCGGGGGCTCCGGTCATCCGTGGCTCGTCGTCACCAAGTACGGAATCTCACCATGAACGGTTCCGAAATGCACCAGATGCTGGGCAGTTTTCACACCTGCCCCATCTGGTGGATTCCGTCACTTACATTCAGCACACGCTGAGGCCGGTACGCTTTCGGCCAGTTGACAGTCAAGTAACAGTAATCCTGGAGGACATACCGGTGAGCGGCGAGGACCGCCAGAGCCAGCTGGCGCGGGAGCACAAAGAGCGCCAGGCCCAGCGTGCTGAGCAGGCGACCAAGACGAAGCGGAACACCTTCATCGGAGCCGGCGCAGCGGTGGTCGTCGTCGTGGGCGGCCTGATCGCCGCGACGACACTGCTCGGAGGCGGCGACGGCGAGGGCAAGCCCGCGGCCGCGAGCTCCCCCGCTCCCTCCGAGACCGCCGCGGAGCCGACGGCGTCCGCGACGCCCAGCGCCCCCGTCGACCCGTCCAAGGTGAGCTGCTCCTACCGCAAGGACACCAGCGGCAGCCCGGCCAAGAAGGTGGGCATGCCGCCGAGTAAGCCCAACCTGAAGCCGAAGGCCATGACGATCACCACCAACCACGGTGACATCGTGATCGACCTGGCGACGGCGCAGGCGCCCTGCACGGTGAACTCCTTCGCCTTCCTCGCCAAGAAGAACTTCTTCGACAACACCAAGTGCCACCGCCTGGCCACCCCGGAGAACTCCGGCCTGGCCCTGCTCCAGTGCGGCGACCCGCAGGCCAAGGCCGACGGCAAGAACCCCACCGACGGCCAGGGCAGCTCGGGTTACGTCTTCGACGACGAGAACCTCGGCGGTATCCCCTTCACCAAGGGCACGGTCGCGATGGCCCAGCCCGCCGAGGCGGTCAACCAGAACGGCAGCCAGTTCTGGATCTCGCTCGGCGACGAGACCGCCCAGCTGGGCCCGGAGTACACCCCCTTCGGCGTCGTCTCCAAGGGCGCGGACATCCTCGACAAGGTCTACAAGGGCGGGTGGATCACCAACCCCGACGACATCACCGGTGACGGCGGCTCCAGCGCCCCCAAGATCCCGGTGATCATCAAGGACGTGAAGCTCACCTAGCGGAGTGCCGGTCGGACGCCCCGGGGTCGGTCGACCGCCGGGGCGTCCGCCTTTCCGGCGGAGGCCGCCCCCTCGGGCCGAGAGGCCGCCGCGTGAACTGTGATCCCGATCACAATCGGATGATCCCCGGAGTGCCGGAGCCACACTTGGAGCAGAGGCAGTGTGATCCATCTCACCGAGGGGGACCGGATGTCGGAGAAGCTACCCGTTGAGTTCGTGGTAAATCCCGAGTTCGGCAGGGACCCCTACGCCGCCTACGCCGCGCTCCGGGAGAAGGGGCCGGTCCACCCGATCGAGTTCCCGCCCGGCGTCGACGGCTTCCTGGTGGTCGACTACGAGCACGGCCGCCGGGCCCTCAACGACCCGCGCCTGAGCAAGAACCCGTCCGAGGGGCCCGAGGCGTTCCGCGCGCTCCTGGGCCAGGGCAACCCGGTCCTGGCCCACAACATGCTCAACAGCGACCCGCCGGACCACACCCGGCTGCGCCGCCTGGTCTCCAAGGCCTTCACCCCGCGGCGGACCGAGAGCCTGCGTCCCCGGGTCCAGGAGATCACCGACCGTCTCATCGACGCGATGGCCGTCAAGGGCCACGCCGACCTGCTCGACGACTTCGCCTTCCCGCTGCCGATCACGGTGATCTGCGAGCTTCTGGGCGTCCCCGTCGAGGACCGCGACGACTTCCGCCGGTGGTCGACCACCCTGATCACCCCGCCGTTCGACGACGAGCAGGTCCTGCGCCGCGTCGAGGCGAACACCGCCATCCGCGCCTACTTCGTCCAGACCATCGCCGAGCGCCGGGCCGAGCCGCGCGACGACATGATCAGCGCGCTGGTCGTCGCCCGCGACGAGGAGGAGCTGCTCAGCGAGAACGAGCTGGTCTCCACGCTCACGCTGCTGCTCATCGCCGGACACGAGACCACGGTCAACCTGATCGGCAACGGCATGCTGGCCCTGCTCGCCAACCCCGGCCAGCTCCGGCTGCTGCGGGAGCGGCCCGAGCTGCTGCCCTCGGCGATCGAGGAGTTCCTGCGCTACGAGGGCCCGGTGGAGCGGGCCACCTTCCGCTTCTCCACCGACGACCTGGAGATCGCGGGCGTCCACATCCCCAAGCGCAGCCTGGTCCACGTCTCCCTCGGCGCCGCGGACCGCGACCCCGGGGCGTTCGAGGATCCGGACACCCTCGACATCACCCGGACCGACAACCGTCACGTGGCCTTCGGTCACGGCGTCCACTTCTGCCTGGGGGCTCCGCTGGCCCGCCTGGAGGCCCAGATCGCCTTCGGGACGCTCCTGCGGCGCCTGCCGGACATCGCCCTCGGCTGCCCGCCGGACGAGCTCTCCTGGCGCCAGGACGGCTCGCTGATCCGCGGGCTGCGGGCGCTGCCCGTCCGCTTCTAGCCGCAGGTACGGCGCGGGCCCCCGGAACGGGTCGTTCCGGGGGCCCGCGCCGCGTTCGGACCTAGGCCTCCGCCTTCGGCTTGGCGTCCACGCCCGCCTCCTTGCGCTGCTCACCCGTGATGGGGGTGGGCGCGCCGGTCAACGGGTCGAAGCCGGACGCCGTCTTCGGGAAGGCGATGACGTCGCGGATGGAGTCGCCGCCCGCCAGGAGCATGCAGATCCGGTCCCAGCCGTAGGCGATGCCCCCGTGCGGCGGCGGGCCGTACTTGAACGCCTCCAGCAGGAAGCCGAACTTGTTCTCCGCCTCCTCCTTGGAGATGCCGAGCACGTCGAAGACGCGCTGCTGCATCTCGGCCCGGTGGATACGGATCGAGCCGCCGCCGATCTCCATGCCGTTGCAGACCATGTCGTAGGCGTAGGCCAGGGCCTCGCCGGGGTGGTCCTGGAAGTTGTCGGCCCACTCGGGCTTGGGCCCGGTGAACGGGTGGTGGACCGCGGTCCAGCCGCCCTCGCCGTCCTCCTCGAACATGGGGGCGTCGACGATCCAGAGGAAGTTCCACGCCGACTCGTCGATCAGGCCGCAGCGGCGGCCGATCTCCAGGCGTGCCGCGCCGAGCAGGTCGCGCGAGGCGGCGGCCGTACCGGCCGCGAAGAAGATCGCGTCGCCGGGCTTGGCGCCCGTCTTGGCGGCCAGGCCCGCGGCCTCGGTCTCGGAGAGGTTCTTGGCGACCGGACCGCCGAGCGTGCCGTCCTCGCCGACGAGCACGTAGGCCAGGCCCCTGGCACCGCGCGACTTGGCCCAGTCCTGCCAGCCGTCCAGCTCCTTGCGGCTCTGGGAGGCGCCGCCCGGCATGACCACGGCGCCCACGTACGGCGCCTGGAACACGCGGAAGGTGGTGCCGGCGAAGTACTCGGTCATCTCGACGAGTTCCTGGCCGAAACGGAGGTCCGGCTTGTCGGAGCCGTAGCGGGACATGGCGTCCCAGTAGGTCATCCGGGGCAGCGGCGTCGGCAGCTCGTAGCCGATCGTCTCCTTCCAGATGCGGCTGACCAGGGCCTCGCCCAGGGCGATGACGTCGTCCTGGTCCACGAAGGACATCTCGACGTCGATCTGGGTGAACTCCGGCTGCCGGTCGGCGCGCAGGTCCTCGTCGCGGAAGCAGCGGGCGAGCTGGTAGTAGCGCTCCATGCCGGCGACCATGAGCAGCTGCTTGAACAGCTGCGGCGACTGCGGCAGCGCGTACCAGCTGCCGGGCTGCAGCCGGACCGGGACCAGGAAGTCACGGGCGCCCTCGGGGGTGGAACGGGTCAGCGTCGGGGTCTCGATGTAGTTGAACCCGTGCTCGTTCATCACCTCGTGGGCCAGGTAGGTGGCCTTGGAGCGGATCCGCATGGCGTTGGCGACCTGCTGGCGGCGGATGTCGAGGTAGCGGTACTTGAGCCGGGCCTCCTCCGACACCCCCGTGCCGCCCTCGATCGGGAACGGCAGCGGCGCGGACTCGCTGAGCACCTCGACCTCGGAGGCGACGACCTCGATCGCGCCGGTCGGCAGCTCGGGGTTCTCGTTGCCCTCCGGACGGACCCGCACCTCTCCGACGACCTTGACGCAGTACTCCGCGCGCAGGCCGTGCGCGTCGTCCTCCTCGCGGAAGACCACCTGGGAGGAGCCGGAGGCGTCACGCAGGTCGATGAAGACCACACCGCCGTGATCGCGGCGGCGCGCCACCCAACCGGCCAGCGTCACCTGCTGTCCGGCGTGCTCCTTGCGCAGTGATCCCGCTTCGTGCGTGCGGATCATTTCTTCAGTCTCTCCTTCAAGGTCGTGACGATCTCAGCGAGCGGTACGGCGGCCTGGTCGCCGCTGGCCAGGTCCTTGACCTGCGCGGATCCGGCGGCGATATCTCGCTCGCCGAGGATCACCGCATAGCTCGCACCCGACCGGTCGGCGCCCTTCATGGCGCCCTTGACGCCCTTGCCGCCGAACGACATGTCGGCGTCGAGACCGGCCCGGCGCAGCTCGGTCATGAGCAGGAACATCCGGCGGCGCGCCTCCTCACCCAGCGGCACACCGTACACCTGGACACGCGACTCGGCGGTCTCGGCGCCGAACAGCCCCTCGGCCTCCATCGCCAGGAGCGTCCGGTCGACGCCGAGCGCCCAGCCGACGCTGGGCAGGGCCGGACCGCTGAGCATCTCGCTCAGCCCGTCGTAGCGGCCGCCGCCGCCGACCGCCGACTGCGAGCCCAGCCCGTCGTGGACGAACTCGAAGGTGGTGCGCGTGTAGTAGTCGAGACCGCGGACCAGCCGGGGATCGTCGGTGTAGGCCAGGCCGGCGGCGGTCAGCAGCGAGCGGACCTCCTCGTGGTAGGCCTTGCAGGCCTCGCACAGGTGGTCGACGACCAGCGGGGCGCCGGCGAGCTGGGCCTGCACCTCGGGGCGCTTGTCGTCGAGGACGCGCAACGGATTGATCTCGATCCGCTGCCGGGTGGGCTCGTCGAGGTCGAGGGCGCGCAGGAAGTCCTGCAGCGCCGTCCGGTACACGGGACGGCACTCCTTGTCGCCCAGCGTGTTGAGCAGCAGCCGCACGCCGGTGAGGCCCAGCCCGGCGTAGCCGTCGGCGGCCAGCACGATCAGCTCGGCGTCCAGCGCGGGGTCCTCGGCTCCCAGGGCCTCGGCGCCGACCTGCCAGAAGTGGCGGTAGCGGCCCTTCTGCGCGCGCTCGTAGCGGAACTGGCTGCCGGAGTACCAGAGCTTCACCGGGAGCTGGCCGTTGTGCAGGCCGTGCTGGAGGACCGAGCGCACGACCGACGCGGTGCCCTCGGGGCGCAGCGTGAGCGAACGCCCGCCCTTGTCCTCGAAGGTGTACATCTCCTTGGAGACGATGTCGGTCGACTCGCCGACACCTCGGACGAACAGCGCGGTGTCCTCGAAGACCGGCGTCTCGATGTAGCCGTAGCCCGCGCGGCGGGCCGGGGCGGTCAACGCCTCCCGCACGGCGAGCGCCTGCTCCGAACGGGGCGGGAGCCAGTCAAAGGTGCCCTTGGGCGCCTGCAAAGTCATCTTCAGATTCCCCTGGTGGGACCGGCGTACGGGGCGGCTTCCGCGAGATACGGGTTGGTCGCGCGCTCGTGGCCGATCGTGGTCTGTGGTCCGTGGCCGGGCAGGACCACCGTGTCCTCCGGCAGCGGCAGGCATTTGGTCGCCAGGCTGCGCAGGATGGTCGGGTAGTCGCCGCCCGGGAGGTCTGTGCGTCCGATGGAGCCGGCGAACAACAGGTCGCCCGAGAACAGCACGTCCGGAATCTCCTCGGTGCTGGGCAGCCTGAACGTCACCGACCCCCTGGTATGGCCCGGGGTGTGGTCGACCGTGAGCTCCATGCCCGCCAGACGCAGCACCTCGCCGTCGGCCAGCTCCCGCACGTCGTCGGGCTCGCTGAAGGCCAGCCCTCCGAACAGCTGCTGCCTGGTCGCCAACGACAGTCCCTTACCCGGATCGGAGAGCAGATCACGGTCCTCCGGGTGGATCCACGCGGGAACGTCACGCGCGCCGCAGACCGGGGCGACCGACCACATGTGGTCGATGTGACCATGGGTGACCAGCACCGCGACCGGCTTCAGCCGATGCTCGCGCAGCACGTCGTCCAGGTCGCCGACGGCGTTCTGCCCCGGGTCGACGATGACGCACTCCTCGCCCGCGGCGGGCGCGACGACGTAGCAGTTGGTCTGAAACGACCCTGCGGGAAAGCCGGCGATGAGCATCTGCCTCAGCTGATCTCGTCAAGAATACGGATGGGAATGTAACCGAAGGGTACCGGTGCGGGTCGGCGGGCTGCGAACCATTACCCTTTGGCCGATACGATTCGCCCACCTCATTAAGTAATACTCCGGCACTCGGGAGGGCGAAGCGGTGAGCGGCAAGGACCGCCAGAAGCAGCTGGCGCGCGAGCACTACGAGCGGCAGAATCAGCGGCGCATCGAGCGGGAGGCCCGGGCCAAGCGCAACGCGATCATCGGTACCAGCGTGGGCGTCGTAGTGGTCATCGGCGGCGTCATCGCCGCGACGACCCTGCTCGGGGGCAGTGACTCACCGGCCACGGCCAGCCCGGAGGCCTCTGCGAGCTCCGAGGCGTCGGCGAACCCGTCGGAGACGGACACCGCCGCCAAGCCGACGGCCTTCGACCCCGCCAGCGGCACCTGCGGCTACGTCGCCGACGCCGACGGCAGCCCCGCCAAGAACGTGGGCACCCCTCCGGCCAAGGTCGACACCAAGCCCAAGACGATGACCCTGAAGACCAACCAGGGCGACATCGTGATCGCGGTGTCGGCCGAGAAGACGCCCTGCACGGTCAACTCCTTCGCCTTCCTGGCGGAGAAGAAGTTCTTCAACGGCTCCAAGTGTCACCGCCTGGGCTCCGACCAGTTCCCGATGCTGCAGTGCGGCGACCCGCTGGCCAAGGCCGACGGCAAGAGCCAGACCGACGGCCAGGGCGGCCCCGGCTACCGTTTCGTCAACGAGAACCTCGAAGGCGCGAAGTACACCCGGGGCGTCGTGGCCATGGCCAACAGCGGTCCTGACACCAACGGCAGCCAGTTCTTCATCGTGTACGGCGACACCCAGCTGCCCCCGAACTACACCCCGTTCGGTACGGTCACCAAGGGGATGGAGATCATCGACAAGGTGAACAAGGGCGGTGTCATCACCTCCGGGGGGGACGGGACCGGAGCTCCGAAGGAAACCGTCGAAATCAAAAACGTGACAATGTCCAACAAGAGCTGACGTAATACAACCAAGGGGCGGTTAGCCTCGAAAGGCTGATGAAAGTGCGGGAGGACACGGTGAGCACCGACCCGTGGGGCCGGGTAGACGACGACGGCACCGTCTACGTGCGTACGGCTGAGGGAGAGCGGGCCGTCGGGTCCTGGCAGGCCGGCGAGCCGGAGGAGGCACTTGCCTACTTCCATCGCAAGTTCGACGAGCTGGCCGGGCAGGTGACGCTGCTGGAACAGCGGGTCCGCGGCACCGACCTGCCACCCGCCCAGGCCGAGGCGACCATCGTCAAGCTCCGCGAAGCGATCACCGGCGCGCATGCGGTCGGCGACCTCGACGCGCTGCTGAACCGGCTGAGCGTCCTCACGGAGCTGGTCGCCCAGCGCCGCGAGGAGGTCAAGGCCGCTCGTGACGTGGCCCGCGCGGAGGCCAAGGGCATCAAGGAGCGGATCGTCGCCGAGGCCGAGCGCATCGCCGACGACACCACCCACTGGAAGACCGGCGGCGAGCGGCTGCGCCAGCTCGTCGAGGAGTGGAAGGCGGCCGAGCGCATCGACCGCGTCACCGAGGCGGCGCTCTGGAAGCGGCTGTCCGCGGCCCGTACGGCCTTCGCCAAGCGGCGCAAGGCCTACTTCGCCGGGCTGGACGAGCAGCGTGAGGGCGTGCGCTCCTCCAAGGAGCGGATCGTCGCCGAGGCCGAGGCACTGGCCTCCTCCACCGACTGGGGCGCCACCGCCTCCGCCTACCGCGAGCTGATGCAGCAGTGGAAGACGGCGGGCCGGGCCTCCCGTGAGGTCGAGGACGAGCTCTGGGGCCGTTTCAAGGGCGCCCAGGACCAGTTCTTCCAGGCCCGTTCGGCGGTCTTCGCCGAGCGCGACGCCTCGCTGGCGGCCAACGCCGAGGTCAAGGAGCAGCTCCTCGCCGAGGCCGAGAAGATCGTCCCGGTCTCCGACGCCCGCTCCGCCAGGGCCGCGCTGCGCGGCATCCTGGAGCGGTGGGAGGCCGCCGGTCAGGTCCCGCGCGAGCAGCGCGACCGCCTTGAGGGTGGGCTGCGCAAGATCGACGAAGCGGTCCGCAAGGCAGAGGAGGCAGAGTGGAAGCGCTCCAACCCCGAGGCCCGCGCGCGTGCCCAGAACACGGTCGACCAGCTCCACAAGTCGATCGAGCAGTTGGAGACCCGCCTGGCCAAGGCAGAGGCGGCCGGCAAGGACAAGGACGTGAAGGACGCCCAGGAGGCCCTGATCGCCCGCCGTTCCTGGCTGGAGGAGGCCGAGCGCACGCTCGCCGAGTTCTCCTGACGCGCTGAAAGACCCTGGAGGGCGTGTCCCCGCTTGCGGGGGCGCGCCCTCCGGCTTTCCCCCGTACGGCGCAGCCGGCGCCCCCTGGGCGGCCTCGCGGCGGCACGGTGCCGGCCGCCCCTCACGCCCGTACGGGCGTGCCGAGACCTCGACCGGGCCGTCCCACCCGTGCGGCACAGCCGTGCCGTAGAACCGCCGTGCCGTGAAGAACGGTCGTCCACGCCGCTCGTACGGCGCGCCGAGGCCCCGGCCGTCCGGGACACGGGGAGCGGCACCCGCGGCGGGTACGGGGACCCCGCCCCGCCCGGTGCGTGGGGTCAGGCTCCGGCGCCGCTCACCCGGTAGACGTCGTAGACACCCGGGATGTTGCGCACGGCCTTCAGGACGTGCCCCAGGTGCTTGGGGTCGCCCATCTCGAAGGTGAACTTGCTGATCGCCACCCGGTCCCTGGACGTCGTCACCGACGCCGACAGGATGTTCACGTGCTGGTCCGAAAGGGTGCGGGTCACATCCGACAGCAGACGCGGCCGGTCGAGCGCCTCGACCTGCAGGGCGACCAGGAACACCGAGTCGTCCGCGGCCGACCAGGCGACCTCGACCAGCCGATCCGGCTGGGACTTCAGCTGCTCCACGTTGGGACAGTTGGTGCGGTGCACCGACACGCCGTGTCCACGGGTGACGAAGCCGATGATCTCGTCACCGGGCACGGGAGTGCAGCAGCGCGACAGCCGTACCCACACGTCCGAGTCACCCGCCACCACCACGCCCGCGCCACCGCTGCCGCGGGGCCGGCCACGCACCTTCGTGGGCACCGCGGCCTCGGCGATGTCCTCCTCCGCGCCGTCCACTCCCCCGAGGGAGTGCACCAGCTTCTGCACGACCGCCTGGGCGGCGATGTGGCCCTCTCCAACGGCCGCGTAGAGCGCGGAGACGTCGGGATAGCGCAGGTCCCTGGCGAGGGTCAGGAGGGACTCTCCGGACATCATGCGCTGCAGCGGCAGGCCCTGCTTGCGCATGGCCCGGCCGATGGCCTCCTTGCCCGCCTCGATCGCGGTCTCGCGGCGCTCCTTGGAGAACCACTGACGGATCTTGTTACGGGCCCGGCCGGACTTGACGAACTTGAGCCAGTCGCGCGACGGGCCCGCGTCGGGCGACTTGGAGGTGAAGATCTCGACGGTGTCGCCGTTGCCCAGCCGCGACTCCAGCGGCACCAGGCGGCCGTTGACCCGGGCCCCGATGCAGCGGTGTCCGACCTCGGTGTGCACGGCGTAGGCGAAGTCGACCGACGTCGCGCCCTCGGGGAGGGCGATCACCTGGCCCCGCGGGGTGAAGACGTACACCTCCGAGACCGACAGGTCGAACCTGAGCGACTCCAGGAACTCTCCCGGATCGGCGGTCTCCTTCTGCCAGTCCAGGAGCTGGCGGAGCCACGCCATGTCGTTGCCGGGCTTCAGCTTCGCCCCGGGAGGACCGGAGGCCGTCATGTCCTCCTTGTACTTCCAGTGCGCGGCCACGCCGTACTCGGACCTGTGGTGCATGGCGTGGGTGCGGATCTGCAGCTCCACCGGCTTGCCCTCGGGGCCGATCACCGTGGTGTGCAGCGACTGGTACATGTTGAACTTGGGCATCGCGATGTAGTCCTTGAACCGGCCGGGCACCGGGTTCCATCGCGCGTGGATCGTTCCGAGGGCGGCATAGCAGTCGCGGACCGTGTCGACCAGCACCCGGATGCCGACCAGGTCGTAGATGTCGTCGAAGGCGACGTCCCTGGCGATCATCTTCTGGTAGACCGAGTAGTAGTGCTTGGGACGTCCCTTGACCACCGCGCGGATCTTGGCCTCGCGCAGGTCGCCGGAGACCTTCTCGATGACCTCCTGCAGGAACAGGTCCCTGCGCGGGGCCCGCTCCGACACCATCCTGGCGATCTCGTCGTAGCGCTTGGGGTAGAGCATGGCGAACGCGAGGTCCTCCAGCTCCCACTTGATGGTGTTCATGCCCAGCCGGTGGGCGAGCGGCGCGAAGATCTCCAGCGTCTCGCGGGACTTCTGCTGCCGCTTGTGCTCGGGGAGGTAGCGCATGGTGCGCATGTTGTGCAGCCGGTCGGCGAGCTTGATCACCAGCACCCGGATGTCGCGGGACATCGCCACGACCATCTTGCGCACGGTCTCGGCCTGCGCGGCGTCACCGAACTTGACCTTGTCGAGCTTGGTGACGCCGTCGACCAGCAGCGCGATGTTGTCGCCGAAGTCCGAGCGCAGCTCGTCCAGGCCGTAGGCGGTGTCCTCGACGGTGTCGTGCAGCAGCGCGGCGCACAGCGTCTCGTCGTCGGTGCCGAGCTCGGCCAGGATCGTCGCCACCGCCAGGGGGTGGGTGATGTAGGGGTCGCCGCTTTTGCGCTTCTGATCGCGGTGGTGGTAGGCGGCCACATCGTAGGCACGCTCGATCAGCCGCAGGTCTGCCTTCGGATGGGTCGCACGGACCGTCCGGAACAGCGGCTCCAGCACCGGATTCATGGCGCCACCCCATTGCCCCCCAAAGCGCGCGAGCCTGCGCCTTACCGCAGGCTTCTCTTCGGTGGCTCCGGACATGGCGGAACCGGCATCGCCGGCCGGGACGGCCGTCACGGGACCGCCGCCGTCGGCGGTCACGTCGGGGACGACCACATCACGGGGCACTCAGACTCCTCACATTCGAGTCCAGATCTCCCAAGTGTATCCAGACCGGCTTCTATGCTTACCCCGGTGGGGTGGAATCAGACGATCACGAGGGAGTGCAGCTCGACGCCGTCCAGCCGCTCGCGCCCCCTGAGGGAGGCCAATTCCATGAGCACGGCGATGGCGACGACGTCGGCGCCCGCCCTGCGGACCAGTTCCACCGCCGCGCACGCCGTACCTCCGGTGGCGAGCACGTCATCGACGATCAGAACGCGATCTCCTGGGGCGAAGGCGTCCCGATGGACCTCGATGGTGGCGGAGCCGTACTCCAGATCGTAGGACGCCTCAAGCGTCTCGGAGGGCAGTTTGCCTTTCTTGCGTACCGGGACGAACCCGGCACCCGCCTTGTAGGCGGCCGGAGCGGCCAGGATGAAGCCCCGCGCCTCGATGCCGACGATCTTGTCGACCCGGTGGAGCCCGGCGAGCTCGTTCACCACCTCCGCGAAGGCGGACGGGTCCGCGAGCAGCGGGGTGATGTCCTTGAACAGCACTCCCATCTGGGGGTAGTCGGGTATGTCGCGGATCCTGTCGAGGATCAGCTGCTGCAGGTCACTCATGGTCACATCCCTTACGAAAACGCCTCCGCCCCCTGGCGGGAGCGGAGGCGTGATCTTGTTCCGCCTATTTCTTCTTGCGCTTCTCGGCGTCCGGCACGGAGCCGTTGGCCGCCCCCGCCGTGACCGGCTGGCGGGTGCTCTTGGCCGCCGTCCCGGCCGCGCCGCCGTGGGCGGCGAGCCTGCGGGCGATCGCCTGGTAACGCGACTCCCGCTCCTTCAACGTGACCAGCAGCGGCGTCGCCACGCACAGCGAGGAGTACGTGCCGACGATCATGCCGACGAACAGGGCCAGCGACAGGTCCTTCAGCGTGCCGGCGCCGAACAGCGTGGTGCCGATGAACAGGATCGCGGCCACCGGCAGGATCGCCACCAGAGTGGTGTTCAGCGACCGGATCAGCGTGTGGTTCAGCGCGTTGTTGGCGGCCTGCGTGTAGGTCATCTTGGAGGTCGTGCCGAGCTTGGCCGTGACCTCCTTGATCATGTCGAACACGACGACCGCGTCGTACAGCGAGTATCCCAGGATCGTCAGGAAGCCCAGCAGGGTCGCCGGGGTGACCTCGAATCCGGACCACGCGTAGACGCCGGCGGTGATCACCAGGTCGTGGAGCAGCGCCACGACGGCGGCCAGCGCCATCTTCCACTCGAAGGCGAGCGTGAGGTACAGGATGATCGCCAGCATGAAGACGATCAGGCCGACGACGGCCTTGTCGGCCACCTGACCGCCCCACGAGGCGCCGATCACCTGGAGGTTGACCTGGTTCTGCTGCAGGCCGAACTTCTGGGCGACCGTCTTCTGGACCGTGGTCACCTCCTCCTCGGGGAGGCTCTCGGTGGTGACCCGCCAGCCGTTGTTCGTCGTCTGCGCGATGACCTGGTGGACGCCCGCGTCGTTGAAGGTGGTGCGCACCTGCTGGATGTCGGCGGCCGGGGCCTTGAAGGAGAACACCGACCCGCCCTTGAACTCCACACCCAGGTTCAGGCCGTTGATGACCAGGCCGGCGATGGAGATCAGCAGGAGGACGGCGGAGAGGCCGTACCAGAGCTTCTTGCGCCCGACGAAGTCGACATTGACCTCGCCTCGGTACAGCCGGCGCGCGATGCCGGACATCAGGCCTCCTGCGGGGTGGGCTTGGAGCCGACGGACGTCTGGACGCTCATGCGCTCGGCGTCGAGACCGGAGAGCTTGTGGCCCTTGGCGAAGAACTTCCTCTTGGCGAGCAGCGCGACGAACGGCTTGGTGAACATGAACACCACCGCGATGTCGATCAGAGTGGTCAGGCCCATCGCGAAGGCGAATCCGGCCACACCTCCGACCGCCAGGAAGTACAGGACCACGGCGGCGATGAACATGACCGCGTCCGCGATCAGGATCGTCCGGCGGGCACGGACCCAGGCGACCTCGACGGCCGTCCGCAGCGAGCGGCGGCCCTCCTTCATCTCGTCACGGATGCGTTCGAAGTAGACGATGAACGAGTCCGCGGTGATACCGATCGAGACGATCAGGCCGATGATGTGCGGCAGCGACAGGCGGAAGCCCGCGAACGCGCCGAGGATCACCACCGCCTGGTAGGTCAGGACCGAGGCGACCAGGAGGCTCAGCACCGAGACGATTCCCAGGCCCCGGTAGTAGAGCATCGAGTAGATGAGCACCAGGCCGAGACCGATCGCGCCGGCGATCAGGCCGCCGCGGAGCTGGTCGGCGCCCAGTGTGGAGGAGACCTCCTCGATCGAGCCCTTCTTGAACTTCAGCGGCAGCGCGCCGAACTTGAGCTGGCTGGCCAGCTCGTCGGCCGTCACCTGGGTGAAGCTGCCGGAGATCTGCGCCCGGCCGCCGGTGATCGGCTCCTGGATGACCGGAGCGGAGATCACCACGCCGTCCAGGACCATGGCGACCTGGTTGCGCGGCGGCTGCGAGTTGAAGGCGGTGGTGGTGACCTTCGACCACTGGGTCGGGCCGTCGCCCTTGAAGGAGAGCTGGACGAGCCACTCGCCGGTGGTCTGGTCGACCCCGGCGGTCGCGGTGTCGATCGAGGTGCCGGTCACGGCCGCCTTGTCGAGCACGTACTTGGTGCCGGCGTCCTGGCTGCAGCCGACGAACTGCTTGTTGGGGTCGTCCTGGGCGCCCTGGCCGTTGTCCTTGGCGCAGTCGAGCTCCTGGAACTGCTTGAGCACCGCCGGGTCGATCCCGGTCGGGTCCACGCCCGCCATCGGGTCGTTCGGGTCCATGGCCGGGGCCGTGGGCTGCGCCGACGGAGCGGCGCTCCGACTCGGCTCCGCGGACGGGGACGCGTTCTTGGCCGGCTTCTTGTCCGAAGGGGCCTGCGTGGCGCCCGGGCTCGGGTTGGTGAGCGCCGAGGACAGGGCGCGACCGGCGGGCGAGCCGGTCGGGCTCGGCGTGGCCGTCTGCCCCGGCTTGGGGGCCTTGGAGTTCTGCTTGCCGGTGGCCGTGGGAGAGGCGGACGGCGCCGGTGTCGGCGCCTGGGTGGGCATCTGAGCGGGGGGCGGCGGCGACCCGGCCGCGACCGCCATCACCTGGCGGAATCGCAGCTCCGCGGTGGTGCCGACCAGCTTGACGACTTCCTCCTGCCCGGCTCCGGGAACGGAGATGACGATGTTGTCACCGGACTTGGCGACCTCGGCGTCGGAGATTCCGCTGCCGTTCACCCGGTTCCGGATGATGCCCACGGCGAGGTTGAGGCTCTCCTCGGTGGGAGGAGTGCCATTCGGGGTGACGGGCTGCAGCGTCACTGTCGTGCCGCCGGCGAGGTCGAGGCCATATTCCGGGGTGAATGCCTTGTTGAAGAACATCACCCCGCCCATGGCGAGAATAATCGCCAGAAGCACCAGGAGCATGCGCCCCGGTCTGCTCTGGCCGCTGGTCGGTCGGGCCACTGGTCGTCAGTTCTTTCGGCTATAGGGGATGGTCGGTGAGCCTGTGCATCACTTCTTCGGCGAGTCCTGGTCTTCGTGCGGCTTCACGGTGTCCACCACATTGTCGTCCACGACGTCGACGCTCTTGACATCTTCCTCGTGCTCGACGTCGTCGACCGGGGTCAGCACACGGCCGATCGCGGCCTTGACCCAGCGGGTCTCGACACCGGGAGCGATCTCCAGGATCACGTCGTCGGCGTCGATCGCCACCACGGTCGCGAAAAGCCCCGTCGTGGTCATGATGCGGGTTCCGGAGGTCAGGGAGTTCTGCATCTGAGCCTGCTCCTGCTGCCGCTTGCGCTGCGGCCGGATAAGCAGGAAGTAGAACACCACGACCATCAGAGCGATCATGATAAGGCTTGAATAGTCGCCCATAGGGCCGCTCCTTAGGCTTAAGAATGACCGGCCTGGGGCCGGACGTCGTATGCGGCCACGCCGCTCAGCACGTCAGCCTACACAGCCAGCCAAGCCACGGAGTTTAGGCGAGCTGTTAGAGCGCGGCAACGAAGTCACGGACAGGCGCGCAGGGAAGTTCCCATTTCGATACCGTTGTCACCGATCTGTGATCAACTCTGTACGGTTTCCCCATCAAAACCCAACGTCAGACCTGCCCCAGATCATCCTCAAGATCGACGAGCATCGAGGCGCCGAACGCGTCCGGCGGCGGCGTCAGCCCCAGGTGGACCCAGGCCGCGGCGGTGGCGACCCGGCCCCGGGGGGTGCGCGCCAGCAGGCCCTGGCGGACCAGGAACGGCTCCGCGACCACCTCGACCGTCTCCGGCTCCTCCCCCACCGCGACCGCCAGTGTGGAAAGACCCACCGGGCCGCCGCCGAACTTCCGCAGAAGCGCCCCGAGCACCGCCCGGTCCAGCCGGTCCAGCCCCTCGGCGTCCACCTCGTAGAGGTTCAGCGCCGCCGAGGCGACGTCCCGGGTGACCACCCCGCCGGCCCGCACCTCGGCGAAGTCGCGGACCCGGCGCAGCAGCCGGTTGGCGATACGGGGCGTGCCCCGCGACCGTCCGGCGATCTCGTGCGCCGCGTCGCCGGGGAGCTGCAGGCCCAGCAGCCGTGAGGAGCGGTGCAACACCTGCTCCAGCTCGGCCACATCGTAGAACTCCATGTGCGCGACGAAACCGAAGCGGTCGCGCAGCGGCGCGGGCAGCAGCCCGGCCCGCGTGGTGGCTCCGACCAGGGTGAACGGCGCGACCTCCAGCGGGATCGCGGTCGCCCCTGGCCCCTTGCCCACCACGATGTCGACGCGGAAGTCCTCCATCGCGAGATAGAGCATCTCCTCCGCCGGACGGGCCATCCGGTGGATCTCGTCGATGAAGAGGACCTCTCCCTCCGAGAGGGTCGACAGGATCGCCGCGAGGTCACCGGCCCGCTCCAGCGCGGGCCCGGAGGTGATCCGGAGCGGCACGGAGAGCTCCGTTGCGATGATCATGGAGAGGGTCGTCTTGCCCAGCCCGGGCCCACCGCTCATCAGCACGTGGTCCGGCGGCCGGTTGCGCCGCAGCGCGCTCTGCAGCACCAGTGACAGCTGCTCGCGCACCCGCGCCTGGCCGATGAACTCGTCCAGCCGCTTGGGCCGCAGCGCCGCCTCGATCAGCCGCTCGTCGCCCTCGGCGTCCGGCGCCACCAGATCCCGATCGAAGCTCACGCCGGTCCACCTTCACTCACGCGGGTCCTCCCCGCCTCACCTGACCCGCCCCGGCCGCCTCGGCCCAGGAGGGCGTTCCCCGTCCCGCCCTGCCGGTCCCGGCCGTCCAGACCCGGGCGGACGGCCTCCATCCCGCCGCGTCCCTGCGGGATCCGCATCGCAGACCCCGTCCTCACCGCACACTCAGGGCGCGGAGCGCGGCCTTGAGCAACACCGCCACCTGCGGGGAGCGGCCCTCCGCCACCTCGGCGTCGGCCTGGGGGGCGACGGCCGCCACGGCCTCGTCGGCGTCCCGGGCCGAGTAGCCGAGGCCCACCAGTCCGGAGTGCACCTGGTCCCGCCAGGCGGGCGCGGCCGTAGCGCCGTTGAGGACGGCGTTGACGGCCTGATCGGGCGTGCCGAGCTTGTCCTTGAGATCGACGATGATCCGCTGGGCCCCCTTGGGGCCCACCCCGGGAACCCTGGTCAGCGCCTTGACGTCGGCGCTCGCCACGGCCGTCCGGAGCGCGTTGGGGGTGTGGACGGCCAGCATCGCCAGAGCGACCTTGGGGCCGACCCCGTTGGCCGTCTGCAGCATCTCGAACACGCCGCGCTCGTCGTCGCTCCCGAAGCCGAACAGCGTCAGCGACTCCTCCCGGACCACCAGCGAGGTGGCCAGCCGGGCCTCCTCGCCCACCCTGAGCGTGGCCAGCGTGCCCGGCGTGCAGTGGACCAGCATGCCCACCCCGCCGACCTCGACCACCGCACCGTCGGGCGCGATCGCGGCCACCCGTCCCCGCACCGAGGCGATCACTGCGTGGTTCCTCTCGAATATCCGGCCCGGCCCCGCCCCCGGAAATAGGCGGCGGCGGTCGTCCCCGGCCCGGTCTTGGTCCTGGCCACGGCCTCGGCCAGCCGGTTCTGCGCCCCGCCCCGCCACACGTGGCAGATCGCGAGCGCCAGCGCGTCGGCGGCGTCGGCGGGCTTGGGCATCGCGTCCAGCCGCAGCAGCCGGGTCACCATCGTCCCCACCTGCTGCTTGTCGGCCGTGCCGCTGCCGGTGATCGCTGCCTTGACCTCGGACGGCGTGTGCAGGGCCACCGGCAGTCCCCGGCGGGAGGCGCACAGGATCGCCACGGCGGACGCCTGCGCGGTGCCCATCACGGTCCTGAGGTTGTGCTGGGCGAAGACCCGCTCTACAGCGACCGCGTCGGGCCGGATCTCGTCGAGCCACTGCTCGATACCCGCTTCGATCGCCACCAGCCTGGCCCCGATCTCGTCGTCGGCCGGAGTCCTGACGACTCCGACCTTGACGAGGTTGAGCGGCGCTCCGGGCCGTCCCTCGACCGCCCCGAGCCCGCACCGGGTCAGCCCCGGATCGACCCCCATCACCCGCAGCTCGGGCAACCGCACCGACACGCCTCCGCTCGCCGAACACCTGTTCGGTGCCCGACTCTACCGCGTGTGAGCGCACCGCGCACGGCTACCTCACCGCCGCTCAGAAGTAGTCGAGCATGTGGGCTCTGGCCTGGAAGGCGGCGTCGAGGGCGTCGTCTCCGTCCGCCGGGCCGGCGAGCAGGCCCGAGCGGCGCAGGGTGGCCGCCGGGACCCCGGCGAACAGTGCGGAGAAGCCTCCGGCGGTGAAGGTGGGGGTGGACTCCGGCAGGGTGCCGGCGGGCTCGGCCGTACCGGAGCCGCCGGAGACCGACAGGTGCCACGGACCGGAGTTCGCGGGGCGCTGGGGGTCGTCGACCCGGACGACGGCGTCGAGGGCGACGCCCGCCGGGAAGCCGCGTCCGGCGACGGCCGGGGCGAGGTCGACGACGCGGAACATCCAGCGGGTCTGGCCGACCTCGTCCCTGGGACGGTCCCCGATCAGCCAGAACACCGGGTCGTCGGGGGCGACGACCGCCCGGACCGACTTGGCGATGGAGGCCGACGAGCCGACCATGGCCCACAGCGCCCGCGCCGTGGCCTCCGAGCCCGCGACGAGGTTGGAGACCTCGATGTCGCCGCCCTGCCAGCGGTAGACCACGAAGCCGTCGTCGGCCAGGTAGAGGAAGTCGTCCTGCTCCTCCAGGCGCAGGCGCCAGCTTCTCTCGTCCCAGCAGACGGGGCCGGAGGCGCGGGTGGCGGCGTGGACACGGCCGAGGACGGCGACCACCTCGGCGGCGTCGGCGGGGCCCATCCGGCGGATCTCGACCTGTCCGGTGGTCCTGATCGCGCGCAGGGCCTCGGCCGGCAGGGTGGCCCGGTGCATGGCGCCGGCGTGCTCCCAGCCGAGCGACCGGTAGATGTGGGTGGTGGCCGGGTAGAGCGCCGAGACCGGATGGCCCAGCTCCGCGCAGCGGTCGACGGTGGCCCGCATCAGCGTCCGGCCGACGCCGCGTCCGCGCTCCTCGGGGGCGACGGTCACCGACGCGACGCCGCCCATGGAGATCGGCCTGCCATGCCACCACTGGGTGAAGTCGTTGACCCGGCTGGTCGCGACCAGCCGGGAGCCGTCGACGATCCCGAGGTATCTCCCCTCTTCGAGCATCGGGGTGACCAGCTTGCGCCAGGTCTCCAGATCCCCTCCCGAGATGGGCCCGAAGGCGCGCTTGCGGTTGTCCAGCACCGCGTCGAGGTCGTCGGCGGTCAGATCACGTAGCTCCACAAGCCCCCAACCTAGGCAGGGCGGGTCCGGAAAGGCGAATCGATCCCCTACAGGTGGCGGGCGGCGGGCTCGGTCCCCGCGTCCCCCGCCCTGTCGCGCAGGCGGTCCAGCCGCGACATGATCGGCGTCGCGGTGACCCCGTGCAGGACCAGGGAGACCAGCACGGTGAAGGCGACCACCGCCCAGAGCTCCTCGGCCGGCACGCCGAAGTCGGCGTGGCCGAGGGCGTAGGCGAGGTAGAACAGCGAGCCGATGCCGCGGATGCCGAAGAAGGCCGTCACGCCGCGCTCGCGCGGCCCCGCCCGCCCGCCGAGCTGGGCGACCCAGCCGGTCAGCGGCCGGATGACCAGCAGCAGGAGCAGGCTGACGGCCGCGCCCCGCCAGGTGAGGGCGGCCAGGCCGCCGACCGCCACGAAGCCGCCGAGCAGCAGGATCAACCAGGCGGTGAACAGCCGCTCGATCTGCTCGATGAAGCCGTGCAGCACGCCGTTGTACCCGTGGGTGCGCTCGGCGGCCCTGATGGTGCACGCGGTCACGAACACCGCGATGAAGCCGTATCCGTGCACCAGCTCGGTGAGGCCGTACGCCAGGAACGTCGCGGCCAGCGCGACGAAGCCGTCCCTGTGCTCGGCGAGCCGCAGGTCGGACACCTGTGCGCGGAAGAACAGCCGGCCCAGCAGCTTTCCGGCCAGCAGGCCGCAGAGCAGTCCCGCCCCGCATCTGTAGAGCAGGTCCACCAGGACCCACTCGCCGGCCCATCCGGAGCCGCCGGCGGCCGCCATCGCGATGGCGGCGAACACCAGGGGGAAGGCCAGGCCGTCGTTGAGCCCCGCCTCGGAGGTGAGGGTGAAGCGGACCTCGTCGTCGGCCTTCTCGGAGTCGACGGGCTCGCCGACCTGCACGTCGGAGGCGAGCACCGGGTCGGTCGGGGCGAGCACCGCGCCCAGCAGCAGCGCCGCGGCCGGGGGCCAGTCCAGCAGGAGGCAGGCGGCGCCGGCCACTCCTACGACGGTCAGCGGGAGCGTCCATCCCAGCAGGCGCCAGGTGGAGGCCCAGGCGCGCGGCCCGAAGCGCCGGTTGATCGCGAGCCCGGCGCCCATGAGCGAGATCAGCACGCAGATCTCGGTGGCGTGCTCGACCAGGGCGCGATGGGCCACGGGGTCGGGCGTGGGCAGGTCCAGCGGCAGGAGGTAGAGCAGGATCCCGCCGATCAGGCAGGCCAGCGGCAGCGAGAAGGGCCGCCGGTTGAGCAGCCGGGGCAGGACGGCCGCGAGCAGGGCTCCGGCGCCTGCCAGCGCGAAGATCAGATCAGGATTCCCCATCGTCCGCCTGGTCTGCCCCCACCTGGGGGGACAAACCTCACAGACAACTCGAAATGCTCATCAGACGGCGGAGCGCCCGCCTCCGCGGGGGGGGGAGACGGGCGCTCGGAGGCCGTCACGCGTCGAGCTTCTCCAGAACCTCGTCGGACACATCGAAGTTGGCCCAGACGTTCTGGACGTCGTCGCTGTCCTCAAGGGCGTCGATCAACCTGAAGACCTTGCGGGCGCCGTCCTCGTCGAGCGGGACGTTCATCGTCGGCAGGAAGCTGGACTCGGCCGAGTCGTAGTCGATCCCGGCCTCCTGCAGGGCCTTGCGGACCGGGACGAGGTCGGTGGCCTCGGAGACGACCTCGAACTGGTCTCCCAAATCGTTGACCTCCTCGGCGCCCGCGTCGAGGACCGCGGTCAGCACGTCGTCCTCGGACAGCTCACCCTTGGGGACGAGCACGACGCCCTTGCGGTTGAACATGTAGGACACCGAGCCGGGGTCGGCCAGGGAGCCGCCGTTGCGGGTCAGGGCGACGCGCACCTCGGAGGCCGCGCGGTTGCGGTTGTCGGTGAGGCACTCGATCAGCACCGCCACGCCGCCCGGGGCGTAGCCCTCGTACATGATGGTCTGCCAGTCGGCGCCGCCGGCCTCCAGACCGCCGCCGCGCTTGCGGGCGCGCTCGATGTTGTCGATCGGGACCGAGCTCTTGCGCGCCTTGGTGATGGCGTCGTACAGCGTCGGGTTACCGTCCGGGTCCGGGCCGCCGGTCCGGGCCGCGACCTCGATGTTCTTGATGAGCTTGGCGAACAGCTTGCCGCGCTTGGAGTCGAGCGCGGCCTTCTTGTGCTTCGTCGTCGCCCATTTGGAGTGGCCGGACATCGCCTAGAGCTCCCTCACCATCTCAACAAAGTATGAATGCACGCCGACATCCCCGGTAAGTTCTGGATGGAAGGACGTGGCGAGCAGCGGTCCTTGGCGGACCGCGACGATCCTATCCCCAGCTTCGGCCCGAGCCAGCACTTCGACGTCGGAACCGATGGATTCCACCCACGGGGCGCGGATGAAAACCGCGCGCAGCGGGCCACGACCGGCGAAATCGACGTCGGCCTCGAAGGAGTCGACCTGGCGGCCGAAGGCGTTGCGGCGGACCACCATGTCGATGCCGCCGATCGTCTGCTGGCCGTCGACGCCGCCCTCGATCCGGTCGGCCAGCATGATCATGCCGGCGCAGGAGCCGTAGGCCGGCATGCCGTTCTTGATCCTCAGCCTGAGCGGTTCGAGCAGGTCGAAGGTCTCGGCGAGCTTCCACATCGTGGTGGACTCCCCGCCGGGGATGACCAGGGCGTCGACCGCCTCCAGCTCACCGGGCCGCCGTACGGCTACCGCCTTGGCGCCCGCCGTCTCCAGGGAGCGCGCGTGTTCGCGCACGTCTCCCTGCAGAGCGAACACACCGATCGTCGGGGCGATGGTCACCAGTGGTCCTTTCAAGGTGCTCGGAATGCCCTCTCAGCGTATGGCCACTGCGCAGGTCTCCCCAAACCGGTCAGGCGACCACGGGGGCGTCCTGGAAGGCGTGGTCGGCGTCGACGCGCTCCAGGCTCCGCATGTGGTGGCGCCTGCCGTACAGGACGGCCATGCCCGCCAGGCAGCAGAGCGCGCCGAGGAGGTACGGCAGCGCGGGGGCGACGTCCTCCCCCAGCTTGGTGGCGATGTACGGCGCGAGGGCCCCGCCCATCCAGCGCACGAAGTTGTACCCGGCGGAGGCGACCGGCCGCGGCGCGTCGGAGACCTCCATGGCCGCCTCGGTGAACACGGTGTTGTTCAGGCCGATCGGGATGCCCGACAGGATGACGAAGACGACGATGCCGGCGTGGCCCGACAGCGCGATGCCGACCTGCAGGAGCGCCAGCACCGCCAGGGACAGGTGGAGCACCTTGACCGAGCCGAGCCGCCGTTGCAGGGCGGGGGCGGCGAAGACCGAGGCGAGCGCGACGCAGGCGCCCCATCCGAAGAAGACCGCGCCGATGCCGTAGGGCGACATACCGAGGATGAAGGGGGTGAAGGCCAGGATCGTGAAGAAGGCGAAGTTGTAGAAGAACGCGGTGAAGGCGGTCGTCGACAGGCCGCCGTGGGCGAGGGCGCGGAGCGGGTCGCCCAGGCGGGTCTTCACGGCCGGCGTGGGGGTGGTCCTCAGCAGGGTGGCGATGAGGACGAAGCCGACGGCCATGAGGGAGGCGGTGCCGAAGAAGGGCGCGCGCCAGTTCCAGTCGCCGAGAGCGGCGCCGACCAGCGGGCCCATGGAGATGCCCAGGCCGAGGGCCGCCTCGTAGAGGATGATGGCGGACTCGGCGCCGCCGCTGGCCGCGCCGACGATGACGGCCAGGGCGGTGGCCACGAACAGGGCGTTGCCCAGGCCCCAGCCGGCCCGGAAGCCGATCAGCTCGCCGACGCTGCCGGAGGTTCCGGCCAGGGCAGCGAAGATCACGACCAGGGCCAGGCCGAGCAGCAGGGTGCGCTTGCCGCCGATCCGGCTGGAGACCCACCCGGTGACGAGCATGGCCACGGCGGTGACCAGGAAGTAGCTGGTGAACAGCAGGGAGACCTGGCTCGGGCCGGCGTGCAGCCCCTGGGCGATGGAGGGCAGGATCGGATCGACCAGGCCGATGCCCATGAAGGCGACGACCGCGGCGAACGCGGTGGCCCAGACGGACATCGGCTGGCGCAGGATGCTGCCGCCGCTCTGTGCTGACATGGGGGTGGACTCCTTCTCGGGCGGAGCCGGCACGGGGGCCGGGCCGTCCGATCGTGCGGTTTTCTGCGGTGGTTCGCGGGACGCGGCCGGCGGCGGGAGCGGCGGCCGCGGGTCAGACGTCGCCGAGCTTGGCGAGGGCCGGGAGCGCGGCGCCGATCGCGGCGCGCTCCTCGGCTGTCAGCGCCTCCAGCTGCTCGGTCAGGTAGGCGACGCGGGCACGGCGGACGGCTACCAGGCGGGCGCGCCCCTCCTCGGTGAGCTCGACCGTGCGGACCCGGGCGTCGGACGGGTCGGTGCCGCGCGCCACCAGGCCGGGCTCCTCCAGCCGGTTGATCTGCACGGTCATGGTGGGCAGCTGGACGCCGTGCTCCTCGGCAAGCCCGGTCATCCGGCGGGGGCCGCTCTCCAGCGAGCCCAGCACGGCGTACTGCTGGCTGGTGATGGGCTGCCCGGCCGCCACGCGGCGCAGCAGCAGCACCAGGTGCCGCAGCTCCCTCGAAAGGCTCTGTGCCAGATCGTCCGTCGTCATAGTTAGCCAGTCTAACTTAGTCTGACTAACTATTATTCCGGACAGAGGGCGGTGCTCCGCCGGACGCCGCCCCGCAACGGTCAGGGACGCCCGTCACCGCTCCCGCCGCGATGCCGGCGACAGGGATGCCGGCGACAGGGAACGTCGGGTGAGCCCGGGCGTGGGGGCCTCCCAGGACGATCGGGCACGGACGCCCGTCAGCCTCGCGGAGGATCATGGCGGCGGAGCGAACTCCGCCGGACACGAAAAAAGGCGACATCCTTCACGGATGTCGCCTTTCCCGAAAATTCCTACCAGCCGCGCTCGGCCAGGCGGTGCGGGGCCGGGATGTCGTCGACGTTGATGCCGACCATGGCCTCGCCCAGACCGCGGGAGACCTTGGCGATGACGTCCGGGTCGTCGTAGAACGTGGTGGCCTTGACGATCGCGGCGGCGCGCTGGGCCGGGTTGCCGGACTTGAAGATGCCCGACCCGACGAACACGCCCTCGGCGCCGAGCTGCATCATCATCGCGGCGTCGGCCGGGGTGGCGATGCCGCCGGCGGTGAAGAGCACGACCGGCAGCTTGCCGGTCTTGGCGACCTCGGCGACCAGCTCGTACGGCGCCTGCAGCTCCTTGGCCGCGACGAACAGCTCGTCCTCGGGCAGCGAGGACAGGCGCTTGAGCTCACCCCGGATCTTGCGCATGTGGGTGGTGGCGTTGGAGACGTCACCGGTGCCCGCCTCGCCCTTGGAGCGGATCATCGCCGCGCCCTCGGTGATGCGGCGCAGCGCCTCGCCCAGGTTGGTCGCACCGCAGACGAAGGGCACGGTGAACTGCCACTTGTCGATGTGGTTGGCGAAGTCGGCGGGGGTCAGCACCTCGGACTCGTCGACGTAGTCGACGCCGAGCGACTGGAGCACCTGGGCCTCGACGAAGTGACCGATGCGGGCCTTGGCCATGACCGGGATCGAGACGGCGGCGATGATGCCGTCGATCATGTCGGGGTCGCTCATCCGGGAGACGCCACCCTGGGCGCGGATGTCGGCGGGGACCCGCTCGAGCGCCATGACGGCGACGGCTCCGGCGTCCTCGGCGATCTTGGCCTGCTCGGCGTTGACGACGTCCATGATGACGCCGCCCTTGAGCATCTCTGCCATGCCGCGCTTCACCCGGGCGGTTCCGGTGACGGCGGTCTCGGTGACTTCGGGCGTGCTGCTGGACACGGTCTCTACCTCACGACGGCTGGTTGCGGAACATGGGCCGTCCGCGGGGACGGCCACCACGTCTCCATGGTAGGCGCTGATCCGCCTGTCCCCTTACACGACAAGTTGTCGTGTAAGGGCGATCTTCTTGGACATCATGTAGGGCGGCGGCGCGGCCGGGAGGGCCGGCGGGCCGGGACGCGGCCGGCGGCGCCGGGCCCGGAGGTCAGGGGATGACGGGCTTGCGGGCGGCCAGGACGACCCACACCTGCCCGGGGGCGAAGTTCATCGGCTCCCCCGCCTCGGTGGTGAAGACGGTGCCGTCCTCCTCCGACTCACGTGACCACCTGGCCTTGAAGGCCTTGCCGTCGCGGAGCACGATCGCGCTGCCCTTGCCGGTGCTGTGCACCAGGGGCGTGTAGCTCTGGTTCTTGTCGTGGAACTCCGAGCGCTCGGTCTTGGTGTACTGCACGACGATCGTCGGCGCGCCGAGCTGGCCGCCCTCGGCCGCCATGTCCTTCGCGCCGTCCTGCCAGATCAGCCACTTGCCGGTGGCCTCCGACCAGCTGAAGGTGAAGCGGGCGGCCGGGTACTTCACGCTGAACGTCTTCTTGGGCACGCCGCCCTCGGGGGCGTCGCCGAAGGTGAATCCGACGTCCTTGGCCCTGGTCGCCTTGGGCGCCTGGGCCAGCAGCTCCCTGGTGTTGGCGAACAGGTTGTAGGGCGCGTAACGGCCCGGCTGGCGGAAGTAGGCGCCCGGCGCCCGGCTGTCGGAGACGTCGAACAGCGACGACTGCGCGATGATGGGAAGCATCTTGGTCTGCGCGCCCGAGTAGGCGAAGGCGGGCTTGCCGAACTGCGGCACGATGTGCAGGTCGGATATCCGGGCGCTGCGGACCGGGCCGATCTTGGGCGGGATCTTCGAGGAGAAGATCGCCATCAGTCGCGTCAGGCCCGCCTCGACCTGCTCGACATAGACGATGTCGGCGCTTTTGAGGCCGAGCTGCGGCTTGCCGGCCGAGGTGTTCTCGATCTTCGCCGCGAGCACGGCCCTGCGGGCGGCCCCGGGGAGCCCGGTGAAGGGATGGGTCGGCTCGGGAGTCGGGGTCGCGTCCGCGGGCGGGGCGGTGGCCGCCTGCGGGTTCTTCCCCGGGGCCGGTTCATCGGAGGAACAGGCCGCGGCCGGAGCCAGGACGGCGACTCCCGCCAGCGTGACGGCGATCATCCGGGGCACCCGCACGGCTCATCTCCTCAAATCGGCCACGAAACGCCCAAGAGCTTACCTGTGCCCGACTTACCGGATACCCCCCTTTGTGTGCGTCCTATTCACCTGACCGATATCTCGCTGCCTGCGCGTCCTATTCGGCGGCGAGGGCCTGCGGGGGCGTGTCGTCGATCTCGAAGAAATCCGGATACTCCGTGTGCCCGGCCAGTCGTAACGTGCGCGCGAGCCAGCGGCGCTGGGCCGCGCGGGTCACGCCGACCGCGTTGTTGTAGAAGCGGCGCGAGTAGAGCACCTTGGCCACCGCGGCGCCGAGCTCCTCCAGCAGGTCGGTGCCCGCCGGGGTGGCGGCCACCCGGTCACGGAAGCGCTCCTGGTCGACCACCGCCCGCAGGGTGCGCGACAGGTCGCTCTCGGCGTGCTCGCGCTCCTCGGGCCCCGCCGTACGGGCCTCGTGGGCCGCCGCGGCCAGCACCAGGCTCGTGGCCGGGTCGAGGACGCGGGACGCCGCCAGTTCCAGGCAGACGGCGGTCCGCCGTACCAGGGCGGCGTCCAGGGACTCGCGGGCCAGCTCCAGCCGGATGTGGAGCCGGTCCAGCCGGCCCGCCCGCCAGGAGATGTAGACGGCGGTGAGCAGCACGATCGCGCCCACCACCAGGATCAGCGTGGTGGTCACGGCGTGTCGTCCTCCTCCACCCCGGCTGTGCTGGCCACGGTCTCGTAGACGCGCAGGACGTCGCGGGCGACCGTGGACCAGTCGTACTTCCGGACGGCCTGGCGGGCCTCCTGCGACAGCTTGGCCCGGCGGTCGGGAGCGTCGAGCAGTGCGGCGGCCTCGCGGGCGAGCGACCCGGCGTCGCCGGTCTCGAACAGCGCCCCGGCCTGGCCGTCGTCGAGCACCTTGCGGAAGGCCGGGATGTCGCTGGCCAGGATCGCGGCACCGGCCGACATCGCCTCGGTGAGCACGATGCCGAAGCTCTCGCCGCCCAGGTTGGGCGCGCAGAACACGTCCACCGAGTGGTAGGCGCGGACCTTGTCCTCCTCGCTGACCATGCCGAGCAGGCCGATCCTGTCATGGAAGCGGGCCGGGACCTTCTCCAGCACCTCGCCGGCGTCGCCGGGCCCGGCGACGAGCAGGCGCAGCCGGGGCCGCTCGGCCGCCAGCAGGGTGAACGCCTCCAGCAGCACCGGCAGGCCCTTGCGGGGCTCGTCCATCCGGCCGAGGAAGCCGATCACCTCGCCCTCGTCCCAACCCGGCAGCGGCTCGGCCTCGCTGTAGCGGCTGACCGTCACCCCGTTCGGGATGAGCACGGCGTCGCCGCCGATGAACTCGACCAGGGTCTTCCTGGCCGCGTCCGACACCGCGATCCGGGCCGTGATCTTCTCCAGCGCGCTCGTGATCACGGGCGACGCGACCGAGAACGCCCGGGAACGGCCGTAGGAGGCGTGGAAGGTGCCCACGATCGGCCCCCTGGCCACCCAGCAGGCGAGCAGGCCCACCGAGGGGATGAACGGTTCGTGCACGTGCAGCACGTCGAAGCGGCCCTCGCGCACCCAGCGGCGCACCCGGTTGGCCGACAGGAACCCGAACGACATCCTGGCCACCGACCCGTTGAAGGGGACGGGGACCGCGCGGCCGACCGAGGTCACGTACGGCGGCAGCGACGCGTCGTCGCCCGCCGGCGCGATCACCTGAACCTGGTGACCGTCCTCCATCAGCGCCTCGGCGAGGTCGCGGATGTGCACCTGCACGCCGCCCGGCACGTCCCACATGTAGGGACAGACGATGCCGATCCTCATTGCTCTCCCACCGCCCCTCGTCCGCCTCGCGGAGAGCCCGCTCCGTCGTGCTCCCCCCTCCGCTCACCGTGCCGGACCCGGCCGCGCCTTCTCATCCGCGGGGCTCCAGATCCTCGAGCCAGAGCCGCTGGAGCATGTGCCAGTCCTCCGGGTGCTCGGTGATGCCCTTCTCGAAGACCGTGGCCAGGTCCTGCATGACGGCGGCCACCTTCTCCTTCCGGGTGCCCTCGGCGGGGACCGCGATCTCCTGGTGGAACTGCAGACCCCAGTCGCGCCCCTCGAAGTAGAGGATCGCCGGGATCAGAGCGGCACCGGTGTGCACCGCCAGCAGGCCGGGACCGGCGGGCATGCGCGTGGCCGAGCCGAAGAACTGCACCTCGACGCCCTTGGCGGTCAGGTCGCGCTCGGCGGGCAGGGCGACCGGCCGGCCGGCCCGCAGCCGCTGCGCCAGGGTGCCGAAGGTGTGGCTCTCCCCGCCGGTGAGCGGCAGCACCTCCATGCCCAGTCCCTCGCGGAAGGCGGTGTAGCGGTGGAAGAGCGACTCGGGCCTGAGCCGCTCGGCGACGGTGGTGAACGGGTGACCCTTGGCGACGAACCAGGCGCCCGCCTGGTCCCAGTTGCCCATGTGCGGCAGGGCCAGGACCACCCCGCGGCCCTTGGCCAGGTTGTCGTAGACCTGCTCGTCGCCGACGACCTTCATCCGGGAGAGGATCTCCTCGGCGGGCATGGAGGGCAGCCGGAACACCTCGTGGAAGTAGCGGAAGTAGGAGCGCATGCCCTCGCGGCTCAGCTCCCGGATCGCCGGATCGTCCGGCGAGGTGCCCCTGACCCGGGCGAGGTTGGCCTCCAGCCGGCGGACCGATCCGCCGTGGCGCTTCCAGAGACGGTCGGCGGCCTTGCGGAAGGCCCAGGCGGTGAGGCGTTCGGGGAGGCGGGGCACGAGCGTCCAGCCGGCGCCGAAACCGGCGGCGACGAGACGATCCTGCAAGGACGGCTTGTCGGTCATCGCTCTCCCGATCAGCGGAGGGTCTGGGGCGGGACGGAGACGGCCTGGCGGCGGACGTGCAGCAGGCGCTGGCCGACGGTGACCGCGCTGGCGGCGGCGAGCAGCCAGAGCCCGGCGGCCAGGATGTAGGGCACGCCGAGGCCGCCGAGACCGGCGGAGACCAGGCCGACGACCAGGCGCTCGGGCCGTTCCGCCAGGCCGACGTCGCACGTCATGCCCAGCCCCTCGGCCCTGGCCTTGACGTAGGACACCACCGCGCCGGCCACCAGGCAGAACAGCGCGACCCCGGCCAGCACCCGCTGGTCGCTCACCACGAACCAGATCGCCAGCCCGGAGAAGATCCCGGCGTCGCCCACCCGGTCGAGGGTGGAGTCGAGGAAGGCGCCCCAGAGGCTTCCCTTCCCGACCATCCTGGCCATGACCCCGTCGAGAAGGTCCGCCAGCACGAAAAACGTGATCACCACCGTGCCGGGGAACAACTCACCACGGGGGTAGAAGAAGAGGGCCGCGGCGACGGTGCCGAGCGTGCCGACCGCGGTGACCACGTTGGGGCTGATCCCTCGGCGGGCGAGCGCCCTGCCCAGGGGGGTCAAGACTCGGGTTACGGCGGGGCGCAGAAGTTTCAGCATCGCGCTCTGATCGTAGGCCAATCCGCATGTGAGCGTGCATCCAACGCTCCGCAAGCGGATCGGCCCGGAGCTCTTGTGATATTCGCCACATGGGTATTTGGTGAACAGACCGCGTCCTCGCAGTGTACGGACGCGGCAGCGGACCCGAGGGTGTGGCCGCACCTGGCCGCGCTCCGGCAACGACGCGGGAGGCGACGTGGCAGAGAAGGCAACCGGCGGGGCAGCGGGAGCCGCGGGGAGGGCGCCCGCGGCCGACCGGCCGGACATGGTGAGGAATGTCGTGCTGGTCGGCCATTCCGGTGCGGGGAAGACGACGCTCGTGGAGGCGCTCCTGGCCGCCACCCGGACCGTCCAGCGGCCCGGCCGGGTCGAGGACGGCACCACGGTCAGCGACTTCGACGAGGTCGAGGTGCGCCAGCAGCGCTCGGTGAACCTGACCGTCGCCCCGGTGGTCCACAACGACATCAAGATCAACCTGCTGGACACCCCCGGCTACGCCGACTTCGTCGGCGACCTGCGCGCCGGGCTGCGCGCGGCCGACGCGGCGCTGTTCGTGGTCTCGGCGTCCGAGGGCGTGGACGGCCTGACCCGGATGCTGTGGGAGGAGTGCGCCACGGTCGGGATGCCGCGGGCGGTCGTGATCACGAAGATCGACCACCAGCGGGCCGACTTCGAGGAGGCCCTCACCGCCTGCCAGGACCTCTTCGGCGAGGGAGTGGCCCCGCTGTACCTCCCGGTGGTCACCAACGGCCGGATGAACGGCCTGATCGGGCTGCTGACCCAGAAGTTCTACAACTACGCCACCGGCACCCGGACCGAGAACGCCCCGGGGTCCTCCTACGAGGACCAGATCGAGCAGTACCGCGGCGCCCTGATCGAGGGGATCATCCAGGAGAGCGAGGACGAGTCCCTGATGGACCGTTACCTCTCCGGGGAGGAGATCGACACCAAGGTCCTCATCGACGACCTGGAGAAGGCGGTCGCGCGCGGCGGCTTCTACCCGGTGCTCGCCACCGGGACCGGCGTGGGCGCGACGGAGGTCCTCGAACTCATCACCCAGGGCTTCCCCTCCCCCCTGGAGCACCCGATGCCGGAGATCACCGAGATCGACGGCACGCCGGTCGCCGGCATCGCCTGCGACCCCGAAGGACCGCTGGTGGCCGAGGTCGTCAAGACCACCAGCGACCCCTACGTGGGCCGGATCAGCCTGGTGCGGGTGTTCTCCGGGACGCTGCGCCCGGACATGACCGTGCACGTCTCGGGACACGGCATGGCCGACCGCGGTCATGAGGACCACGACGTGGACGAGCGCATCGGCGCGCTGTCCTCGCCCCTGGGCAGGCACCAGCGCACGACCGGCAAATGCGTGGCCGGCGACATCGTCGCGGTGGCCAAGCTGTCGCGCGCGGAGACCGGCGACACCCTTTCCGACAAGGACCGGCCGCTGCTGATGACCTCCTGGACGATGCCCGAACCGCTGCTGCCGGTGGCGATCCAGGCCAGGTCCAAGGCGGACGACGACAAGCTGGGCCAGGCGCTGCAGCGGCTGGTCGCCGAGGACCCCACGCTCCGGCTGGAGAACAACCCCGAGACCCGGCAGCTCGTGCTGTGGTGCATGGGCGAGGCCCACGCCGACGTGCTGCTGGACCGGCTGAGCAAGCGGCACGGCGTCGAGGTGGAGAAGATCGAGCTGCGGGTCCCGCTCCGGGAGACCTTCGGCGGCCGGTGCCAGGCGCTGGGACGCAACGTCAAACAGACCGGCGGTCACGGGCAGTTCGCCATCTGCCACCTGGAGGTCGAGCCCCTGCCCTCCGGCGAGGGCTTCGAGTTCGTGGACAAGATCGTCGGCGGTGTGGTCCCGCGCCAGTTCATCCCCTCGGTGGAGAAGGGCGTCCGCAACCAGATGCAGCGCGGCGTGGTGGCCGGCTACCCCATGGTGGACGTGCGGGTGACGCTGTACGACGGCAAGGCCCACTCGGTCGACTCCTCCGACATGGCCTTCCAGATCGCCGGGGCGCTCGCGCTGAAGGAGGCCGCGGCCAAGGTGCCGACCCTGCTGCTGGAACCGGTCGACGAGGTGGCCGTGCTGGTCTCCGACGACCACGTCGGCGCCGTGATGTCCGACCTGTCCTCCCGCCGTGGCCGGGTCCTCGGCACCGAGCAGGTCGGCGTCGGCCGTACCCTCGTCCGGGCCGAGGTGCCCGAGCTGGAGATCACCCGCTACGCCATCGATCTGAGATCGATGTCACACGGCACGGGGACGTTCCAGCGCACCTTCCTGCGTTACGAACCGCTCCCGGCCCATCTGGTGGACAAGGTCGCCGGTTGATCGTCCCCGGGAGGCGTGAACCATCCGGCTCACGCCTCCCAAAAAGTTCCCCACGTAACGGTGACGTCACGAAACGATTTCTTTTTTCCGGCCAAAGCACGCCGGTCCCGATGCCACACTGAGGAACCATGCGAACCGGACGCCCTTTGCTCGTCGCCGCCGCCCTCGCCGTCGTCACCACCGGCGCCGCCTACGCCTTCGGCCCGGATGCCCAGGTGACCAAGCCCACGGCTCTCAAGCGCGCGCCCGGCGCCACCACCACGACCTCCGAGACGACCGCGGCCTCCCAGACGGCCTCGTGCACCACCGACGCGAGGTATCCCAAGCGGCAGCTGCGCGGCGTCTGGATCGCCACGGTGAAGAACATCGACTGGCCCTCGCGGACCGGCCTCTCCGCCGCCAAGCAGCAGGCCGAATACGTCAGGATCCTCGACAACGCGGTCAAGCGCCGGCTCAACGCGGTGTTCGTCCAGGTCCGGCCCGCCTCCGACGCCTTCTACAAGTCGTCGATGGAGCCCTGGTCGAAGTTTCTGACCGGTACGGCCGGCAAGGACCCGGGCTGGG
This sequence comes from Streptosporangium minutum, assembly GCF_002149035.1. GTDB lineage: Bacteria > Actinomycetota > Actinomycetes > Streptosporangiales > Streptosporangiaceae > Streptosporangium > Streptosporangium minutum. Next base: position 65,612 of record NZ_NGFP01000003.1, read on the forward strand.
ACCCGCTGCCCTTCCTGGTCGCCGAGGCCCACAAGCGCGGGCTGGAGTTCCACGCCTGGTTCAACCCCTACCGCGCCGCCTACGACGGCGACGTGAGCAAGCTCCCGGCCGACCACCCGGCCCGGGTCCACCCCGAGTGGATCGTCAAGCACGAGGGCCTGGTCTACTACAACCCGGGCCTGCCCGCGGTCCGCGACCACGTCACCTCGGTCATCACGGACGTGGTCAAGCGCTACGACGTCGACGGAGTCCACTTCGACGACTACTTCTACCCCTACCCGGGCGGGGGCGCGCAGTTCGCCGACGGCGCCGCCTTCAAGAAGTACGGCAAGGGCGAGAAGCTGGCCGACTGGCGCCGCGCCAACGTCGACAAGCTGATCGCGCAGGTCGACAAGGCCGTGCACGGGACGAAGCAGCACGTGAAGTTCGGCATCAGCCCGTTCGGGATCTGGCGCAACAAGTCCGAGGACCCCACCGGTTCGGCCACCGCGGGCATGTCGGCCTACGACTCCATCTACGCCGACGCCCGCCACTGGATCCGCAAGGGCACGGTCGACTACGTCGCGCCGCAGCTCTACTGGCCGAGCGGCTTCAAGGCCGCCGACTACGACGTGCTGATGCCGTGGTGGGCGAAGGAGGTCAAGGGCACCGACGTGCACCTCTACATCGGGCAGGCCCTCTACCGGGTCGGCAGCACCGACACCCCCGCCTGGACCAGGCCCGGCGAGCTGCCCTCGCACCTCACCAAGAACCGCAAGCACAAGCAGGTCAAGGGTGACGTCTACTTCAACGCCAAGCAGCTGCTGACCAACCCGCTGGGCGTGCTGGACCTGATCGTCAAGAACCACTACTCCCACCCCGCGCTGCTGCCCCTGATGAAGGATCTCGGCGGCCAGGCGCCCGCCCAGCCCGCCGACGTGAAGCTCCAGGGCACGGCGCTCAGCTGGAAGGGCTCTCCCGGCGCCGCCTCCTACGCGGTCTACCAGATCCCCTCCGGCAAGGTCGGCGAGTGCGCCACCGCCGATGCCCGCAACCTCGTCGCGGTCGTCCCCGCGGCGGGCGGCGACCGGCAGTCCTTCCCCGTCTCGGGCGGCGGCGCCTACCTCGTCAGCTCCCTGGACCGCCTGCACAACGAGAGCGCCCCCGCCAAGGCCGCGCCCTGAGCCGGCGCCTGCCCCCGGGCCCGACAGGACCCGGGGCACCGCTGACCTGAGCCGTCACCCGCCCCCCTCTGGGCCCGCCGGGCCCCGGGAGTGGCGCTGACCTGAGCCGTCACCCACACCACCTCGGGCCCGCCGGCCCCGGGGGCGGCGTGCCGCCCCACCCGACACGGAAGCCGATCAACGGATCCGCTGGACGGGGGGACAATGTTCCCCTACGGTGCCAGCATTTGGCGAGGTCGGGGAGGTCACCGGTGAGGCAGACGCTTGCCGCGTTAGCGCTGGTCATGAGCGTCCTGTGGCCGACGGCGGCGCAGGCCGCCGCGCCCGCGGGCGGTCGGGTGGCGCTGATCGGGGTCCCCGGCCTCCAGTGGAGCGATCTCAGCCCCGCGAGCACGCCCAACCTGTGGCGGCTGGCCGGGCAGAGCGCGGTCGGCTCGCTGTCGGTGCGCGCGGTCGGCCGGGTGACGTGCCCCTACGACGGATGGCTGACGGTGTCGGCCGGGGTCAGGTCCGCGGTCGGCTACGGCTGCGGCCTCCCGCCGGAGCCCGTCCCCGGCACGGCCGGCGCGGTCATCCCCGACTACGCCTACCTGCACCGGGTCGCCCGGCAGAAGAACGCCGGGACGCTCGGCGAGGCCGTGCACGCCGCCGGGGAGTGCACCTCCGCGGTCGGTCCCGGCGCGGCGATGGCGCTGGCCGACCGGACGGGGAAGGTGGACCGCTACGCCCCCTCCCCCGCGCGGATCGGCCCCGGCGCGTTCACCGAGTGCCGGGTGATCGCCGTGGACGTGGACGACCTGATCAGGCCCTACGTGACGGGTGGACGGCTGCCCGCCGTGGAGGAGAGCCTCACCCCGCCGCAGCGGGCGGCGGCGCTGCGGCGGGCCGACGCCGGGGTCGGGGCGGTGCTGGACGCCCTGCCCCAGGACACCACCGTGCTGCTGGCCGGCCTGGCCGACCACGGGAGTGTCCCGCACCTGCGCGCGACCATGATGCGCGCCGCGGACGTCTCGGGCCGGTTCCTGGGGGCGGCCTCCACTCACCGCGAGGACGTCTCGATCCTGCCGGACATCACCGCCACGATGCTCACGGTGACGGGCATTCCCACACCGGCGACCGTGGTCGGGGTGCCCTGGCAGGCGGGCGGGAGCCGTACCGGCGGCACGGAGGCGGCGCGGACCGCGCTGGTGAACGCCGACGTGGCCGGGCAGACGATCAGGAACGTGGGCGGGGTCTTCTTCACCACCGTCGCCGCGCTCCAGGTCCTCTTCTACCTCACCGCGTTCCTGCTGATGCGCCGCGGGCGCGGGCTCGGCGGGATCCGCGTGGCGGCGCTGGCTCTCGCGTCCGTCCCCGTGTCGACCTACCTGGTCAACCTCGCCCCCTGGCACCACAGCCCGGCACCGGTGCTCGCCCTGGTCGGCGGAATCGCCGGGGGGACGCTCCTGCTGTCCGCGGTGGCGCTGGCCGGCCCCTGGCGGCGCGCCCCGCTCGGACCGCTGGCCGTCGTGACGGGGGTCACCGGGGCGGTGCTCGCCGGTGACCTGCTGACAGGCACGACCCTGCAGTTCAACAGCGTGATGGGATACACCGCCGTGGTCGGCGCCCGTTACTCCGGTCTGGGCAACATCCCGTTCGCGCTCTTCGCCACCTCGGTTCTGCTGCTGGCCACCGTGATCGCGCACCGGCTGGCGGGCCGGGGCCGCAGGACCGCGGGGGTCGCCGTCGTGGCGGTGCTGGGGTGCTCGGCGATGATCATGGGCGGCTGGCCGGGGGTGGGCAGCGACTTCGGCGGTGTGATCGCGTTCGTGCCCGGCATCGCGGTGACCGCCCTGCTGATCGCGGGCAGGCGGGTCTCGTTGGTCAAGCTGGGCGCGTTCTGCGTGGCGGGCGGCGTCATCGTGATGGCCATCGCCTACCTCGACTACATGCGCCCGCCGGGCTCCCAGTCACATCTGGGCCGCTTCGTCGGCCAGGTGTTCACCGGCGAGGCGACGGAGGTGATCGGCCGCAAGCTCGGGGCGATGCTGGGCACGCTGCTCAGCCCCAACCTGATGCCGATCGTGATCGCCGCGGTCGCGTTCCTGGTCTACGCGCTGCTGCGGCCGGGGGCGGCCAGCGCCGGGGTCCTCCCGGCCGCGTTCGGCCACTCCCCCGCGCTGCGGGCCGGCCTGGTCGGCACCCTGGTCAGCGGGGTCGTCGGCATGCTGGTCAACGACTCGGGCGCGGCCGTGCTCTCCATGGCGCTCGCCCTGGGGGTGCCGCTCACGCTGTCGGTGGGCGTCAAGGTCCTCCGTGACGGCGCGGGCCGCTACGGCGACGCGGGCCAGGAGCCGGCGAGCAGTTCCCTGGTGTCGCGGAGCAGCTGAGGCAGCACCCTGGTGTGGCCGACCACCGGCATGAAGTTGGTGTCCCCGCCCCAGCGGGGCACCACATGCTGGTGCAGGTGGGCGGCGATGCCCGCGCCCGCCACACCGCCGAGGTTCATTCCCACGTTGAAGCCCTGCGCGCCGCTGGCCTTGCGCAGGGCGGCCAGCGCCCGCTTGGTGAAGTCGGCGAGCTCGGCGGTCTCGCCGTCGTCCAGGTCCGCGTAGTCCGCGACGTGCCGGTAGGGGCAGACCATCAGGTGGCCGGAGTTGTACGGGTAGAGGTTGAGCACCGCGAAGACCGAGCGGCCCCGGGCGATGATCAACCCGTCCTCGTCGCTCATCGCGGGGATCTCGCAGAAGGGGCAGCCGTCGTCCGGGCCCGGCCCCGTCGGCTTGTTCGTCCCCTTGATGTAGGCCATCCGGTGAGGAGTCCAGAGTCTTTCGAACGCGTCCGGCGTCCCTGCCCCCTGCTGCGCCTCTGGCTCTTCGTTCATGGCGATCAGCATATTGCCAAGTGGATTTGTTCGGTTTGGCGACTCCCGTCAGAGGGCCCAGGATGCCCCTCGGACGGCTGCGGCGGACAAATGGTGCAGATTTCCGGCAGAATCCCAGCGAGCGTGACCATCAACAGCCGAGGAGCACCCCATGACCGACGTCTCCGTCGAGGACATCACCGAGGAGACCGACTCTCCCGCTGAAACGACCACCGCCCGCCCGTTCTCCCTGAGCCTGTCCACCTCCTCCATCCCTTCCACGCCTCCCATCACCATCCCCTCGGTGCCCCCTGTGGCCCCTGTGGTCTCCGTGGCCGACCTGGAGCCGGTCACCGAGCCGGTCGCCGAGCCGGTCGCCGCGGCCGTGGTCAAGGGACGGATCAAGGTGGCCGACGAGGTCGTGGAGAAGGTCGCCGCCCTCGCCACCCTCGAAGTGGCCGGCGTCGCCGACCTGGGCTCGGGTCTCACGGACGCGGTACAGCCGATCCGCGAGCGCGCCGGCGCCAGGCGCGGCCCCCGGGGCGTGAGCGCCCACGTCCAGGACCGCACGGTCGCGGTGGACGTGGCGATCGTGGCGGAGTACGGCCACGTGGTCATGGACGTGGCCAACGAGGTCAAGACGAACGTGGCCCGCACGGTCAGCCGGATGCTGGGCATGCGGGTCGTCGAGGTCAACGTCAACGTGGACGACGTGCGCCTGCCCGGCGAGGACCACCCGGAGGCGCCCGCCGAGCCCTGACAGAGCCCGGGCCGCCCGGTACGGCGGGCCGCCGCGTCCCGGGGCCCGCCGTACCGGCGGCCTCAGCCGGGCGTACGGCGGACCACCCCCGTGGAGGCCGCCCGCCCCCCGGAGCGGACCTCCGGACAGCGGTACGGCGGGCGGCCACAGCCGCCCGCCGTACTCCCCGTGACAGATCAGACCAGACCGCTCCGGGTCAGACCTGGATGCGACGCTCGATCGCGTCGGCGATCTCGTTGATCGCCTCGTCGACCGGCACGCCGTTCTTCTGCTCGCCGTTGCGGAAGCGGAAGGAGACAGCGCCGTTGGCGATGTCCTCGTCGCCCGCCAGGAGCATGAACGGCACCTTGGACTTCTGCGCGTTGCGGATCTTCTTCTGCATCCGGTCGTCGGAGGCGTCCACCTCGATCCGGATGCCCCGCTCGCGAGCCTTCTTGGCCAGGTCCTGCAGGTAGGGCGCGTGGGCCTCGGCGATCGGGATGCCGACGACCTGGACCGGGGCGAGCCAGGGGGGGAAGGCGCCGGCGTAGTGCTCGGTGAGGACGCCGAGGAAGCGCTCGATCGAGCCGAACAGCGCCCGGTGGATCATGACGGGCGTCTGCCGGCTGCCGTCGGCGGCCTGGTATTCCAGCTCGAACCTCTTGGGCTGGTTGAGGTCGAGCTGGATGGTGGACAGCTGCCAGGTACGGCCGATCGCGTCTTTGGCCTGCACCGAGATCTTGGGGCCGTAGAAGGCCGCGCCACCCGGGTCGTCGACCAGTTCGAGCCCCGACTCCAGGGCCGTCTGGCGCAGCGCCTCGGTGGCCTCGTCCCAGTCGGCCGGATCACCGATGAACTTGTCGGAGTCGTCGCGGGTGGACAGCTCCAGGTAGAACTCCGACAGGCCGAAGTCGCGCAGCACGCTGAGCACGAAGGTGAGCAGGCTCTTGATCTCGCCGACCATCTGCTCCCGGGTGCAGTAGATGTGCGAGTCGTCCTGCGTCATGCCGCGCACCCGGGTCAGACCGTGGACGACACCCGACTTCTCGTAGCGGTAGACGGAGCCGAACTCGCACAGCCGCAGCGGCAGCTCGCGGTAGGACCGCCCGCGCGCCCGGAAGATCAGGTTGTGCATCGGGCAGTTCATCGGCTTGACGCGGTATTCGACCCCCTCCAGCTCGAAGGGCGGGAACATGTCCTCGGCATACCACGGCAGGTGACCGGAGGTCTCGAACAGCTGCGACTTGGTGATGTGCGGGGTGTTGACGAACTCGTAGCCCGCCTCGCCCTGCCGCCTGCGCATGTAGTCTTCCATCTCCTTGCGGATGATCCCGCCCTTGGGATGGAAGACCGGCAGGCCGCTGCCCAGCTCGGACGGGAAGCTGAACAGGTCCAGCTCGGCGCCCAGCCTGCGGTGGTCGCGCTTCTCGGCCTCCTCCAGCAGGTGGAGGTATTCGTCCTGCTTGTCGCGCGACTCCCAGGCGGTGCCGTAGATCCGCTGGAGCTGCGGGTTCTTCTCGCTGCCCCGCCAGTAGGCGCCGCCGGAGCGCATCAGCTTGAAGGCCGGGATGGACCGGGTGGTCGGCACGTGCGGGCCGCGGCACAGGTCCTTCCAGCACAGGTCGCCGGTCTTCGGGTCGAGGTTGTCGTAGATGGTCAGCTCGGCGCCGCCCACCTCGACGTCGGCCCCGTCCTCCTGCGCGCCGGCGCCGCCCTTGAGGCCGATGAGCTCCAGCTTGTACGGCTCGGCCGCCAGCTCCTCCTGCGCCTCCTCGTCGGAGACGGGCCGGCGGGAGAAGATCTGCCCCTGCTTGACGATCTCGCGCATGCGCTTCTCGACGCGCTTGAGATCCTCGGGGGTGAACGGGTTCTTGACGTCGAAGTCGTAGTAGAAGCCGTTGTCGACCGGCGGGCCGATGCCCAGCTTCGCCTCCGGGAACAGCTCCTGGACGGCCTGGGCCATGACGTGCGCGGTGGAGTGGCGCACGATCGCCCGGCCGTCGGGGCTGTCGACCGCGACCGGCTCGACCTGGTCCCCCTCGGCGACGGGGGCCGCCAGGTCCCTCAGCTCGCCGTTCGCGCGGGCGGCGACCACGGAGCGGCCGTCGGCCTGGAGCGCTTCGCCGTACGTCGTGCCCTCCGCCACCACACGCTCGGCTCCGGCGAGGGTGATACGAAGTTCTGGCACGGCGGACACGGTGACTCCCTGAGAGACGGCGACTTTGAGGTCTTCCGTCGATGCTACCGGTGTCCGCTACAAAATATCTCTGACGCTGCGGCGCCGGCGGTAGCCCAGCGAGGTGAGATCGGCCCGGGTGCCCCGGAAGACGTTGCGGTCCACGGGGATGTGGGAGTGCTGGTGGATGGTCCACCTGTCCCACGGCCCCGGCACGTCCGGCCTGCCTCGCGGGTCGTCGGGCGCGGCGATCCAGAGGGGGTATCCCTCCAGCCCGGCGCAGTTGCCGTTCAGCGCGAACGTCAGGAAGGTGTAGATCACCGGACGCACCCCGGCCTGGTCGACGACCGCCTGGCACCAGCGGCGGGCGAAGCCGGCCACCCGGCGGGCGGGCAGGTGGTCGTTGGTCTCCAGGTCGAGGGCGAGCAGGTCGCCGCGGCGCATGCCGCCCGCCTGCTGCACGGCCCGCAGGAAATGCCCCGCCTGTGTCTCCGGGTCGCCGGCGGGGCGGGCGAAGTGGTAGGCCCCGCAGACCATCCAGCTCTCCCGCATGCCGGTCCAGTTCCTGCCGAACCACTTGTCGGTGAAGGTGCTCCCCTCGGTCGCCTTGGCGAAGGCGAAGGAGACCCCGTTGTCGGCATGGTGGTCCCAGTCGACGGCGCCCTGCCAGTTCGACACATCGATGCCACGCAACATGGCGGCCACGCTAATGACCCCGGCGACACGCGCACATGTCCAACTCTCCCTCGGCGTACTGCCATTGCACCGGCTTTGACTAGGCTTGGTCGGCGTGAACGCAGCAGCACAGACATCAGGCGCCCACGGTGCCGGCATCGCGACCATCACCCCGGACGGGACGGTGCTCGACACCTGGTTCCCCTCCCCGCGACTGGGTGAGCCCTCCGCTCCGGGCACCAGGCGGCTGACCACGGAGGAGGCCGTCGAGGCGCTCGGCTCCGCGGTCGCCGCGCTGCTCGGCCCGGACGAGGACCGCGGTGTGGAGGTGGTCGCGGTCCACACCGGGATCGCCAAGCTCTCGGAGGCGCCCGTCGACGCCCACGACGCCTACCTCCGCCTCCACCTGCTGTCGGCCCGTCTCGTCCAGCCGCACGGGCAGAGCCTGGACGGCCTGTTCGGCGTGCTGAGCAACGTGGTGTGGACCAACCACGGCCCGTGCCCGGTCGAGGGCTTCGAGTCGGTACGGCTGCGCCTGCGGGCCCGCGGGCAGGTGACCGTCTACGGCGTGGACAAGTTCCCCCGGATGGTCGACTACGTGGTGCCCTCCGGCGTCCGGATCGCCGAGGCCGACCGCGTCCGTCTCGGCGCGCACCTGGCCGCAGGCACGACCGTGATGCACGAGGGCTTCGTCAACTTCAACGCCGGCACGCTCGGCGCCTCCATGGTCGAGGGGCGCATCTCGGCGGGCGTGGTGGTGGGCGACGGCTCCGACGTGGGCGGCGGCGCCTCGATCATGGGCACCCTCTCCGGCGGCGGCAAGCAGGTCATCTCCATCGGCAGCCGCTGCCTGCTGGGCGCCAACAGCGGCGTCGGCATCTCCCTCGGCGACGACTGCGTCGTGGAGGCCGGCCTCTACGTCACCGCCGGGACCAAGGTCGCCCTCCCCGACGGCCGCACCGTCAAGGCCGCCGAGCTCTCCGGCGCCTCCGGCCTGCTGTTCCGCCGTAACTCCACCTCCGGCGCCGTGGAGGTCGTGCCCCGCCGGGGCACCGGCGTGGAGCTCAACAGCGCCCTGCACGCCAACGACTGAGTCCGCCCGGTCCGACGCGGGCCGCGGGAGGGCCGTCCGGTGGACCGCCCCTCCCGCGGCCCGGCACCGGGGGCGGCCTCCGCGACCCGCCCGGATCGACGACTTCCGGAAGTTCATCCCGGAGCCGCGCACCTGACAGGCTTGTGCCACGGACCCTGCGGCGATGGGAGTGGCATGACCGGTCGGGACGCGGCGCGCGGCGAGAGGGACACGACGGCGCTCGCGCGGTGGGTCACCGGACTGTTCGCGCCCCAGGTGCTGGTCATCGTGCTGCCTCCGGCCGTGGGGCTGGTGGCGGACGGCTGGCCCGGCGCCGGCTGGGGGCTGGTGGCCTCAGCGCTGTGCGGCGGGATCCCGGCCGGGGTGATCCTGGCCGGTGTGCGCTCCGGGCGGCTGGACTCCCATCACCTGGTCGACCGGGCGAGCCGGACGAGGCCGCTGCTGGTGGCGGTCATGGCGGTGCTCGTCGCGCTGGTGCTGCTGGCCTCCCTGGGCGCGCCCCGGCTGCTGGTCGCCACGGTGACCGCGATGCTGGCCGCGCTCGCGCTGACGGTCCCGATCACCCTCAGGTGGAAGATCTCCTTCCACGCGGCGGTGTCGGCGGGCACCGTGGTGGTGCTGGCCGAGGTGCTGCCCGCCGCACCGACCCTCGTAGCGGGCATGCTGATCGTGGCGACGGTGTGCTGGGCCAGGGTGCGGCTCAGGCACCACACGCCCGCCCAGGTCGCCGCCGGGGCCGTCGTCGGCGCCGGCTCGGCCTGGGCGGCCCTGAGCGCCTTCGGTCTCTGACCCCCTCGTCCTCTGATCCCTTCGGCCTCTGATCCCTTGGGCCTCTGATCCGCCCGCGGGGGCCGTGGCGGACCCGCCTGGTCCGTCACGGGACCGGAGACCGGCTCACCCGCGGAGGTAGGCGAGGACGGCGAGGACCCGGCGGTGGTCGTCCCCGGCCGGGGGGAGGTCGAGTTTGGCGAGGATGCTCGCGATGTGCTTGGCCACCGCGGCCTCGGTGACCACGAGGGTCCGGGCGATGGCGGCGTTCGAGCGGCCTTCGGCGATGAGGGCGAGCACCTCGCGCTCCCTGGGGGTGAGGCGCCGCAGCGGGTCGCGGCGGCGCGTCAGCAGCTGTCTGACCACCTCTGGGTCGACGACGGTGCCGCCGGCGGCCACCCGGTCCAGGGCGTCGGCGAACTCCCTGACGTGGCCGATCCGGTCCTTGAGCAGGTAGCCGACGCCGGCGTCCATGAGCTCGGCGACGTAGGCCTGCTGGACGTACTGGCTGAGGATCAGCACCGGCAGGCCGGGCCGGCCGGCGCGCAGGGTGAAGGCGGCGCGCAGCCCCTCGTCGGTGAATCCGGGCGGCATCCGCACGTCGGTGACCACGATGTCGGGCCCGTGCTCCTCGACGGCGGCGATCAGCGAGGGCGCGTCGCCGACGGCGGCGGCCACGGTGTGGCCGAAGCGCTCCAGCAGGCCGACCAGTCCCTCCCGGAGCAGGACCGCGTCCTCGGCCAGGACTACACGCACGGGACCTCCGCCCACCACGGCGACGAGCCGCCGGCCGGGACTACGCACATGGGATCTCCACCCTCAGTATGGTCGGCCCTCCGGCCGGACTGGACAGTGACATCGTGCCGCTGAGCACCGCGACCCGGTCGGCCAGCCCGGCCAGCTCGGTGCCCGAGGCCGGATCGGCTCCGCCCCCGCCGTCGTCGCTGATCTCCATCACCAGGGTCTCCCGCGTGAGGCGGCCGCGTATCAGGCAGCGGGCGGCCCGGCTGTGCTTCGCCACGTTGGCCAGCGCCTCGCTGACCACGAAGTAGGCGGTCACCTCGGTCGCCGTCGGCAGCCGCCGCGGAAGCACGATGTCCACCTCCGCCGGGACAGGTGAGCGCCCGGCCACGTCGAGCACCGCCTCGGGCAGCCCGAGGTCGGTGAGGATCCGCGGATGCACTCCGCGGATCAGCTCCCGCAGCTCGGCCAGGGCCTGCATGGCCTCCTCGTGCGCCTCGGCGACCCGCTCCGCGGCCGGGGAACCGGGCTCCAGGTCGAGCCGGGCCATGCCGAGCTTCAGCGCCAGCGTGACCAGCCGCTGCTGGGCGCCGTCGTGCAGGTCCCGCTCGATCCTGCGCCGTTCGATCTCGAACGCGTCGACCAGGCGGGCCCGCGACCGTACGACCTCTGCCAGCTCGGGGTCGGGAGAGCCGAGAAGCGCCCTGGCCATGGTGGCGCGGGCCCCCGCCCAGGCGGTGATCGGATAGGCGGCGGTCGGCATGATCACCGCTCCGGCCAGGGCCAGGGGCAGGCCGAGGGACAGGGGCGTGTCGGGCTGGAACGGCGCGGAGAGCAGGACGCCCGGCACCGCGCCGCCGATGGCGATCGCCCCCAGGTCGACCCACCACAGCGCGAGGACTGACAGCAGTGTGTATCCGGCCTCGCGCCAGGTGGCCTGCTCCCGCAGCCGGGTGCGCAGCCAGGCGCGCGGACCGGGAGCGCCGGGCCGTTCGTGCGGGTCGGCGGCGGGCGCCCGGTCGACCAGCCGCAGCCGCCACCGCTCGAAGCGTCCCGCCACGAGCCCGCAGGGCACGACGGCGACCGCCGCCAGCGCCACGGCCGCCACCACTCCGGCGGTGAGCGCGATGGAGATCGCCAGGGCCGCGGCGGCGCCGAACACCGCGCCCGACAGCAGGTACGCCAGCGAGCGCCACGGCCATGCCGACCACAGGAAGCGCAACGGCCGCCCGGCGAGAGCCTGCAGGGCGTTGCGGGGGTGATGCACGGTCCGACGCTATCGGTGATCCGGCCCGGCGACGGCGGTGCGCGGCGGCGCCAGGTCTGGTCCCGTCGCCCGTCCTACCGCCGGCATCCCGGCGGTAGGACGGGGTGGCCGGTCACGGCCGGTCGTCGACGAAGGCGCCGTCGGCGAGGTCCTTGAACCGTTCGAGGTCCTCGGCGACGTGGTCGATGCCGCGCAGCGGGCCGGGGTCGGCGAGGTGGGCGCGGGCGTAGAGGCGGGCGACCAGCGACTTGCGGTCGGCGCCGAGCTCGCGGCGCTCCCATCCGGCCTGTTCCAGCAGCAGCGCGGCGGCGTAGACGTCGGCCATGTACTGCGCCAGCGGGAAGAGCCTGGCCTCGGCGGTGACCGGGTCGAGGCCACGCCACCGGTCCACGGCCTCGCGCAGCCGGTCGATCCGGTCCGACACCAGCAGGGCGGTGGGGTCGTCGCCGGGCGGCGCGTGCCGTACGGCCTCCGCCAGCCGGTCGAAGAACGGCAGGTGCTGGTCCTTTTCGACGGCCCGGCGCACGTCCAGGCAGAGGATGTTGTCGCCGCCCTCCCAGACCGGGTTGACCTGGGCGTCGCGCAGGATTCGGGCGACCGGCCACTGCTCGATGTAGCCGTTGCCGCCGTGCACCTCGATCGCGTCGCTGGCCGCGGTGACGCCCAGGCGGGCGGCCCTGAGCTTGATCAGGGCGGGGCCGAGGCGCAGCCTGTTGTGGAACCCGTCGAACACCAGCGCCTGGGCCGCCTCGACCTCGACGATCAGCTCGGCCAGCTTGCGGCGCATGAGCGGCTGGTCGATGAGGGCGGCGCCGAAGGCCTCGCGGCTGCGGGCGTAGCAGAGCGACTCGACCAGGGCGCGCCGGGCGCAGCTCAGGCCCATCGTGGCGATCTCGAGCCGGGCGCCGTTGGTCAGCTCCATCATCCGGCCCAGGCCCTTGCCGTCGCCGGCGCCGGTGCTCTCCGGTGCCAGCAGGAACGCCTCGGCGTCGGTGAACTCGATCTCCGCCGAGGCCACCGACCTGGTGCCCAGTTTGTCCTTGAGCCTGCGGACCCGGATGCCGTTGTGCCCGCCGTCGCGGCGCTCGCGCAGCACCAGGAAGGGCGCGACGCCCCGGCTGCCGTCGGGGCCGCCCTCGGCCTTGGCCAGCACCACGAAGGCGGAGCCGTTGGCGTTGGAAGCGAACCACTTCAGTCCGTTCAGCCGCCAGGCGTCCCCCGCCGGGGTGGCCGTGGACTCCAGGGCGGCGAGGTCGGAGCCGCCGGTGCGTTCGGTGAACATCTGCGCGGCCTCACCGGAGAACATCCCGTCCGCGAAGATCTCCCTGACCCGTTCCTTGACGTCCTGGGGGGCGAACGCCTCGGCCATGAGCACCACCATGTCGCCGCCGGTGCCGAGCGCGCAGCCCATCCCGATGTCGGCCTGGTAGAGCAGGTAGTTCCAGGCCACCCCCATGGTCACCGGGTCGGCGCCGGCGGCCTCGGCCTCCCGCGCGAACTCCGGGCGGGTGAAGGAGCCCGCGACCAGCTCGCGGCGGGCCGCCTCGAAGGAGGGCGGCATGACGATCCGGCTGACGTCGTGGCCCCACCGGTCGTACCTCTCCAGCCGGGGCGGGTTCCGGTCGGTCTCCTCGGCGTGTTCGAGGATGGGGCCGCTCATCAGCGCGCCCGCCCGTTCCAGATGGGGGGCCGCCCATTCCAAGGCGTCGACGCCGAGGTGGCGGCGCATCAGGAAGCGCAGCGTGGGGTCGGAGCCGTACCAGTTGAGGCCGGCCGCGCCCCGGTAGCGCTCGGTGGCGTAACGCCGGGCCTTGTCCGGGCCGCCGAAGGGCAACCGGTCGACCGGCTCGATGAGGTAGGAAGCCATGCCTGGACATTACGCTTCTGCGACACATGAAGAAAAGATGTAACCTCCGGCAGTATGAGTAAGCTCGGCGGCCGGCGATGACGGACGAAGACGACCCGCTCGGGCTCCGGCCGCTGACCGCGCGCTCGGTCATCCTCAGCACGCTGCTGGGCACTCACCCCCCGCGGCTGGGAGCAGGCCGCCTGGTCCGCGTGGGCGCCCTGTTCGGCATCTCCGAGGGCACGGTCCGGGTCGCGCTGTCACGCATGGTCGCCGCGGGCGACCTCGACCAGCCGGACGGCTTCTACGAGCTCAGCGAGCGCCTCCGCCTGCGGCAGGCCCGCCAGGACGAGAGCCGCTCGCCCAGCACCCGCGCCTGGGACGGCGCGTGGGAGGTCGCGATCGTGACCGCGGAGCGGCGGCCCGCCGCCGAACGCGCCGCGCTCCGGGAGGCCATGGCGGCGCTGCGCCTGGCCGAGGTCCGCGAGGGCGTGTGGATGCGGCCGGACAATCTGATCAGGGACCGGCCCGCCGTCGTCACCGGCCAGTGCGCCTTCCTGCGGGCGGTCCCGGAGGAGGACCCCGCCGTACTGGCGGGATCCCTGTGGGACCTGCCCGCCTGGGCCCGGCACGCGCGGGCGCTGCAGAGCGCCTTCGACGCGGCGACCACCATCGCCGGCCGCTTCGCTCTGGCCGCCGCCGCGCTGCGCCATCTGCTGGCCGACCCCCTGCTGCCGGCCGGCCTGCTGCCCGGCGACTGGCCCGGCGACGGCCTCAGGCACCGCTACGACCTGTTCGAGGCCGAGTTCGGGGCCCTCGTCCGCGACCACCTGCGGGCCGCGGACCGTCCGTAGAGCACGGTCCGCCCGCAGGGCACGGACGGTCCGTAGACCACGGTCCGCCCGCGGATCACGGGCCGCCTGTAGATCACGGTCGTCCGCGGATGGAGCATGATGGCCGTCATGCCGGAAAATCAGAACTCGCTGTGGTCCATCGGCTCGAAGAACTCGATCCTGTCCGTCGGGTCGACGAACTCGATCCTGTCCGTCGGGTCCGCGGGCTCGATCCTGTCCGTCGGATCCCTGGGATCCGCCGGATCGGCGCTGTCCGTCGGGTCGATCGGCTCGGCCGCCTCCGCCTTCTCGATCGGCTCGGCCCTGTCCGTCGGGTCGATCGGCTCGGCCACGTCGGCCTTCTCGATCGGCTCGGCGCTGTCGGTCGGCTCGACCCTGTCGGCGCTCACCCGCTGGGCCGTCACGTCCTGGTGGTCCGGGAGGCGGGCCCCGCGGGCCCGCGCGGCCGGGGCGGGGCCCTCCGGGGCGAGCTCCTAGAGCAAGGTTCTGAGAAACTCCCGGGTCCGGCGGTCCGAGGTGTATTCGGCGGCCACGAAGTCGGTGACCCCCGCCTGGGCGAGCGACTCGATCTGGGCGGCCACCGCGTCCTCGTCGCCGACGATCGCCACGTCGGCCGGGCCCGCGGCCCCCTCCCTGTCGAGCATCGCCCGGTAGGACGGCAGCTGGCCGTAGATCTCGAACACCTCGCCCGCGCGTGCCCTGGCGGCCTCCACGTCGCCGGTGACGCAGATCGGGAGCGTGCAGACGATCCTCGGCGCGGGCCGCCCGGCGGCGCGGGCGGCCTCGGTGACGGCGGGCACCACGTGTTCGGCCACGGTCTTGGGGCCGGTCATCCACAGCACGGTGCCGTCGGCCAACTCGCCGGCCAGTTTGAGCATGCGCGGGGCCAGCGCGGCGATGAGCACGGGCATGTCCCCGGCGCCCGGCGTCGTCAGCCCGAGCTGCGCCTTGAGGGTCTCCCCCTCGAACGCCACCTGCTCCCCGCGCACGAGCGGCACCAGGACCGACAGGTATTCGCGCATGTGCCGGGCGGGCCTGTCGAAGCTGTAGCCGTACACGCCCTCGATGACGATCTGGTGCGACAGCCCGATGCCGAGCGCGAGCCGCCCGTCCAGGGCGGCGTTGGCCGTGAGCGCCTGCTGGGCGAGCGCCGCCGGGTGGCGCGGGTAGGTGGGGACGACGCCGGTGCCGAGTTCGATCCCCGGCACCTGGCTGCCGGCCACGGCCAGCGCGGTCAGCGCGTCGAGGCCGAAGATGTTGGACATCCATACCGAGGAGAAGCCGTCGTCGGCGGCGCGGGCGATCCGCCCCCGGAGCCTGCCCAGTACGTCCTGCCCCTGGGGCTCGTCGATCAACAGTCCGATCCGCATCGCTACCGAACTCCATTCTAGTGGTTGCGTCCAGTCTAGGGCGCGGACCGGCGGCGTCGGCTGTTCAGCGGGTCAACGTCCCGCTGAGGGGGAGATCCCGCGAGGAGGCGCCCACCTGGACGGTGTGGTCGCCGCGCACGGTGCTCCACCCCTGGGGCGTCCAGATCTGGAACGCCCGCTCCGGGAGCCGGAAGACGACGGTCGCCGACTCCCCCGGCGCGAGCCGGAGCCTGGCGAACCCGCGGAGCTGCCGGGGCGGCTCTCCCGCCTCCGGCGGGAACCCGAGATACAGCTGCGGTACGGCGACGCCCGCGCGTGAGCCCGTGTTGGTCACCCTGGCGCGCACCGTGGCCCCGGCGATCGACAGGGAGTCGTAGGAGAAGCTCGTGTAGGACAGGCCGTGCCCGAAGGGGAACAGCGGCGTCAGAGCGGTGGCGTCGAAGTGCCGGTAGCCGACCCGCAGCCGCTCGCTGTAGACCTGCCGGTGGCCGACCCCGGGAAACTGCTCAGGAGTGCTCGCCGGGTAGTCGGCGGCCCTGGCGGCGAACGTCATCGGCAGGCGTCCGCCGGGGTCGGCGTCGCCGTACAGCACGGAGGCGAGCGCGTTGCCGAGCTCCTGCCCCCCGACGAAGGCCGAGACCACGCCCTTGACCCGGTCGGCCCAGGGCATGAGGACCTGCGCGGGGGCGGTCAGCACGACGACCGTGCGCGGATTGGCCGCGGCGACGGTCTCGATCAGCGTCTCCATGTTGCCCGGCAGCCCGAGGTCCGGCCTGTCCTCCCCCTCCTTGGAGGACAGGCCCACCACGACCACGGCGACGTCGGCCCGCCGGGCCGCGTCGGCGGCGTCGCGCAGCCGCTTGCCGACGTCCCACGGAAGCGCCCCCTCCGCGTCTCCCGGCGAGTAGGTCGCGGTGCCGCCGGCCCTGGCGTTGAGGCCCTGGTACGGCGTGACCACGTAGGGCGGCAGCACCCGGCCGGAGCCGGCGGAGGTGATCTCGACGTTGTCGTGCGCGGCGGTCCCGATGACGGCGATCCGGCCGCCGGTGAGCGGCAGGATCCCCTCGCGGTTCTTGAGCAGGACGGTGCCGGAGACCGCGATGTCGCGGGCCAGCGCGGTGTGCTCGGGAGTGCGGACGTCCCGGTCCGGCGCGCCGTACCCGGTCTCGAAGAGCCCGTCGGCGAACATCGGCGTGAGCACGCGCCGGACCATGTCGTCGAGCCGCGCGGCGGGGAACGTCCCCAGGGCGATCCCCGCCTTGAGGTTCACGGCGAACAGCGGGTCGTCCGGCATCGCCTGGTCCAGGCCGGCCAAGGCGGCCTTCTGCCCGCTCCGGGTGGCCAGCCAGTCGGACATGACCCAGCCCCCGAAGCCCATGGAGTCCTTCAGGTCGGCGGTGAGCGTCTGGGGGTTCTCACAGGCGAACGGGCCGTTGACCTTGTTGTAGGCGCACATGACCGCGCCGGCCCCGGCGTTGACGGCGGCCTCGAAGGGCGGGTAGTAGATCTCCCGCAGCGTCCGCTCGTCGATCACGGCGTCGACCCGCATGCGGTCGGTCTCCTGGTTGTTGCCGACGTAGTGCTTGGCGGTGGCGATGACGTTCTGCCCCCGGATCCCGGCGACCTCCTCCCCCGCCATCGCGGAGGCGAGATAGGGGTCCTCCCCGAAACTCTCCCAGGCCCTTCCCGATTGCGGCACCCGCAGGATGTCCACGGCGGGGGCGAGGTAGACGTTGACGCCCTTGCCCCTCGCCTCGGCGCCGAGGGCGGCCCCGAACCGGCGGGCGAGAGCGGTGTCCCAGGTGGCGGCCAGGGTGACGGGCGCGGGGAAGGCGGTCACACCGCTCACGTCGCTCACGCCGTGCGGGCCGTCGTGCATGCGGAGCTCGGGGATCCCCAGGCGGGGAACGGGCGCCACCCGTCCCCGGGGGATCAGCGCGAGGCCGTGCCCGCGGATCATGTTCAGCTTCTCGTCCTGCGTCATCGCGCCGAGCAGGAGATCCACCCGCTCGGCGACGGGCCTGGCGGGGTCCAGCCAGGGGTGGCCGGGCTCGTCGCCGGCGGCCGTCGCGGGAGGACGCAGCAGCGCGGCCGCCAGGACCGCGGCCACCGCGAGCGCTCGGGGAACGTGACGGAGGTCGGGCATGGTCCCTCCCGGCGGGCCGGTGTCACAGCGGTCAGGAGGCGATTGTGATCGCGTTCACCGGCCCCGTTCTATGCCCTCCGGCCAAAAACGGGGGAATGCGATGTGACATGGAGACAGAGTCGCCCTTCCCGCCGGGGCCGGAGAACGCGTGATGCGCGGCCGGGAGCGGACGGTCCGCGGCCGGCTCCCCGGTTCACCGCCGGGAGCACGACCCGTGGCCGGACCCCCGGGTCACCGCCCGGAGCGACGACCCGTGGCCGCCCCCCGGTTCACCGCCGGGAGCGGACGGTCCGCCAAGGGAACGCGCGGCCCGCGGCCGGGGGCGTCTGTTCACGGCAGCTCGGTGAACCGCTCCACCTGCTCGACCGGGCCCGCGATGATGATCACGTCCCCGTAGCTCAGCACGGTGTCCGCCGCGGCGTAGGTGAACTCGTCGTGCTGGCCCTTGACGCAGACCACGGTCACCCCGTACTTGCGGCGCAGGCCGGACCGGGCGAGGGGGACGCCGACGAACTCCCGGGGAGGCCTGGTCTTGACCAGCGCGTAGTTGCCGTCCACCCCCATGTAGTCGAGCATCCGCCCGTTCAGCAGGCGGGCCAGGCGTTCCCCCATGTCATGCTCGGGAAGGATCACGTGGTGGGCGCCGACGCGCTCCAGGATGCGTCCGTGATCACGGCTGACCGCCTTGGCCCAGACGTCCTCGATCTCCAGCTCCACCAGCAGGGACGTGGTGAGAATGCTGGACTCGATGTCGGTGCCGATGGCGACCACCGCCCGGTAGTAGTCGGGCACGCCGAGCTGGCGCAGGGCCTCCAGGTCGGTGGAGTCGGCCGCGACGACATGGGTGAGCTTGCCCGCCAGGCTCTGCACCACCTTGGGGCGGCTGTCGATGGCCAGCACCTCGGTGCCCCTGCGGGCGAGCTCCACGGCGAGCGAGCTGCCGAACCTGCCGAGCCCGACCACCACTACGGGATCGTTTCCTCTGCCAGCCAACGGTCGTCTTCTCCCCGTGAGTCCCCAGCTGAGGGGGGACACGCTAACGCAAAAGCATGCAAACCGACGGCGCCGATCCTTAACCGGAGAATCTCCGGCGACGCGCCGGACGAACGGAGTCCGCTCACGGCGGAAGCGCGGGCATGGCCGAGACGAGACGGGCCGTGCCGCTGAGGGCGAGCTGGGGAGATCTACCCCCGCGGCGCCCTCAAAATCGGGCACCGATCGGCCCCGGAAAGCAAAAAGCCCGGAGATTGTTGGCAACCTCCGGGCCTCTACCTGCGTCTACTACCTGTGGGCGATACTGGGATCGAACCAGTGACCTCTTCGGTGTGAACGAAGCGCTCTCCCGCTGAGCTAATCGCCCGCCCCGTCTGGCTCCTCGCGGTGCCGACGTGGAAAACCATACCGCAATCCGGGACCGCTGGCGAAGCGACACCGGGACCAGAGATGATCTTGAGGGGCAACACGGTCATGAACCAAAGGTCTGGGGATGCGTCCGGCGGGGGGCTACGGTGTCATAGCATCGTCCTGATCCGCAGAAGCACCGAACGACCCAAGCTGGACCTCTATCGCCCGAGACGCCCCCACAGGGGAGTCGACGGTGACCAAAACGATACGCAAAACCCTTGCAAATACGGCCCTGTTGGCGATGTTTAGCCAGGTAGATGCCCAAATGTCGCGCTGTGATGTGTGTTACAGAAGGGCCTGGAGGCGGAATCTTTCCTACAGGTTTCTTTGTTCCGCGTCATAGCTCGGGACAAAGTCCGTCAGAGCAGTGAAAGCCCCGAAGAGGGGACCGACGACGAAAAAGGTTTGGCTGACGATGAACAGCGCCACCGTCTCTGCCGAGCTTGGCCTTCGGCTTGTGGTCCCCGACCGTACCACCGTCCCCCTGCTCGCCGGACTCAGCTACACGGCCGATGATCCTTACGCGATCAGAATGGCCTTCCATGTGGGGAACGACGAACCGGTCGAGTGGATCTTTGCCCGCGAACTGCTGACCGTCGGCATCGTGCGACGGGTCGGCGACGGAGACGTCCAGGTGTGGCCTGCGCGCGCCGACGGCGAACGCACCCTGCACATCAGTCTCACGTCACCGTTCGGACAGGCCCTGTTCGAGGTGCCTCTGGCTCCGCTCACGGAGTTCCTGCACCGCACCTACGAGCTGGTCCCCGCCGGTCGCGAGACCGACTTCATGGACCTCGACGCCGAGCTCAGCAACATGCTCTGGAGCTCCTGACCCCACGTGGCCCGCGGGGCGGCCGGCCCACGCCGGCGCCCCGGCGCCCGCTCCCTCCGGCTCCGGGGCCTAGCCCCGCAGCAGCCTCCTCATCCGGGCGATCTCGATCCCCTGCCCGGACAGGACGTCCTTGGCCGTGGACAGCATGGCCCGGTCCGTGCCGTCCTGGAGCTGCCGCCTGGCCATGGTCATCGCCTCCTCGTGGTGGGTGATCATCAAGGTCAGGAAGAGCTCGTCGAAGGCCGCGCCCCTGGCCGCCCTGAGCCGGTTCATCTGCTCCAGGGTGACCGTGTGGTCCGCGTGCCCCTCCGGGGGCCTGCCGACAGCCTTCAGCCATGAGGACATGGCCGCGATCTCGGGCCGTTGCGCGGCGGTGATCCTGTCGGCGAGCGTCCGCAGGGCCGCCGACGCCGACCGGGGCGCGACCAGCGCCGCCATCTCCAGCGCCTGCCGGTGGTGCGGGATCATGCCCTCGGCGAACCGCACGTCGGCCGCCGACACGCGGGCCTCCGACACCCCGAGCCGCTCACCCGGCTCCGCCGTACGGCCCGCGTCGCCCGGCCCCCCCGGGATGATCACCGGGGCTCCGGTGCCCGCCACCAGCGGGGCCCGTTCTCCGTTTCCGCCCGCCGCGCAGCCGGCGAGGACCGATGTCATCGAGATCGCGACGATAACCCCATACGACCAACACATTCCCCGCATACCTTCAATAATGGGGCAAGGTAATCGGCGCAATGGGGGCACTATGCGATCAGGCGTGGCATTCGGGTTGGCGGCGTTGCTTGTTGTGACCGGATGCGGCGCGGACGCCGAGCCCGCCGTCCCCCGGGCAGCCTCCACCACGGCCACCGCGTCAGCCACCGCGTCCGCGGCCGCCTCGGCGGGCGCGACGGCCTCCGGAGACGTCACGCACAGCGCCAACGTCACGCATGTGGCCAACGTGCCGCCGGAGGCGCCGCTCGACGGGCCCCAGGCCTGGGGCACCGACCTGGCCTTCCAGGGCGACTACGCGTTCGTCGGCAACTACGACGGCTTCAGCGTGTTCGACGTGTCCGACCCCGCCAGGCCCACCGCGGTCAGCCGGGTGCTCTGCCCCGGCGAGCAGAACGACGTCTCGGTGAGCGGGGACCTGCTGTTCCTGTCGGTCGACTCGCCGCGCAGCGGCCCCGACTGCGCGGCCGAATCGGGCAGGAACGGCGGCGGAGGCGGCTGGGAGGGCATCCGGATCTTCGACGTCGCCGACAAGGCCCATCCCCGGTTCGTGTCGGCGGTCCGCACGGACTGCGGTTCCCACACCCACACCCTCGTCCCGGGCAAGGACGGGAAGAAGGTCTACCTCTACGTCTCCTCCCCCGGCCCGGAGCCCGAGTCGACGACCTGCCCGGCCCCGCACAACAAGATCTCCATAGTCGAGGTGCCGACCGCCGATCCGGCCGGGGCCAAGGTGGTCTCGGAGCCGGTGCTCTCCGAAGGCGGCGGCGAGGACGGACTGGGCGGCTGCCACGACATCACGGCCTACCCGGAGAAGGACCTGGCCGCCGCCGCGTGCTTCGGTGACGGGATCCTGATGGACATCTCCGACAGGGTGCACCCCAAGGTGCTCCAGCACGTGCGCGACGAGGAGAACTTCTCGATCTGGCACTCGGCCACGTTCAACAACGACGCCACCAAGGTGGTCTTCGGCGACGAGCTGGGCGGCGGTGTCAGCGCCACCTGTGACTCCGGCACGCCGAAGAAGCACGGGGCGGACGCCGTGTACGACCTCAGCGAGGGCCGCGCCCTCCGGCTCCGCGGCTACTTCAAGATCCCCAGGGAGCAGCAGCCCGACGAGAACTGCGTCGCGCACAACGGATCACTGCTGCCGGTCCCCGGCAGGGACATCATGGTCCAGTCGTGGTACCAGGGCGGGGTGTCGATCCTGGACTTCACCGACGCGGACAACCCCCGGGAGATCGGCTTCTTCGAGCGGGGCCCCGTCGAGGGGGTCGGCGGCTCGTGGTCGGCCTACTACTACAACGGCCACATCTACTCCAGCGACATCACCAAGGGCCTGGACGTGCTCCGGATCGACGACCCGCTGACCGATCCGGCCAAGAAGGTCACGGTCAAGGAGCTGAACGCCCAGACCCAGGTGTCCTATCCGCAGTGACCCGTCACGGGTCGAGGTCGGCGGCGCCGCGCTCGGCGAAGACCCGCATCGCCTTGGCGGTGATCGGGCCGGGCGCGGCCGGCAGCACAGTCTGGTCGACCGCGCGGATCGGCTGGATGTCGCGGGTGGTGGAGGTCAGGAACGCCTCCTCGGCCTCGTAGAGGGCCGACAGCGGGACATCCTCCTCGGAGCCGCCGCACCACTCCAGCGTGAGCGCCCGGGTGACCCCGGCCAGGCAGCCGGAGGACAGCGTGGGGGTGAGCAGGCGGCCGTCGCGCACGATGAAGATGTTGCTGCCGGTGCCCTCACAGAGGTCGCCCGCCAGGTTCTCGAAGATCGCCTCGCCGCCGCCCCTGGCCTTGGCGTAGAACAGGGCCTTGGCGTTGTCCCCGTAGGAGGTGCTCTTCACCCCGGCGAGCGCGCCACGCTCGTTGCGCGGCCAGGGCACGACGGTGACGTCGGCGGTGGCCGGGAACGGCTTCTGCTCGTCGACGATCACCACCGTGGTGCAGCCCTTGTCCCCGCGGTCGGACCCGAGCGGGCCGGGGCCGCTGGTGTAGGTGACCCGGATCCGGCCGAGCTGCCACGGGGGCGCCTCGGCCAGGCAGGCGCGGATGCCCTCGGTGATCGCGTCGGTGTCGGGCTCGGGCAGGTCCATCCGCTGGGCGGAGAGCCGGAGCCGGTCGAGGTGACGGGTGAGGGCGAAGGAGGCGCCGTTGACGCACTTGATGGTCTCGAAGACGCCGTCCCCGACCATCAGGCCGTGGTCGAACACCGAGACGGTGGCCTGCTCCGGATCGATAAGTTCACCGTTGACCCATACGGGCACGTTCATATGACTCCTCCTGAACCTGCTGAACCTGACGTGGAAGCGAGCGCGATGAGCCGGGAGGCCTTCAACTCGGTCTCGCGCCACTCGCGCTCGGGTTCACTGCCCCAGGTTATGCCCGCGCCCGTGCCGAAGTGGATCTCGCCGGACGAGAGCCAGAAGGTGCGGATGCCCACGGCCAGCGACGCCCGGCTCCGGTCCGCATCGACCCAGCCCACAGTCCCACAGTACGGCCCGCGTGGCCCGGGTTCGAGCTCATTGATGATGCTCAGGGCAGAAGATTTCGGGGCACCCGTCACCGATCCGGGAGGAAAGGTCGCGGAGAACAGCTCCGGCCAGCCGAATTCCGGCGCGAGCCGGGCCCGGACGGTCGAGACCAGGTGCACCAGGCCGGGATGCTCCTCGATCTCGCACAGCGCCGGCACGCTCACCGAGCCGACCGCGGCGACCCGGCCCAGGTCGTTGCGGACCAGGTCGACGATCATGACGTTCTCCGCGTAGTCCTTCTCCAGCAGGTCCTCCGCGGTGACCCCGGTCCCCTTGATCGGCCCGGACTCGATCGCGTCACCGTCCCTGGCCAGGTAGAGCTCGGGCGAGGCCGACACCACGCCCAGGCCGGGCAGGCTCACCGTGGCGGCATGGGGGGCGGGGTTGCCCTCGGCCAGCCGTACGGCCAGCGCGGGCAGGTCCGGGTCCCCTGGCAGCGGCGCGGTCAGCACCCGGCACAGGTTGGCCTGGTAGACGTCGCCCCGCTCGATGTAGGCGCGGATGCGGCGCACGCCGTCCTCGTAGGCGGCCCGGTCCAGCGAGCTCCGCCACGACGACGGGTGCGGCCCGCGCCAGGGGCCGTGGGGCACGGGCAGCGGGGCGGGCCGGACGTCGTCGAACCTGGCGCACGTGACCTTGCCCTCGTAGTCGACCACGACGGCCCACCAGCCCTCGCCGTCGAGTGCGGCCAGGTCGGTGGTGATGTCGCGGAGCCGGGTGGCCAGATGGCCCCCTACATGCGCAAATGAGTCATGCACTCCGCTATTGTCCCGCTGCCTCGGACAGCAGGCGTACCAGCGTGCGGGCCGCGGGCAGCGGCGTGCCCGGCAGGGCGGCGTAGACGGTCCGGTGCGGGGCGAGGTCGCCCAGGGAGCGGAGCACGAGCTCGGGCGGCACGGCCGGCGCGGCGATGGCGGGCACCAGGGTGATCCCGAGTCCGGCCGCGACGAACCCGAACTTGCCGGTCCACTCGGCGATCCTGACCGTGGCGCGGGGCGTGAACCCGGCGCGGGCGCACGCCTCTTCGAGCATGGTCGTCCGGCCGGGCGGGGACGCCTCGATCCAGGTCTCCTCCCGCAGCTCGCGCAGGTCGACGCTCTCCCGCCCCGCCAGCCGATGGTCACCGGGCAGCGCGACCAGCAGCTCGTCCTCCACCAGCGGGGTGATCTCCACCTCGTCGTCGTACGGCAGGCCGGAGGGGTAGTCGCTGACCACGGCGACGTCCAGCTCGCCCTCGCGCATCCGGCGCAGCAGGCCGCCGCTGGGCCCCTCGACCGGGGCGAGGCCGACCTCGGGGAACTGCCGCCGGAAGGTCCGCAGGGCGCCCGGGACCAGCGCGACGTTGGCGGTGGCGAACGCCCCGACGCGCAGCCGCCCGCTGTAGCCGCCGTGGATGCCCGCCAGCTCGTCGGCGGCTCTGGCCAGCCGGTTCAGCACCACCCGCGCGTGCTGGTGGAGCGTCTCACCGGCGGGCGTCAGCCGTACCCCGCGCGCGAGGCGGTCGAACAGCGGGCCGCCCGCCTGCTGCTCGAGGGAGGCGATGCGCCGGGAGACCGCGGACTGGGTGTAGTTGAGCTTGGCCGCCGCCCCGGTGAAGGACCCGGTGCGGGCCACCGCGTCCAGCAGGCGCAGCGCGTCGGTGTCGAACACATTCCTCCTTCGCATGGCTCACATGCAATCTAGTCGCTGGTGGAATGTCTTGGCCGTCCCTACCGTGGATCCCATGATTTCTTTTCTTGGTCTGGGACATATGGGTGCCCTCATGGCACGGCGGCTCGTGGAGGCCGGGCACAAGGTGACGGTGTGGAACCGCACCCCGCGCACGGTCGAGGGGGCCTTCGGCGCGGCGTCACCCGCCGAGGCCGTGGCGGAGGCGGAGCTGGTCGTCACCATGCTCAGCGACCCCGCCGCGGTCAGGCGGGTGCTCGCCGACGCGGCCCCCGGCCTGCGGCCGGGGACGCTGGTCGTGGAGATGTCGACGATCGGGCCCGAGGCGGTGGCCGAGCTCCGTGACAGGCTCCCCTCGCAGGTGGGACTGGTCGACGCGCCGGTGCTGGGCAGCGTGCAGCCCGCGCGGGACGGCACGCTGACGGTGCTGGCCGGTGGGCTGCCGGAGGACCTGGCACGCTGCCGGGAGGTGCTCGGGGTGTTCGGCCACGTCCGGGAGGCCGGAGGGCCCGGCGCGGGCGCCGCGATGAAGCTGGCGGTGATGAGCGCGTTGGTGCCCGCCCAGGTGCTCCTCGCCGAGACCCTCGCCTACGGCGAGGCGACCGGCGTGGACACGGCGGCGTTGCTGGACGTGCTCGGTGAGACCCCGCTGGGAACGCTCGTCGAGCGGATCCGGCCGGCCGTCGAGAACGGCCCGCCCGAGACGCGTTACGCCCTCGGACTGGCGGCCAAGGACCTGGTGCTGGCCTCGCACCCGACGCAGACGCTCGCGGCGGCGGCCAGGGACAGGCTCCTGGGCGCGGCGTCCGCCGGACTGGGCGACAGGGACCTGACGGCCGTCTTCGGGCACGTCGGCACGGCCCGCCGTACGGGCGTGGAGAAGCTGAACCCGGCGTCGGTCCCGGCGACCAACGGCCTCTACTCCCACGCCACCAGGGCCGGAGACCTGCTGTTCGTCTCCGGTCAGGTGGCACTGGACGAGGCCGGCCGGGTCGTCGGCGAGGGCGACATGACGCGCCAGTCGGAACACGTGATGGAGGCACTGGCGCTCGTCCTCGCCGACCAGGGGTGCACGTTCGACGACGTGACCCACATCCGGACGCACCTCACCGACATGTCGCTGCTGCCGGAGTACGCGGCCGTCCGGCGCCGTCACATCACCGGCGAGCCCCCGGCCAGCACGACCGTGGAGGTGTCGCGGCTGTTCCGGCCGGGGCTGCTGATCGAGGTGGAGGTGATCGCCGCTATCCCAGCGGGCCGGTGACCGACTCCGCCGCGGCGACGACCGTGTTGTCGGCGACGAGCCGGACCACCGCCTCGATCTCCGGGGCGAGGAAGCGGTCCGGGCCGGGACCGGGGACCGACTGGCGCAGGGAGGCGACCACGGCCCCGGTCGCGGGGGCGGGCCGGTGCGGCGCCCGCAGGTCGAGTGCCCGGGCCGCGGTGAGGATCTCCACCGCGAGCACCCTGGTCAGGCCGTCCACCGAGCGGCGCAGCTTGCGGGCCGCCGACCAGCCCATGGAGACGTGGTCCTCCTGCATGGCGGAGCTCGGGATGGAGTCCACGCTGGCGGGCACTGCCAGGCGCTTGAGCTCGGAGACGATCGCGGCCTGGGTGTACTGGGCGATCATGTGCCCGGAGTCCACGCCGGGGTCGTCGGCGAGGAAGGCGGGCAGTCCGTGGTTGCGGGCCACGTCGAGCATGCGGTCGGTACGGCGCTCGGAGATGCTCGCCATGTCGGCGACCGCGATGGCGAGGAAGTCGAGCACGTAGCCCACGGGCGCGCCGTGGAAGTTGCCGTTGGACTCCACCCGGCCGTCGGCGAGGACCACCGGGTTGTCGATCGCGGAGGCGAGCTCGCGCGCGGCGACCGCGGCGGCGTGGGCGAGGGTGTCGCGGGCGGCTCCGGCTACCTGCGGGGCGCAGCGCAGCGAGTAGGCGTCCTGGACGCGGGTGCAGGTGCCGTCCCGGTGCGAGTCCATGATCCCGGAGTCCGCCAGCAGGGCCCGGAGGTTGGCGGCGCTGGCCGCCTGTCCCGGGTGCGGGCGCAGGGCCTGCAGGTCGGCGGCGAAGACACGGTCGGTGCCGAGCAGCGCCTCCACGCTCATGGCCGCGCTGATGTCGGCGGTCTTGAACAGGCGGCCGAGGTCGTCCATGGCCAGGATCAGCATGCCCAGCATGCCGTCGGTGCCGTTGATGAGCGCGAGCCCCTCCTTGGCGGCGAGCTCGACGGGCTCGACGCCCGCCTGCTTCAGTGCCTCGGCGGCGTCCACGCGCTCTCCGGACGCGTCGCGGACGACGCCCTCGCCCATGATCGTGAGCGCGACGTGGGAGAGCGGTGCGAGGTCGCCGGAGCAGCCGAGGCTGCCGTATTCGTGCACCACGGGGGTGATCCGGGCGTTGAGCAGGTCCTGGAGCACCTTGGCGGTCTTCGGGCGCACTCCGGTGTGGCCGGTGGCCAGGGTGTGCAGGCGCAGCAGCATCAGCGCCCGGGTGACCTCGGTCTCCACCTCGGGGCCGGAGCCCGCCGCGTGCGATCGGACCAGGGAGCGCTGCAGCTGGGCACGGAGCGAGGGGTCGATGTGCCGGGTGGTCAGGGCCCCGAACCCGGTCGACACCCCGTAGGCGGGGGTGGGGCTCTCGGCGAGCTCGTCCACGCGGGTGCGGGCCGCGGCCATCGCCGCCACGGCGTCGTCGGTGAGACGTACCGCGGCGCCGTGCCGGGCCACCCTGACGACCTCGTCGAAGCTCAGCGGCTCCGGACCGATGTTCACGACCTCGTTGTCGCGCATGGTGTCACTCTCTCGCACTAGGTAACTGGCGTATGCGATGTTAGCCCCTTACAGCTAGAGATCACCGCTATGCCCCCATTACCGAATTCCGTGACCTCCATCATCCGCCGCGCCGCGTCGCGGCGACACCCGTGCGGGCCGGAGAAGGCCCTGGTAGGCGCCCACTCCGGCCGTGACGTGTACCTCGGCCACGCTTCGACGCCGGCCGAAGCGTTCTCCGGGCACGATCGGAGCATGCCGAACAATCCCGCACAGCTCGTCGCCGACGCCGTCGACCGCTGCCTCACCCTCGCCGAGACGTGGCTCGCCTGGGACGGCCGGCCGATCGTGACGGACGGAGCCAACCTCTGGACGCCGGCGAAGGCCGCGCGCCGGATCCAGGACCACCTGGTCGACCACCTCGCCGAGGTGGAGGCGCTGTTGGCCGGGGCCACCCCCCTGCCCGACGCCTGGCACGGCCGGACGGTGACCCTCGACTCCGACTGGTCCCGCTTCGCGGAACTCGACCTCTCCGAGGCCCGATCCCGCTGGACCCGCCTCGGCGCGTCCTACGTGCACCGTTACTCGGCGGCCGGCCCCGAGGCATGGGATCTCCCCCGCGACCCCAACTGGACCCTGCGGCTGATCGCCGAGCACGTGGCCGGGATCACCTGGTACGCCGAGCAGGTCGGCGTGCTCCGGTTTGGGGAGTCGGCGAGTATTCGCTAGAGTTCTATGCGTGAGGCCGGGCCGAGCCCGGAGACACGCGCGGAAGTGGCTCAGTGGTAGAGCATCACCTTGCCAAGGTGAGGGTCGCGGGTTCGAATCCCGTCTTCCGCTCGAAGGGCTTTAGGGCCCTCACTCCGGTGGAGTGGCCGAGAGGCGAGGCAACGGCCTGCAAAGCCGTGTACACGGGTTCAAATCCCGTCTCCACCTCTGGCTTCGACGAGGACGATTAGCTCAGCGGGAGAGCGCTTCCCTGACACGGAAGAGGTCACAGGTTCAATCCCTGTATCGTCCACCACCGCCCATGGCGTCCATGGGCTCAGGTCGGAAGGCCGCCGAAACCCCGGCTCGGGGCGTCGGCGGCCTTCCGGCTTTCCCCGGCGGGTTCCCGTCCTCCCATGTCCTTTCCGGGTTTGGCTGTCCTTTCCGGGCTCGGCGTCGATGGCGTGACGGCCCGCGCGTGATCCGGCAGACGAGGTGCCCGCCCCTGAGGTCGTGGAGGCCGCTCCGGCGATCGGGAGGCGGCGGGGAGCCCGGGCGTTCACAATGATCGGGTGCGGCAGACCCTTCTGGTGATCTACACCTCCCGGCTGGAGGAGTGCCGTGACTTCTACGGTGCCCTCGGCCTGACCTTTCACGCGGAGCAGCACGACGGCGGGCCACGGCACTACGCGGCCACGCTGCCGGACGGAGCGGTCTTCGAGATCTACCCGGCCGGCGGGGCCGGGGAGACCGGCAGGCTCCGGCTCGGCTTCGCGGTCGCCGACGCCGCCGCCGGTCCCGGCCGGCACCTCCTGCGCGACCCCGACGGCCGTGCGGTCGAGCTCCAGGTCGGCGTGGGCCTCGACGGCATCGGCGGCGGCGACGTCGGCTGATCCTTCGCGGCCGGGCACGGAGTGATCACCCGGTCCGCAGGGTACGGAGGTCTGCAGGAGCCTGACCGGACTCGCCGTCGTGCGTGCGCCTGCCTGGCCGTGCCCCCGGAAACGAGGGCCGCAGCTCCAGCCATCACAAGGCGTCCGGGAGGGCGCCACCGCCGAGGGCTCCACCGGGTGCCGCGGGCGTCGCGCCGGGGTCTCCCGCACGGCCGCCACCACGGGTCCGCAAGCAAGGGGATTTCATGACCGAACACTTCTCGGCCCCGGGGGATCTGGGCCGCAGGATCGCGCACCGTCGCAAGTCCCTCGGTATGACCCGTGAGCAGCTGGCCGAACGTGCCAGGATCGACCCCGGCTACCTCGGCTACCTGGAGGAGAACGCCGCCTCGCCCGGCACGAGCACCGTCAACCAGCTCGCCGCGGCCCTGGGCACCAGCAGCGACGAGCTGCTCGGCGGCAGCGTGGACCTGCCACCGGGACGCGGCCCCGCGGGCGCGCGGCCACATCTGGAGAAACTGGACCCTGACGAGTGCATGCGGCTGATCTCCCCGGGCGGCGTGGGGCGGGTGGCCTTCGACACCCCCACCGGGCCGGTGATCCTGCCGGTCAACTACGTGGTCCACGACGGGGCCCTACTGCTGCGCACCGCGCTCGGAGGCCCGCTGGACGAGGATCTGCGCACCGGCGTCAAGGGGGTCGAGTTCAAGATCGCCTTCGAGATCGACCGCATCGACGACCCCAACAGGGAGGGCTGGAGCGTGCTCGTCCGCGGCCCTGCCCATCACATCTCCTCCGAGGAGGAGGCAGCCGTGGCGGGCGTGGATATCGAACCGTGGGCGGGCGGCGAGCGCAGACTCTACATCCGCATTACCCCCGTCGAGATCACCGGCCGCCGTATCCGGCACGACCCGGCGTAGTCCGCAGTCCGACATGGTCCATCCGACATGAGCCACGGCCCGGCGTGCTTCACAGTCCGGCGTACTCCACACTCCGGCGTGCTTCACAGTCCGGCGTACTCCACACTCCGGCGTGCTTCACAGTCCGGCGTACTCCACACTCCGGCGTGCTTCACAGTCCGGCGTAGTCCGCAGTCCGACATGGTCCATCCGGCATAAGCCACGGCCCGGCGTGCTCCGCAGTCCGGCGTACTCCACACTCCGGCGTGCTTCACAGTCCGGCGTAGTCCGCAGTCCGACATGGTCCATCCGGCATAAGCCACGGCCCGGCGTAGTCCACGGGCCGGCGTGCTCCACGCTCCGGCATGAGTCACGGTGAGGTTCGGTGAGCGCGGCGGCGACGACGCGGGGCGCCGCCCGTGCCGGCTGCGAAGCCAGGGATGCCTCGCGCCTGTCGCCGCGTCCCGACCGCCTTACCC
>NZ_NGFP01000030.1 GCF_002149035.1 Streptosporangium minutum
GTGGGACGAGGGTGCGGGCGGTATGACGGGACGAGAGTGCGGGAGGCAGGCGAATTCACCCGCGGTCGTGGTGCGTGACGAGCCGACACGCCGAATTCATTTCAAAACTGTTGGCAATAACAATTCACCATGGCGCCGGCCGACCCGGTCCGAGGATTCCGACCGGAAGGTCTAGGGGTAGCGTGACCACGGCATGAGTTTGTTTTTGGCTCGGGGCGCGAATGATCTGTGACATGACTTGTGAAATGAGCGGTGGCCGGCGCCCCGGAGCGCGCAGGACCGCCTATGGCCTGGCATTCATGCTGATATGCGGAATGTGCTCGGCCGCCCCTGTCTCAGCCGGAACCTCGACGCCGGACTCGCCGCCCAACCCGGCCTCGCCCGGCCTTTTCACGCTGGAGGCAAGGAGCAGTTCGAGCCACTCCAATTTGCGCGGGAACTGGACCAGGCGGTCCTTCGACCTCAAGGTGCAGGTGCGGGGAGAGGGCACCGAAGCGACGACCATTATCGGGATCGGCCGGAGCGGAGCGGGACTGAAGCTGCTCACGCCCGTGGCTCGCGGTCCCTATGTGCTCCAGCCCGGAAAGATTGTGACTTTCAAACTCGGTTACGAGATCACCGACTGCGGCGATGTTCAGAAGGGAGAATGGTCGGTGCCGATCCATGTGCGGTCGGACGACGGAGACACGATCGTCTATTCTCCCCTGCGACTCTTCAACGTGGGCACGAGAGGGCCGGTCGAACTCCCCTGGCAGACCGCGCTGGCCGGTCAGGTCTGCTAGCCGTGGGAGCGGAGCGGAACGCGAGAGACGGGAGCGCTGTTCTCCCGCCGCGCCGATGACGGACGGCCGGAGAACAGCCGGGGTCCGGGTGGGGAAGAAAGATCTTCCCCACCCCGGGGCCACTTCCTGGAAGCGTCGGCGGTGCTTCTCCGCGTCTGCCGGCGCCCTTGGGTCCGCCTGGTGGAGGGAAGTCAGTCCCAGCGCCGCGCGTTGTCCGCGTTCAGCGCGCCACTGGTATCCGGTATGACGCAGAACAGCAGGCCCGCCGGGTCCCGCATGACCCACCAGCCGTTCGCTTGCCGTACTCGCTTGGCTCCCAGCCCTTCCAGCCGCGCGACCTCCGCCTCCAGGTCGTCGGTATGGATGTCCAGGTGTACCCGGCTCTCCCCCTCCCCGAGACGCTGGGTGAGCAGCCCGATCTCCTGACCGGGGAGCAGGGCGCCGTGGTAGTCCGGGTAGTGGGCGAACGGGGTCATCGTCTGGCCGGTCGCGGCCTGCCAGAACCCCACTTCCGCGTCATGGTCCGCCTCCGGCACATCGATCACGATCTTGTCGATCCTGCTGTGGTGCGGCACGTACGTCACCTTCCGGCTGGTGGGTCTGCGCAGACCGGATCATGCGTCACAGAACCGGCTACGTCACTGTAACGGCACGGGTTAACGGTCCGGCCGGGACCCCGGTACGCGGACCCCAACGGTTGAACGGTCCGGCCGGGACCCCGGTACGCGGACCCCAACGGTTGAACGGTCCGGCCGGGACCCCGGTACGCGGACCCCAACGGGTTAACGGTCCGGCCGGGACGTCGGCACGCGGACCCCAGGGGTGCTCGCCGCGCGCCGGATCCCCCGTCGCGGGTCATCCTGTCCCGGCACCCGGCACCCGGCACCCGGCACCCGGCCCCCGGCGGCGTTCCGCCCCACGGATTCCCCGGCTGACCCGTCCGCCGGGACAGAGGGTCCGCAGCACAGCAATCTGGAAGATCCCACCGCCCCCGGTGCGGGCCATGATGAGTTCTCGACGAACTCAGGAGCGCCGATGCGAACCGCACACCGGACCTGTCCTATCTGCGATGCCGTCTGCGGCCTGCGGCTCACGCTCGACGGTGCCGGACGTGTCACGTCGGTCAAGGGGGACCCGGACGACCCGTTCTCCAAGGGGTTCGTCTGCCCCAAGGGTGCGAGCCTGGGGCGCATCGACGAGGACCCCGACCGGCTGCGCGTCCCGATGATCCGCAAGGGCGGCGAGTGGCGCGAGGCCACCTGGGAGGAGGCCTTCCAGGCCGTCGACCAGGGGCTGAAGAACGTCATCGACACCTACGGCCGCCAGGCCCTGGCCGTCTACTTCGGCAATCCGACCTTTCACACCATGGCCGGCTTCATGTACCGGGTACCGCTCACCCAGTCACTCGGCACCCGCAACGTCTTCTCCGCCAGCACCATCGACCAGATACCGAAGCAGGTGGCCGGCGGTCTCATGCTCGGCGACCCGATGGCCATCGCGGTGCCCGACCTGGACCGCACCGACTACCTGCTGATCCTCGGGGCCAACCCGGTGGAGTCCAACGGCTCGCTCTGCGCCGCCCCTGACTTCCCCGGCCGCCTCAAGGCCCTGCGCGCGCGAGGCGGCAAGCTCGTGGTCGTCGACCCGCGCCGCACCAGGACCGCGGCCTTCGCCGACGAGCACCTGTTCGTACGGCCCGGCACCGACGCCTACCTGCTGCTCGGCATCGTGCACACCCTCCTCGCCGAGGATCTCACGGAGATCGATATCGAGGTGAACGGCCTGGAGGAGCTCCGGCGGCTGGCGGAGGAGTTCACCCCCCAGGCCACGGCGCGGGTGTGCGGGGTGCCGGCCGGGGAGATCGTACGGCTGGCGCGCGAGCTGGCCGCCGCCCCCACGGCCGCCGTCTACTCCCGCATCGGCACCTGTACCGCCGAGTTCGGCACCGTCGCGCAGTGGCTGGTCGACGTGGTCAACATCCTGACCGGCAACTTCGACCGCCCCGGCGGGGTCATGTTCACCAGGACCGCCGCCGTCGAGCTTTTCCGCACGGGGCAGCCGTACACGGCGGGAAACTGGCACAGCCGCGTCCGCGAGCTGCCGGAGGCGCTCGGCGAGCTGCCGGTGGCCACCCTCGCTGACGAGATCGAGACCCCGGGCGAGGGGCAGGTCAGGGCGTTGATCACGGTGGCGGGCAACCCGGTGCTGTCGGCGCCGAACGGGCCCCGGCTGGACCGGGCCTTCCGCGACCTGGACTTCATGGTCTGCGTGGACCCCTACCTGAACGAGACGACCAGCCACGCCGACGTCATCCTGCCGCCGCCGCGCATGCTGCAGATGCCGCACTACGATTTCCTGCTGCTGACCGTCACGGTGCGCAACTACGCCCGGTTCTCCCCGCCGATCCTGCCGCTGGAGCCGGGACAGCAGTCGGAGGCCGAGATCCTGGCGCGGCTGACGATGATCGTCTCCGGCCAGGGGGCGGACGCTGATCCGGCCATGCTCGACGAGATGATCCTCGACCAGGTGCTCCGCGGGGCCACCGAGATTCCGGGCTCACCGTTCGAGGGCAAGGAAGTGGCGGAGCTGCGCGCCGGGCTGGACGGCGACAGCGGGCCCGAGCTGATGCTGGACGCCATGCTCAGGCTCGGCCCCTACGGCCTGTCGCTGGCCGACCTGCGGGCCAACCCGCACGGCGTCGACCTGGGCGCGCTGGAGCCGCGGCTTGAGGAGTTGCTGTGCACGACCTCGGGCCGGGTGGAGCTGGCCCCGCAGCCGCTGGCTGAGGACGTCGGACGGCTGCGCGGGCGGCTGGCCGTACGGCCCGCGGAGATGGTGCTGATCGGGCGCCGCCAGCTGCGTTCCAACAACAGCTGGCTGCACAACGTGGGGCCGCTGGTGGGCGGGAGCAACCGGTGCACGCTGCAGATCAACCCCGACGACGTGACCAGGCTCGGGCTCGGCGGGCACGCCGTGATCCGCTCGGCCGCGGGCGAGCTGACCGTGCCGCTGGAGCCGACCGACACGATCATGCCGGGGGTGGTGAGCCTGCCCCACGGCTGGGGACACTCCGGGAGCGCGCAGCGGGTCGCGGCGGAGCACGCCGGGGTCAACGCCAATACGCTGACCGACGAGTCGGTGGTCGACGCCCTCTCCGGAAACGCCGTGTTCAACGGGGTTCCGGTCACGCTCAGCCCTTGTGAGGCGGGAGAGCTGTCCTCGGCGTCGGCCTGACGCCCGGCGGCCACGACGGCGCCAGAGCCGTGATGACCTGTCGGGACGCAGTCGTGGGTGCGGACAGGCTCGTCACGGAAGCGGCCGGCGAGCGGATCGGTGCCGGCCGGTACGGCGGGCCGGCTGGCGATCCAGGGCAAGTCCGAGGTCCAGGTCCCGGTCCTACCGGTTGACCTGGACCTTCTCCTGTGGAGCGAGTGACGGCATCTCCCACGACGCGGCCGCCGTACGATGCCCGGCTGCCGGACGCCCTACCGGTGTCCGGTGAGAGCGGGTGACGGCGTCAACGGGTGAACGCGCGTGGAGGTGGGCGGAGACGGATGGAAGCCGCCGGAGCAGCCTGCAACTGCCCGGAACCATCTGCAACCATCTGGTGCGATCCCGCACCGTCCGGAAGCCATCCCAAACCGTCCCGAACCATCCCGAACCGTCCGGAACCATCCGGGGCGGGCTGGAAGCGAGTGGAAATGGCGAAAGCGGCGGAAGCCGCTGCGGGATCGCTGCCCGCAGGGGCTTCCGCCGCCCTCCTCGACAGTCCTGCCACCGCGGAGACCGCGGTGCTTTCCGGGAAGCGGTGCTCACCGGAGAGACGGCAGGGGGAACGCGCCGTCGAACGTCAGGGGATGATCTCCATCTGCGCCATCATCCCGAGCGAGGAGTGCTCCAGGAAGTGGCAGTGGTAGACGTACCGTCCGAGGTAATCGGTGAAGGTCGCCTTCACCCGTACGGAGGTGCCTGCCGGGATGAGCACGGTGTCCTTGCGCCCCGCGTCGTCCAGCGAGGGCGGCTGACCGTCGCGGTCCAGCACCTGGAACTGCACGAGGTGCATGTGGAAGTTGTGGGGGAATCCGAACTGGCCGTCGCCGTTGGTGATCGTCCAGATCTCCGTGCTGCCCCGTTTGACCTGGAGGTCGGCCCGGTTCGGGTCGTACGTCTTGCCGTCGACCAGGCCCACGGGGGGGAAGGCCGCGATGTCGAAGCTCAGCGTCACGTTGCGGTTGACCGTCGCGGCCGGGAGAACGGGGAGCGCGCGGAGCAGGTCGGGCACCTGGCTGAAGTCCGACGCCTGCCGGACGACGTCGAACCGGAGCACCGGCGTGGCCCCGTCGGAGAGGACCAGCTGCGTGCCGACCGGGTAGCGCGAGAAGTCCACCACGATCTCCACCCGCTCGGCCGAGCTGAGCCGGATCGCGGTCCGGGACACCGGCGCGGGCAGCAGGCCGCCGTCGGAGGCGATCTGCGTCATCTCCTCACCGCCGAGGCTCAGGTTGAAGGTCCGCTCGGTGGCGCCGTTGAGCAGCCGGAAACGGTATTTGCGCGCGGCGACCGGGAAATACGGCTGGGGTTTGCCGTTGGCGAGGATGACGTTGCGTTCGGCTGGGTTTCCGCCGAAAAGCATGGCGCCGTCCGCGTCGAAAAGGGCGTCACGGATCATGATCGGTACGTCGTACTCCCCCCGGGGCAGCCGGAGGTTCCTCTCGCTGTCGTCGTCGATCAGATAGAAGCCGTGCAGGCCGCGGTAGACGTTCTCCGCCTCGGTGTGATGGCTGTGGTCGTGGTACCAGAGTGTCGCGCCCTGCTGCCTGTTCGGGTAGTTGTACCACCGCGCCTGCCCGGGCTGGATGAGCTCCATCGGATGGCCGTCGTTGTCCGCCTCGACGTGGCCGCCGTGCAGGTGCACGTTCGTCGGCCGGTTGAGAAGGTTGTTGTATCTGATCATCACTCGGCGCCCGGTCTTGGCCCGGATGGTGGGGCCCACCAACTGGTTGCCGTAGGTGAAGGTCGGGGTGCTGACGCCGGGGAGGACCTCGAGGTTCGTGTGCCGTATGTCGATCCGGTAGATGTCGACGTCGTTGGTCGACACCGTCGGCCTCAGCACCGGGGGTATGGGCATCCGCACGGCGAACGGCGTGGCGGTCAGCGCCGCTCCGACCCGTGCCGGCTGGATGCCGTGCTCGTGCGGGCGGAGGCCGGGCACGGCTGAGAAAGCGCTGCGGTCGTCGAGGAGCAGTCCTTTAACGCCCACCGCACCGCCAAGCGTCAGAGCGCCCACGGCCAGCATGTTCCGTCTGGTCAGCATCAGTTCCCCTATCGCTGCGTCGCATCGACTGAACCCTGTGACGTCCGGACCGGTAATCCGCGTCCGTTTTAAGGCCATACGGCCTTTCGTCGCGATCTGACCCGATTTACCCCGTTAACTGGTTGACCGCCAGACTGATCTTCGCATTGGCGTTTTCTGGCGTCTTCTTCCGTATTGCTATTTACATTTTCCGCCGTGCTCGACTGGTTCGCAGGCTATTCAGGAGTTCGAAGTCAATGCGGCCGGCCGGCGCGACCGGCTGCTCGCCGCCGACCCGCTGCCGGCACCGGCAGACCGACTGCGCCGGCGGATCCTCGGACTGACCGTCACGGCCGCCGCCGGCGAGATCACGCGTGTCGGGAAATAGGCGGTTTGATGACTACCCTGTCTTGCGAGGGAGCCTTGTCCATGTTTGGGATACTTCCCTTATGTCTCCCACACTCCTTGTCCTCGTCATCGCGTCCGTGTTGCTGGTCATCACGAACCTGCCCCGCTGGGACCGGAAGGCGTCGTACAGGGACGCGGACCACAAGGGCGTGGTCGTCTACTGGCGTCCCGGTTGCAAATACTGCATGAAGCTGCGCACGCGCCTGCGCTTCACACGGCTGCGCTACAGCGAGGTCAACATCTGGGGAGATCCCGAGGCGGCGGCGTTCGTCCGCTCGGTCGCGGACGGGAACGAGACCGTACCGACCGTGACCGTGGCCGGAAAGGCGATGGTGAACCCCTCGAAGGGCCGCCTGCTTGAAGCGGTCAGGACGCACGCCCCCCACCTGACGCCCGGCGCCGGGAGAGCCGCCGGAGAGCGTGACTGACAGAGCCGGCGTGACGTCCCGCGGCGTCGATGATCAGGTGGTGCCCGCGTGTGATCGTCGGGTGCGCGCCCATCGGTATGTCTGCTTCGCCCTTCGGGACGGACGGATGTCCGCGACGGCGACGATGCGCTGGGTGCTCATTCACATGATCGAGGAGACCGCCCGGCACGCCGGCCACATGGACATCGTGCGAGAGCTCCTCGACGGGGCGACCGGCGACTATCTCCGGGACTGACCTCGGGGACGGCGGTGCCGAGGATCTCGGCTCCCTGCTCATCCGGGGGAGCCCCGTCTGGATCAACAGGGCGGCCCCCCGTTCCCGGGGAGCCGCCCTGTGACGCCTGTGAGCCGCCGGGCTACGGGAGCCGGTCGAGGATCCAGGAGCAGAGCTCTTCGGTGATCCTGGTGTGCCCCTCGTTCTCGGACGCGAGCTTGAACTCGTCCAGCTCGCTGTCGTCGGGCGAGAGGCTGTCGATGTCGACGTACAGATCGTCGTGGGAGTCGATGTCCCTGATGGCGACGGCGCTGACCGCCGGGACGAAGCAGTGCGAGCGGATCGGGACCTCGACGCCGAAGCCGAGGTGGGCGAGCTCGTTGAGCGCGTCGGCGAGGATTCCGAAGCCCTCCAGCGTGCCGCCGGGGGCGCCGTCGATGTCGGGGAGGCCCGGAGCGTGGATCTCCGGCCGCTGCAGGGTCACGACCCGCAGCTTGGCGACCAGCGAGTCGCTGCCCGTCGGCTGGGTGCGCAGGTCGGTGCCGGTGATGGCCAGGCCCTTGCCCTTCAGGGCGCTCAGGCCGGGCTTCACGCCGTTGCCGGCGCCCGAACCGACGCCGTTGGCGACGCCGATCAGCCGGGGTACGCGCGGCCAGCCGCCGACGCGGTCCAGCTCGGTGAGGAACTCGGTCCGCTCCTTGTCGACGCCGGGTGAGTCGCGCCACTCCGCGATGTGCTGCGACAGCAGCTGGCGGGAGGCCGGGCTGTTCATCTGGTCCGAGAACCGGCTGTCGAGCGCGCGGATGTAGTGCGCGAACGCCTGGAGGGCGATGGGGATCCAGGCCCCGCGGTGCGGGCTGTCGTAGGACCAGTACAGCGCCGTCTGGTGGTCCATCCTCATGGTCTCCAGCTTGGCGAGGGCGTGCCGGGTGACCAGGCCGCCCATGCTGAAGCCGCCGACCGCGAGCGGATGGTCGCCCTGCCGCCGCGCGATCGCCTCGTGCACCGCCGCGGCGGCGGTCTCCGAGTTGTCCATGATCGACGCGCTGCGTTCGGTGAAACCGAGGAGGACGACGTCCCTGCCGCGCCGGCGCAGCTCGCTGAGGAGCGGGTACGCGCCGAACTCCAGGGCGTTCCAGGAGAAGTCAGGGTTGCTGGGCCCCGTGTTGAAGCCGTCCGCCATGATGACGGGCCGGGTCAGGCCGCTGTTGCCCTCGCCGTGGTACACCCAGGCGGTGCCGCCGGGCAGGTCCCACACGTCGCTGGGCGGCGGTGGGAGCTGGGTGGGGGGCTCCTGGGGGCCGGGAGCCAGAATGATGGGCGGCGCGGCCCGGAAGGCTGCCGCGATCTGCTGTTCGTTCTGTTCGCTCATGGTCATCCTCTTTGGCGTTGACGACTGAATGCATCTGTTTGATTACATACAGTAATCAACGACCGGACCGTGACGGTGCAGGCGCGTTCAGGGGCGCGCCGAGGCGGACGCCGTCTCCCGGTCCTTCCGGCAACGGACAGCGTGGCCGTCACCGGCCGCGGCCTGGAGGCCCGGTGGTAACCGCCGTGAAAGCACCGGAAGTGCCAGACATTCACATGCCCGCTGAGCACCACCGATCAGAGCCCGGTAAGGGCGTCGGAAGGGGATCGTAAGAGGCGTCCGGCACTGTGGATCTCGTCGGAAGCGATCCGCGGAACCCCGAGGGGAAACCAGATGAAGACCGCCGAGTACGAGATCGTCCGTGACTTCGCCGCGCGGCGCGAGCAGGTGTACGCCGCCTGGACCCAGCCGGAGCGCTTCGCCCGCTGGTTCGGCCCGCGCGTCTTCACCACCCCGGCCGACCGGGTCGTGCTGGACGTCCGCCCGGGCGGGGCCTGGCAGGCCACGCTGGTCGGCGAGGAGGGTTTCGAGGTCACGCTGCGGGGTGTCTACCGCGAGGTCGCCGGACCGGGACGGCTGGTCTTCACCACCGGCGACCCGGACGACCCCGGCGACGGGCCCGCCTCGGTGGCGACCCTCATGCTGGAGGAGCGCGAGGGCGGTACGACGATGCGTTTCCACCAGTCCGGGGTCAACACCGACGCCGAGCACGCCGAGCAGGCCAGGGCCGGCTGGCTGGAGTTCTTCGACCGGCTGGACGAGCACCTGGCGGTTCAGGCCACGTCGTCGAAGGTCAGCGCGCGGCCGTGAGCGTAGGCGACGGCGAACGCCTCCTCGCCCAGCGCGTCCACGGCCCCGGCGGTGATCCGCCGCACCTCGTCCTCCTCCCAGCGGGAGGCCGGGGTGCGGTGTGCCCGCCTGGCCTCGGCGGCCAGACCGAGCATCCGGGCGGACTCCCCGGGCGCCGAGACAGCGGCCAGACCCTCGACGGTGAACGCCGTCGTGCGGGGGTCGCCGACCTTCCGGGCGGCGGCGAACGCCTCCAGGAACAGCTCGCGCGCCCCCTCGGCGTCACCACGCGACCTGTGGACGAAGCCCAGCTCGGCCAGGACGCTGGGCAGGAACAGCGGGGGCTCGCCGTCGCGTGGGACGCCGTCGAGCAGGCGGCCGAGGTGCGTCTCGGCCAGCTCCAGCAGGCCGGCCCGGCGGGCGGCGTAGCAGTACCCCATCTCGGCGAAGATCTGTCCCTCCCGGTAGCCCTGCCCGGTGGCCAGGCGCAGCGCCTGCCCGCACTGTTCCATGGCCCGCTCGTAGTCGCCGGTGTTCATGGCGATCCAGCCCAGCCACGACAGCCGCCGCATGGCCTCCGGCCACAGTCCGAGCTCCTCGGCCATCCGCAGGCCTTCGGCGAACAGCGCGGTGGCCCGCCCGTAGTCGCCGCGGATCTCGGCCAGCCCGGCGAGCCACTCGGTGGCCTGCAGCCGGCCCCACTGGTCCCCCAGCTCCTGGAACACCTTGGCGCTCTCGCCGCCGTCGCGTTCCAGAGCCTCCAGGTCGCGCCGGGTGAAGGCGTCGCGGGCGTGCCTGCTCAGGGCCACCGCCACGCCCCAGCGGTCGCCGGTCTCGGAGAAGGCCGCGAGCGCGCTGTCGACCAGCGCCTGTGAGGACGC
Organism: Streptosporangium minutum; assembly: GCF_002149035.1. Taxonomy (GTDB): domain Bacteria; phylum Actinomycetota; class Actinomycetes; order Streptosporangiales; family Streptosporangiaceae; genus Streptosporangium; species Streptosporangium minutum. The sequence goes on from NZ_NGFP01000030.1 coordinate 10,168, forward strand.
CAGGTCGTTCGTGCACAGCCCGACGAACAGCTCCGCCCTGGCCCGTTCGCCCGGCTCGGCGAGGTCCAGGGCAGGCTTCCAGTCGACGTCCTGTCCGAGCAGCAGGGCGAACCCCGCGTGCCAGGCCCGCGCCCGCGCCCGGTCGGCGGTTAACGCGTCGGGCTCGACGGCCAGCGCGGACTCCAGCGAGCGCAGCCCCTCGCCGAGCCGTCCGCGGAGGAACCAGTACCACGCCAGCGCGTTCACCAGCCGCAGGGCGTCGGCCGCCGGGGCGGCGTCGAGGGCGGCCCGCAGGTTCGCGGCCTCGGCGTCCAGCCGTCGCATCCAGCGCACCTGCTCGGGCCCCCGGAGGAACGACTCCGCCCGTACGGCCAGCGCCGTGTAGTGGTCGACGTGCGCCTGCCGTACCCGCGCGTTCTCTCCCGCGTCGTCCAGCCGGTTCAGGCAGTAGGCCGCCACCGACTCCAGGAGCCGGTACCGCACCCCCGACGGCCCGTCCACGACCGCCACCAGCGACCGGTCGACCAGCTGCGCCAGCACGTCGAGCACGTCGACGCCGGCCTCGGCGCACACCGCCTCGGCCGCCTCCAGCGTGCAGCCGTCGGCGTGCACGGCCAGGCGGCGCAGCACGACCCGCTCGGAGCCGGTGAGCAGCGTCCAGCTCCAGTCGATCATCGCCATCAGCGTCTGCTGGCGCGCCGGAGCCCCGCGCTGGAAGCCCGCCAGCAGCCGGAACCTGTCGTCCAGCCTGGCAACGAGCTCCTGGATGCCGAGTGCCCTGACCCTGGTCGCGGCCAGTTCCAGCGCCAGCGGGATGCCGTCCAGCCTGCGGCAGAGCTGCGCGACCGCCTCGGCGTTCCGGGCGTCGAGCGTGAACCCGCGGGCCGAAGCGGTCGCCCGTGCCATGAACAGCCGTACGGCGTCGGCCTTCGCCACGGTGAGCAGTTCGGACCCGTCGGGCAGCTCCAGCGCGGGCACGCTCCACAGTGACTCACCGGCCACGTTCAGCGGCTCGCGGCTGGTCGCCAGGATCCGCAGCCCCGGCGCCGAACGCAGCAGCGCCTCGGTCAGCTCGGCGGCCTGGTCCACCACGTGCTCGCAGTTGTCGAGCACCAGCAGCATCCGCCGGTCGCGCAGCGCGCCGACCAGCCGCGGCAGGACGCCCGCGGAGTCCTCGCGTATGTCGAGCGCGACGAGCACGGCCTCGGCCAGCGACGGCGTGTGCCGGTCGTGGGAGGCGAGCTCGACCAGCCACGCGCCGTCGGGATGCGCGCCCGTCACCTGCCGCGTCACCTCCAGCGCCAGGCTCGTCTTACCGACGCCTCCCGGACCGGTGAGGGTGACCAGCCGGCCCGTCTCCAGCAGGGCGCGCACCTCGGCCACCGCCTCGCCGCGCCCGATCAGCTCGCCGACCGCGGCGGGCACGTTCGTCGCCGGCCGCTCGGCCCTGCCGCTCAGCGCGGGATCCTGCCGCAGGATCCGCGCGTGCAGCTCGGCCAGTTCGGGCGACGGATCGAGCCCCAGCTCGTCGGCGAGCCGCTCCCGCAGCTCGGCGTAACAGGCCAGGGCCTCACTCTGCCGCCCGGCCCGGTACAGCGCCCGCATGTGTACGGCCCGCAACCGTTCCCTCAGCGGGTGCGCGGCCACGAGTCCGGCCACCTCGACGGGCTCCCCGGCCGCCAGCCGTACCTCCGCGTGCTCCTCGACGGCGGCCAGCCGCGCCTCCTCCAGGCGCGCGACCACCGGCCGCAGGAACGCGAGGTCGGCGAAATCCGCGTACGGGGTCCCCCGCCACAACGCCAGCGCCTCGGCCGGCTCCTTCTCGCGCACCAGCCGCGCGAAGCGGGCGGCGTCCACGGCGTCCGGGGCGGCCCGCAGCGCGTAGCCGGGAGCGCGCGAGACCACCAGGTCCTTCCCGCCCGGCTCGGCCGCCTCCAGCGCGCGGCGTAGCTGGGAGACCCGCACCTGCAGGGCCGCCACCGGGTTGGCGGGCGGTTCGTCACCCCACAGATCGTCGATCAGCCGGTCGGCGGACACCACCTGTCCCTCGTGGGCGAGCAGGTCGGCGAGCAGCGCGCGCACCTTCAGGCCGGGGATCGTCACGACCTGTCCCGTGTCGGTCCAGGCAGTCACCGGTCCCAGCACTCCAAAACGCATACGACCGACTTTAAGGGCACGAACTAGCCCTCGCCGTGCTCGCCGCGGTGACCCTCCGGCGTCGCCGGCGTCGCCGCCCCGGTCATCTCCGTCACGGCATGACCTCTCGCCGCGGACGCGGAGGCCCTCCCGGCTCGCGGACGCCGGCGCGGCCCGGAGGGACCCCCTCCGGGCCGCGCGTGTTCAGCCGATTACCTGGTCAGGACCATCAGCGTGAAAAAGCCGGTGTACTCGCAGTAGTAGGACAGGTATGTCCCCTTACTGCGCAGTTCCGCGCCCTTCGCCTTGCACTTCGCCTGGGTGGAGTAGTCGCCGTACTTGATCCATGAGGACGCGACGGTGACCGGGGCGCTCGACGCGCCGGCGCCGGTGGTCGCGGCTCCGGCGGGCGTCGCCAGCGCGGTTCCCGCGGTTGCCAGGGCGAGCGCCGCGAACGACGTCGCGGCCAGTCTGGCGAGCTTGGTGGACATATGAGTATCCCTTCGGGGTGGGAGGTCGGCCGTTCCGGCGGGGGCGGCGGACCGCCCTCGCCGGAACCATGATCATAATCACGCCGGCGGCTGAGGAGGGGGAATGATCACGATTGTTCCGCCGGGTCGGGCCCGGCCGGTCGGCCCGCCCGCCAGGTCCGCGGCCGTCCGCCCGTCAGGTCAGAGAACCGCGAGCGCCTTGGCCACGCCCGGGTCGCGCCCGGTGGCCAGGTCGAGGGCGGTCATGGGGGCGTAGTGGTCGACCGGCACGCCGATCGTGTCGATGATCTCGCGGGCGGGGCCGAGGTGCCGGACCTTGGGCAGCAGCAGGACGCTGCCGTCGTCGAGGAGGTACCCCTCGGCGGGGCCGGAGACGGCTCCGGCCGTGCGGGTCCCGATGAGGGTGCCCAGGCCGTTGCCCTTGACGGCCGCGCTGAAGTCCTCACAGGCCGAGGCGCACCCGCGGTCGGTGAGGACGACCAGGCGCAGGCCGAGCAGCGGGACACTGTCGTCGGTCCGGTTGGGCACGCAGTCGCCCTTGAGGGGGCAGAAATAGCTGGTGATCTTGCCGTGCGCGAACGCGCCGAGCAGTCGCGTCACCTCGCGAGGCGATCCGCCGCCGTTGCCGCGCAGGTCGAGGACCACCGCCTCCGGCTCGCCCCGCAGCTTGGCGATGACCTGGTCGGCGGCGCCCTCGTAGAATCCGGGCAGCTGGACGTACGCGACGCCGCCGGGGAGCGTCTTCGACGTCACCGCCGGAGGCTGCCGCGTGATGGGCCCCTCCCTGAGCTCGACGGTGCGGGTCCGTCCCGTCGTGGGGCGCTTGAGCGTGAGCCGTAGCTTGTCGGAGGCGAAGGCGTCGAGGAGGCCCTGGTTCACGGTGTCCCCGACGAACGCCGGCACGCCGTTGACCTTGACGACGATGTCGCCGGGCCTGATGTCGGCCTTGGCGGCGGGGCTGCCGGGCAGGACGCGGGTGATGAACAGCGGCGGCCGGGCCGCCGGGTCGAGCTGCGGGCCCTGCATGGCCGACGCGCCCACGATGCCCGTTCCGGTCGGCCCGCCCTCCCCCGGCGGGGCCGGCCTGTGCCAGCGGGCGTGGTTGTCGTGCAGTCCGGCGACCATGCCGGTGATCGCGGCGCGCAGCGCGGCGGGGTCGCCGGCGCCGAGGACCTTCGCGAAGGCGGCCCAGTCGGTGTCGCGGTTCCCGGTGAGGGCGGGCAGCCGGAGGTCGGCCCGGTCGGCGCCGTGCCGCATCAGGTCCCGGGTGTAGGCGGCGAAGGCGCTCTTCAGCAGCGCCGTCGAATCCATGTCCGGGCCGCTGTAGTAGTTGTCCAGCACGCAGAAGTACGCCTGCCGGAGCGTGTTCACCGAGGTCGGGGGCGCCGATTCCGGCGGTGGCGCCGTGATGACGGCGCACCCTTCGCCCGCGGTGGCGGCCGGCGCGGACGCCGTCTTCGGCTGGGGCGTCGGGACCGACGTGGCTGCGGACGCGGACGCGGACATGGAGCAGACCGTCACCAGGACGGCGGTGCAGAGAGTTTTGATCATGGCAGCCAGCGTGGCCGGAAGCGGGTTGTCCGGCCGTGAACGGAACCGTTAACGCCGCTGTTACCCCGGTTCGGGTACGAAGTCGGTATGCGGGTTCTGGTGGCCGAAGACGAACGCGACCTGGCCGATCTCGTGGCGATGGGACTGCGCCGCCACGCCATGGCCGTCGACGTGGTGTACGACGGAGCCGCCGCGGCGGAGCGGCTGGCGGTGCACGACTACGACGTTCTCGTGCTGGACCGGGACCTGCCCGGGATGCACGGCGACCTCGTGTGCCGCGAGCTGGTGGCGCGCGGCAGTCGTACGCGGATCCTGATGATGACGGCGGCGGCGTCGGTGCCGGAGCGGGTCGCGGGTCTCGGGATGGGGGCCGACGACTACCTGCCCAAGCCGTTCGACTACGCCGAGCTGGTCGCACGGGTGCGGGCGCTGGGGCGGCGCAGCCCGTCGCAGGTGCCGCCGGTGCTGGCGCGGCACGGGATCGTGGTCGACACGCACCGGCTGCAGGCGTCGCGGGACGGGCGGCACCTGCACCTGTCGCTCAAGGAGTTCGCCGTCCTTGAGGTGCTGATGAGGGCGGACGGCGCGGTCGTGAGCTCCGAACGGCTGCTCGAGGAGGCGTGGGACGAGAACACCGACCCGTTCACGACGGTGGTGCGGGTCGTGGTCAGCCGCCTACGGGCGAAGCTGGGCGCACCGCCGTGCATCCAGACGATTCCCGGCGCGGGATACCTGCTGTGACGACGGTCCGGGTACGGCTCACGCTGATCTACTCCGGGCTGTTCCTGCTGACCTCGGTCGTGCTGCTGGTCACGGTCAACCTGCTGCTGCGCCAGGCGCTGCACGCGCGGATCGAGCGGCTCTCCGCGACGCCGGTGGCGCCGGTGGCGCCGGTGCGGGGGATGCCGGTCGACCGGCTGGCGCCGCTGCCCGCGCTGGTGGACGACGTGGTCGGCTACCAGTGGGGGGTGACCTCGCTGACGGTGGGAATCCTGGCGCTGGTGTCGGTGGTCGTCGGATGGCTGGTCGCCGGGCGGATCCTGCGGCCCGTCCACCGGATCACCGCCACCGCCCGGCGGCTGTCGGTGTCGAACCTGCACGAACGGATCGCACTCGCCGGGCCGAAGGACGAGCTGAAGGAGCTGGCCGACACGTTCGACGCGATGCTCGACCGGCTCGAACGCTCCGTCGAGGGGCAGCGGCGTTTCATCGCGAACGCGTCCCACGAGTTGCGGACCCCGCTGGCCGTCCAGCGGGCGGCGATCGAGATCGGCCTCCCCGAGGACGTCGGCGAGATCCGCGACAAGCTCCTGTTCCACAACCACCGCACGGAGAACCTCATCGACGCCCTGCTGGTCCTGGCCCAGGCGGAACACGGCCTGGACAAGAGGAGGCCGGTGGCCCTGGACCAGGTGGTACGGCTCGTCCTGGCCGAGGGAGGCTCGGGCGACGTCACCGTGACGACACGGACCGAACCGTTCGTCGTCTACGGGGATCCGGTCCTGCTCAACCGGCTCGTCACCAACCTCGTCGACAACGCGATCCGCTACAACCATTCCGGCGGAACCGTTGAGACAACGCTCTCACGCGGAGTCCTGACCGTCCGCAACACCGGCCCGGAAGTGCCGGAGGAACGTTTCGGCGATCTCTTCGAGCCCTTCCGGCGACTGCACACGACCCGTGAGCAGGGCGCCGGGCTCGGGCTGTCGATCGTCGCGTCGATCGCGAAGGCGCACGGGGCCGAGGTACGGGCGAGCCCCAACCCGGGGGGCGGGCTGGAACTCGTCGTGGCTTTCGCGGGACATCGGGACCGGGGGCCTGACCGGGATGAACGCCGGCAGGCCGGATAGGGCCCCACCCGGCGCGGGGCCTCACCGCTCCGGCAGCCGGGCGCCCGGCCGTACGGCGGCGCCGGTTCCGGTTCCGGTTCCGGTTCTGGAGGATTCAAAATAATTTCGAGGAAAGCCGTCGCCGGATGTCGAGGACCCGGAGACGGCTCCGACTCCCGGGTGAGAGCGCGCCACGAGGGCGCGGGAGATCCACAGAGACGGGACGCCATCATGGGCAGGCTCATCCACTTCGTGCACCAGTCCCTCGACGGTTTCATCGAGGGCCCGGACGGCGAGTTCGACTGGCCCCGGATGGGGCCGGAACTCTCCGCCTACTCGCAGGAGCTGAGCGGCGGTGACAAGGTTTTCCTCTACGGGCGCGTGGTGTGGGACATGATGTCGAGCTACTGGCCGCGGGCCGAGCAGCACTCGACACACGAGCACGATCTGGCGTTCGCCCCGATCTGGCGCGAGGCGTCCAAGGTCGTGGTCTCCCGCACGCTGGAGAAGGCCGAGTGGAACACCCGCGTGATCGGCGAGAACGTCGTCGAGGAGCTGACCGCGCTCAAGGAGTCCGGTGCCACGCTGCTGCTGTTCGGCGGGTCCGCGCTGGCCGCCCACCTCACCGAGCACGGGGTGATCGACGAGTACCAGATCTTCGTCCATCCGGTGATCCTGGGCGGCGGGAAGCCGGTCTTCCAGAAGCAGAGCCACCGGGCCGGCCTCGAACTCGTCGAGTCGCGGACGTTCGACTCCCAGGTCGTGCTGCTCCGGCACCGGCGTGCCGCCGCGGAGGGATGATCCCCAATCGGCGTGCCACCGTACTGAGGGTGATTCCCAACCGGCGCACGGGCCCGTCCCTCGCCTACGACCGCCTCTTGCCGCTGACCCGTCTCGTGGGGTGAGTGTCGTGCCGTCGTTCAGCGGTGTGCCGCGGACCGCCTGGTCAGCTCGGTCGCGAGGGCGGCCAGGTAGCGGTCGTGGCCGGCGCGGAGCTTGTCGACGCCGAAGAAGAGGGAGACGAGCGGGCCCGCGAGGGACTCCCGCATGGTCACCCGGGTCCGGCCGCCGGGGAGGGGTTCCAGCACCTGCTGGTCGACGGCCTTGTAACCGAAGACCACGCCGCTCCAGGTGAGCTCCCGTCCGGGGGCGACGACCGCGAACCTCGATGTGATCCTGACTCCGCCGAGCCGCCAGCGGAACGCGGCGCCGGGCGCCATCTCGCCGAGTTCCAGGACCTCGTAGCCCGGCGCCCAGGCGGGCCAGTTCCGGAGGTCGGCCATCACCTCCCAGACCTGGGCGGGGGTGGCGTCGACGACGACGCTGGACTCGGAGGTCACGGGGGCCTCGGTGTCGATCCGGTGCCGGACCGCGTAGTCGGTGTGCAGGGTCGCGAGGGAGGGGCCGCGGTAGAACAGCTTGTTCATGATTGCTCCTTGCTTTCGAGAGCAATGCTCTCTTTTCTGAGCAGTAAAGTCAAGAGCGGCGCTCTCTTTTTGGTGCGTCGCTCCAAACAGTTCTTGGTGGAGCGGGGCAGGGCCCCCTGCGGTCCCCGTCGCCCATCTCGCCGGGCATGGCCGTACTCCGCCCGCTGGTGAAGTCCGCGACCCGATCGCCCGCGCCCACGCTCACGTCCACGCCCACGTCCGCGCCCGCCGCCGACGCCGGGCCGACACGGCTCCGGCACCACGACGCGGATGGAAGGCAGGGCGGTCGACGGGGAGAGGACCGCTCCGTGGCGGCCTTCCGCAACGACTGTTCTCAACCACATGACCTGTCCGGTGGTGCGGGGCATACGGGTCCTGATGCGGATCGGTCCGGCCGTGTCGGCATAGATCGACGTCCTGCCCGCGTCCTTGTTTGACGACATCGCGAGGAGGACGGGTGGATCCAGGATTTGAGGCGGACTTCCGGGAGTTCGTCGTCGATCGGTCAGGGGCGCTGTTCCGCACCGCGTACCTGCTGACCGGTGACCGGCACGCCGCTGAGGACCTGGTGCAGTCGGCACTGGCGAAGACGGCCGCGAAGTGGCGCGGTCTCCGTGACCCCGCGGCCGTCGAGGGGTACGTCCGCCGCGCCATGTACCACGAGCAGGTGAGCTGGTGGCGGCGCCGTTCCCGCATCGCGGAGGTGTCCACCGGGTGGCTGCCCGACCGGATCGACGACGGACACGCGGAGGTCGCAGACCTCCGCCTGGTGATGCGCGGGGCACTTGCCCGGCTGACGCCCCGGCAGCGGACCGTGCTCGTGCTGCGGTACTTCGAGGACCTGTCCGAGACCGAGATCGCGCGGCTGCTCGGTGTCAGGGTGGGGTCGGTCCGCAGCCAGATCTACCGGTCCCTGGAGCGCCTGAAGAAGGCCGCACCCGAGCTGAGCACCGTGAGGGAGTTCCGATGAGCATCGAGGATCTGCTGCGCGAGACCCTTTCCGACATGGCCCACGAGGAGCAGCCGCCCCCACCGGGCCGGTTCCTCCGGGTCCACGGGGGCCGATCCCGTCGCCGTGGCCTCGCCCTGGCGGCGGCGGTGGCCGTCGCCGCGATGGCGGTCGGATCCACGTTCGTGGTCGAAGGGCTGTCCTCACGGGTGGCGGTCCCCAGGGGCATCACGGAGCAGGGCTCCGATGAGGCGCTTGTGGGGACCGGCCGGGGTCAGATCACCCTGACCGTGAGAGAAGGGCTGCGGCTCGCACAGGTCATGGAGAAGTTGTCGGCCTCCACCGGCAGGCCGGTGGAGGAGTTCTGGCGGGCCGCCGAGGACGGCAGGACGCTTGGCCTTCCGGCCTACGCCAAGGGCGCGCTGGAAGGATTCGCCTTCCCCGCGACCTATGAGGTCTCGTCCGAGTCGAGCCCCGGCGAGCTCCTCGCCGCGATGGTGGCACGCTTCAATCGCGCCGCCGAGGACAGCAACCTGGTGGACGGCGCCAGGCATGTCGGCCGTACGCCACTGGAGATCCTGACCGTCGCCAGCATCGTCCAGACCGAGTCGACCAACAAGCGCGACATGCCCAAGATCGCGCGGGTTGTCTACAACCGGCTGAACCACACGCCCGAGATGAAGCTGCAGATGGACAGCACGGTTCTGTACGGCCTGAACAAGTTCGGCATCAGGGCCTCGAACAAGGATCTCAAGAGCCGGTCGCGGTACAACACCTATGCGCGCCTCGGCCTGCCGCCCGGTCCCATCTGCAACCCGGGCGCCGACGCCATCGAGGCTGCCCTGAAGCCGGCCGCTGGGTCCTGGCTGTACTTCGTGACGACCGATCCGGAGAAGGGCACCACGAAGTTCGCCGACTCCGAATCCGAGTTCTTCAAGCTGGTCGAGGAATACGACAAGAACCGTCACCGGGGGATAGGTGAGAACCGCGGGCCCGGGGGCCGGGGCGGTGCGCCGTAGTCCTCGGTCCGAGACCGCCGCCGGGTGCCTGCGCGTTCGCCGCCGATCCGGACCACTACGACTTCGCCGGTCGGCGATGCGTCGAAGACCTGGCCCTCGAACGGGTCACCTTCAGTGAGGACGGGGACTTCATGGAACTCGGCTTCCGGCACACCTGCTGGAAGCATGAGGAGGACCTGACGGTCCGCTACCACGGCGTGACCCGCTACGGGTCCACCGTGCCGACAGGCGTGGCCGCGTGGTCCGTCCTGGTCATGGACAAGATTCCTCCGCATCTGGACGGCTGCCGCCACGAGACGGTCCTGATGTCAGGCGCAACCGTCTTGACGTGCGAGGACCTGACGGCCGTATGGACCGAAGCGGCCTGTCCGGACAAATGATCGTCCGGGGCTCCGTAACCGGGGCATCGATCACGACGCAGACGGCGCCGCGGTCCGGCGGTTGGCGTCCGTCGCGGCCCGCACGAACTCGCGCACCCGCGCGGTCGTGTTGGTTTCCAGCCAGACCGGTCCTCGTTCGATCGGTGGCGCGTCGTGGATCGGCACGTACGCGACGTCCGGGCGGGGATAGTACCGCCGGCTGTGCTCGCCCACCGGGAGGACGCCCCTGCCCATCGCGACGAGGGAGAGCATCTCGGAGAACGTGTTGCCCGCCGGCCCTTTCGGGACGGGTCTGCCCGACGGGGTGCGGTCGGGTGTGCGGTCGCGCTTGAACTCCGCCGAGGTGACCGGCGGGTACTGCACCATGGGGTGTTCGGCGAGGACTTCGAGGGACACCGACTCCTCGCGGGCCAGCGGGTGCTCGGCGGCCACGGCCAGCACGCGCCTCTCCGACAGCAAGGCCGGCCCGCAGGCCATGCCGTCGAAAGGGTACGAGGCGATGAGGATGTCGATGGAGCCGTCAAGCAGGCTCGATCGCGAATTGAACAGCTGCGCCTCGTGAACGTCGACCTCGCAGTCGGGGTGGCGTTCGGCGAACAGGCTGACGGCTTTGAGCAGTATCGGTGCGGTCCACTCGCCGAGGAACGCCACCCGCAGCTGTCCGGTGACCCCGCGGCCGGCGTCGACGGCCCTCCGTACCGCCTCGTCCATCTGGGCCGCCAACGGTGTCAGGTCATCGGCCAGTCGCCGCCCGATCGGGGTGAGACGGACGACGCGGCTCGTGCGGTCGAACAGCGGAGCGCCGATGCGGCGTTCCAGCTTCTTGACCACATGGCTGATCCGCCCGGTCGTGACCCGCAGGCGCTCGGCGGTACGGCCGAAGTGCAGCTCCTCGGCGAGCGTCAAGAAGGTCTCGATCTCGTGCCGCTCCAGCATGTGACGCTCCATCGTTGAATTTGAGTCAACGATCCTAGCTCCATCGTTGCTTGATGGCCGTCGGTGCCTGGCGCATCGTATAGAGCGTCATCCGGTCACAAGGGGAAGGGCCCTGGGACCGGCCCCGACCCGCACAACGCGGAACCATCGCATGCTCAGCACCACCGGAACAGGAACGCCATGAGCACAACGAACGTCACCGACTACCTGACCGATCTCGACGACACGTTGCGGGAGATCGGCGAGAAGCTGCGTCCCGTCATCGACGCGGCCCTGCCCGGCGCCGGCGCTATGTGGCATGGCCACCCGACCTGGAGCCTCGGCGACAGCCCGGGGAAGAACCCCGTCTGCCTCCTCAAGGCGCACGGGTCGTACATCACTTTCGGGTTGTGGCGCGGACAGGAACTCGCCGACCCGTCCGGGCGCCTCACCGCGGGTGCCCGCCAGATGGCCTCGGTGAAGCTCCGTACCGTCGACGAAATCGACCCGGCCCTGTTCGCCGACTGGCTGCGTCAGGCCTGCAACCTGGAAGCGAGGTAACGACGGTGCGTGTGAAAGCCTTCGATCACCTGGTGCTCAATGTCGAGGACGTCGAGCGCGCCCTGGATTTCTACTGCGGGCCCCTCGGCCTGGAGCCGGTACGCGTCGCCGAGTGGCGGGCCGGCAAGGTGCCGTTCCCCTCCGTGAGGATCACTCCGGAAACCATCATCGACCTGGTCCGCCGTCCTCGGAACGAGTCGAACGTCGACCACATCTGCCTGGTCGTGGAACCGCTGGACTGGCATGAGGTGATCGAGTCGGGCGTCTTCACCATCCTCGAAGGGCCCGTGGGCCGGTTCGGCGCCCGTGGCGACGCGACCTCGATCTACGTGCAGGACCCTGACGGCAACACCGTCGAACTGCGCTGGTACCCGCAGGACGCCGAAGGGTAGCCGCCGGATGGCTGTGGCGCGCACTCACTTCCGCCGTCTTCTGGTCGGGCACCTGGATCAGCTCGCCCGGGAAGAGCGGATCGGGTGACGGGAACCGAACCCGCGCGCCGGGGGTCAATGACCGAGTTCTGCTCCTGCCGGACGGGTGCTGGTGCGACGACGGGACAGGCAGCGGGACTACGCCACCGCGAACCGTGCCGGCCCGATCGGCGCCCCGGACGGTGCCCGGATTGTCGTCGTCGTGCTCACCCGCCGACCGTCTCGACGTCGCCGTGCCCACCCGCCGACCGCCCCGGCGTCACCGTGAACCCGCGCCTGGTGACCGAAATTGCCAAGTCAGTGGTCCAGCGGCTTCGATGAACTCCGTGTCCCCTCCGTTCCCCGCGACCCCGCGCCGACGCCGGCCGGCCATTCGCACGATCGTGACCGCCTCAATGATCATGATCCTTGGCCTGTTCGCGTCGACCGGCTGCACCCGGTCGACCGAGCCGCCGTCGCTGCCGCCCGGCAGCGTGTACGACCACGACGCGGCGGGTGAGAACTCACGGGCCGAACCCGCCCCGACCGGCGGTACGGCCGGGTCCGTCACCCGGCCGTTGACGGAAGCCGGCTGGTTCTGCGCGCAGGTCCGGAGTAACGCGGACGGCCGCGCCCTGTGGTGCCGGATCGGTCACCGTGACCCGGCGAACACGGTCTATCCGCAGGTCGCGCAGTTCCTGCTCGACCACGACGACCGGCTCGCCTGGGCGTGGTTCCCGCCCGCCGAGCAGCCGGTGGACCAGAGGAGAGGCGATCAGGTCGCCGACGCCGCGGCGCCGGCGCTCGCCGCGATCTGGTCCGGTGCCGGTGACCGCGTGCGGCAGGAGATCGACGATTTCGATCGTGACCTCCGGAACCGGATGGTGCAGCGGACCGACGAGATCCCCCGGACCGCGTGGCGGGACGAGTACGCGGACTACAGCCATTCCGCGATCAACGGGCTGGTCGTCACCGCCCGGGACGCCTCCGTGCGGCGCTGGCCGTTCGGCGCCGAGCACTACGCGACCACGATGAGCTCGGCTGTGGATGATCTCCGGGCCGGCGGTTACGACTGCGCCTATCCGCCCCAGGAGAGCTGCAACCGCCCCCGGTCGAACGGCTACTTCCGTGTCACACTCCGTGATGACCAGATCGTCTCGGCCCGGTTCGGCATCGGCAGCCGGATTGAGTCGGGGCGGCAACGGCATCCGCTCAGCGAGGAGTTCCCGCACGGCCTCACCTTTCTGACCGAGGCGGTTCGCGGCCCGGTCACCGAGCGCATCGAACAGGCCCGGCGGTCCGGTACCGGCTTCGCCGGCATCGTGGCGGGGACAGTCGTGATCATCGACGCGGATCGGGGCGCTGTCGGAGTGGACGATCTCGTGGCCTACTTCGACATCCAGATCGGCGTACCGCTGGCCGCGACCCTGCCCGTCTGATCACGCAGGCCGGAGTGAGGGAAACCTGTCGATGTCGAGTGATGTGATGCCGGCCAGGCAATCGACCGCCTCTGACCTGGTTCCGCGCCACGCGCCGTAGCACCGGGCTACGGTCATCCGCATGACCGAACCCGCCTACCTGACCGCCACTCGGGCGTCCTACGACACCGTCGCCGTCGACTACGCGGAGCGCTACGGGAACGCGCTCGCGTCAATGCCGTTGACCCGCGCGATGCTGGCCGCGTTCGCCGAACTCGTACAGGCCGCCGGAGACGGGCCGGTCGCCGACATCGGATGCGGCCCCGGACACGTGGCGGCGCACCTGAACGCGCTGGGCGTGCCGGTGTTCGGCGTCGACCTGTCGCCCAAGATGGTCGAGGTGGCCCGGCAGAGGTACCCGGACCTGCGGTTCCACGAGGGGTCGATGACCGCACTGGATCTCAGGGACGGCGGACTGGGCGGCATCGTCGCCTGGTATTCGACCCACCACACCCCGCCGGAGCAGTTGCCGGTGGTGTTCGCCGAGTTCCATCGGACGCTGGCGCCGGGCGGCCACCTGTTGCTGGGGACCCATGTCGGCGATGAGCGCCTCCATCTCCAGCAGGCGTACGGCCACCCGGTGTCCTACGAGTCCTATCTGCTGCCGCCCGACCGCATCACCGAGCTGCTCGCCGAGGCCGGGCTCGTCGTCGGCGCGCGACTGCTGGAGGAGCCCGGCGAGGGGCGGAAAAGGCCGCATGTCTGCCTTCTGGCCCGCAAGTCCGAACCATAGTGACAGGCAAGCGAGCCCATCGGCGATCGGCACGCACCTTCGCCGACGCCGCCGGCCACATCCGCCCCAGCCAGGCGTGGAGGACCGGAAGCATCTCGTCCTGTCGCGTGGGGGACATCTCCGCCAGGGCGCGGTGTCCGCCGCAGACTTGACCTCAAGTTCGGTAGAGGTCGCAGAGTGGGGGTTCTTCAGTAGATCTACCGGAAGGAACGGTCATGCGCGCCGTCGTGCTGCACGTGTTCGGACCCGCTGAGAACCTCCGCTACGAGACCGTGCCCGATCCCGTACCGGGGCCGGGCGAGGTCCGCGTCTCGGTGAGGGCCGCGGGAGTCCACCAGATCGAGACAGCGATGCGGGAGGGGCTGGAGATCGGTCCGCCGCTTCCCGAACTCCCCGCGATCTTCGGCGGAGAGGTGGCCGGCGTCGTCGAGTCGGCCGGACCGGACGTCGACGAGGCCTGGATCGGTGCCGAGGTGGTGACCGCGCGGGGCAGGCCGGGGGGCTACGCCGAGCTCGCCGTCGCCGACGTCTCGTCCCTGCATCGGATTCCGGCCGGATTGGGGTACGAGGCCGCCGTCACCATGGTCGTCACTGGCACCACCACAGTCGGCCTGCTCGACATCGCCGATCTCACCTCCGACGACGTGGTCCTGATCACCTCCGCGGCCGGTGGTGTCGGCCGTCTGCTCGTCCAGTTCGCCCGCCGCCTCGGCGCCACGGTCATCGGCGCGGCGGGCGGACCGGCGAAGGCGGCGGCCGTACGAGAGCTCGGAGCCGACGTCGCCGTCGACTACAACCTGCCGGACTGGGCGGCCACCGTCCGCGACGCCCTGGGCGGGCGTGGCGTCACGGTCGTTCTGGACGGGGTCGAGGGCGACAAGGGGCGCACCGCCTTCGGGCTGCTGGCCGGGGGAGGGCGCTACATCACCATCGGTGCGGCCTCACGGGAGGAGTTCCGTCCCGATGAGACGGAGCTGAAGGAGCGCGGCGTGCGCTTCACCGACGCCCTGATGATGCTGCTGCAGGGGCAGGACACGCCCGCCGACGAGGCTCGCGCACTCGCGGCGGCCGCCGACGGGATCATGCTGCCCGCCTTCCAGACCTTCCCTCTGTCGCAGGCGGCCGCGGCGCACGCCGCCCTGGAGTCGCGGGCGACGACAGGCAAGGTCGTTCTCGTCCCCGACACCGACCGGTGAGGTACGGCCGGCGTGGTGGTCCCGTGAAGAGACGCCTGTCCGATCGACTGAGTCGAGCGGGCCTGCTTCGTGGTGAATGTGACGTGTCCCCGGGAGGACGGAACTCGCAGGCTGAGCCCCGCGCCATTGTTCAGGTGGGCCAGATGCGGAGGAAGTGCAGGCCGGTCCGCGATCGCCCTCCGTCACGCCGGTCAAGTATGAGATGGTCCGCGCGCCAGCGTCCACGGACGCCGACAGTCTCGTCTCGGAAGTGACTTCTTGTGGTGAAGGAGATGAAGCCGCCGGAGAAGTCGTAGTGCGCGAGGTGGATGCCGTTGAGCGGTGCCGGTGCTTCACGGTGGAGCCAGGTCGCGATGACCTGACCTTCGGCCGGCCCCGGAGCGGGTTTCACCAGTACGTCAAGCACGACGCCGTCGGGATAGAACCGAAACACCTGTTCTCCGGCCGCGTAGATCCCGTGTGGGGATGTCTGGTCTCTTCTTCGCGCCATGCCAGGAGAATAGTGATCCCGGGTTGGCCGTCACTTCGAGCCGTGCGCAGTCCCGGCGCTGTGGGAGCGCCTGGCCGTGGAGGGATTTCTCCAGCTGATCGGGCTGAGCTGGAAGAGGGATTGCCGCCCCGCCTGTTCCGGCACGCGACCATGGCCAGGGGGAAGGTGGAGCCGCTACCGGAGAAACGGCCTTCGCCCGTGGCCTCTAATCCGCTCGGCCTGTCCGGGACGGACGGCAGGCGGGACGATCGGGTCCACCTCAGCCACCTACGGCCCTCATGGGGAACACTGCGATCGACCCGGAGCCGGAGGCCGCCCTCCCTCGCTGTTTCTGCGTCTATCCATCCAGAGCGAACCGGTAGACCAGCGACTCCCGTCGCTGAAAGCCCGCGCGCTCGTACAACCGGTTGGCCGCTTGCCTTGACGGCCTCGACGTCAGGTCAACCGTACGGGCGCCGGCCTTTCTGGCTAGTTCAAGTGCCTTGTCCGTCAACGCTGCCGCAACACCTTGCCCACGCGCGGTTTCATCGACCACAACATCTTCGATCCGTGCGCGAACACCAGACGGGAGAGGAAAGGTGACGAGGGTCAGAGTTCCCGCGATCGTCCCTCGGACGCGGGCCACCAGTACGGTGTTCGCGTCGAAGGTCACCAGTCGCGCCACGGAATCGCGATCAAGCGGCTTGGGGGTCGTCGACAGCTGCGGCAGCAACCGCTCGAACGCGGCCACCACCTCGTCGGTCGCCTCCTGGACGAGTTCGATTTCGATGGTCATGGGCCTGACCCTACCGAGGTGAAATCGGTGGGAGCCGGGACCCCCGCGCGAGGGCTTTCTGATGTTCGCCATGCCCTGCTCAAGGCAGTGCTGCGGCGGCGCAGCTTGACACGGCCGGTTGGTTGGGTACGGCGGGCGTACAGCGGGCGCCCCGAGCCGTCGCCGACCGGGACCGGCCCCCAGGCCGCACGACCGGATGACGGGCGGGAGACCGAGCGGAAACAAGGGCAAGGCGACGGCACAGGGGCGTGATCGTAAGCGGCTGTGTGGCTCCATGGCAGTACTCATTGCAGCAGGAGGTCTCCCACCTCTCATACTGCTCGGACTCCGAATCTTCGGTTCCGCGAGGTGCGAAATTCGGAGAGGCCACCAAACGCCGTTTGTGGAAAGATCCTGAAATGGGACGTGACCTAGTAGAGCTGCATATCCGCAGTGGAGACCTCGCCGACTCCGGATCTTGGGTCTACGTCTGGCTGCTTGAACGCCACGTGATTTATGTAGGCACTACCGGCCTTCCCCCGGAGGTCAGGACCTGGCTACATCTCCACGACTCTGATCCCGATATCGGCCGTGTGAAGGCCCGCTACCCAAGGGTCAGGGTCGACTCACTCGATGTGATCGCCTTCCGGCTTCCTGAAACTGTGCCACGTCCGAAAATCAAGGCCGCAGTGATCGCTCACTTCAGCGCCACGGGACTTCTCTCTGAGCACTATGTGGGCGATCCGCCGCAGTATGTGTCCATCGGGGAAGAAGTGTCTCCTCTTCTCCACCTGATCACCAATCGGATCGTCCACTCTGAGGACGGATGATCTAAGGCGTCCAATGCGCTCGGCCGGCTTGGAAGTCTCCACGCAGGAAATCCGCTACTCGTTGCCGTGATGATCGGAGAGTCGGCGTTGAAGGGCGAGGCGCCGTATCTTCGACATCGTCCACCCCTCCGGGCCGGGGTTCGACCACGCTGAGGTCGCTTCAGGGCACCGCGACAGTGTGCCCTCGGAGCCCGCGCCTGAGCATGGGGGTCATCTGGGCGGCAACGGCCAGTCGGCAGTTATCCGTCCGCCGAGATCGAGCGTGCGAGGCGGGTCATGCAGCGGTGCATAGCTGAGGCCCATACTGCAGATGAGGAGTGAGCGGCATGGGGGAGCGCAGGACCTGGGCCGACAAGAAAACTGAGATCATGAGTCGTCCTGGGGTGGGGGCGGGATATGAGGCGGCCAGGATCCGGTTCGAGCTGGGTGAGGCGGTACGGCTGCGGCGTGAGCAGCTCGGGTTGACTCAAGCCGAGCTGGCTGAGCGGACTGGGCTGAAGCAGCCGGCGGTGGCACGGTTCGAAGCAGGGGGGACGATGCCGACCATCCCCATGCTGGAGCGGCTCGCGGAGGCTCTGGAGATGCGGCTGAGCGTCCAGTTCCAGCCGCTGCGAGAGGCGAGCTGATCCGCCGGGGCGGCACTCGGGATCACGAGGCGTCGAAGTAGCGCCGGAAATGAGTGAGGCCCGGGCCGGGATTGCGCTTTCGGCCTGGGCCTTCTGGCATAGAGCGGGTGACGGGAATCGAACCCGCGCTATCAGCCTGGGAAGTCTCTATCGATCTTGGTTGCTGACCTGGGGAAACACTGACCTGCGGGGAAGTGCTCCGGTTACCCGCGATTCCCCTTCGCTCGTTCTGCTGACGGGCACGCAACGGGCACACCGCAGAGGTGGCGACCGTTTCCTCATCAGGGTCGTCAGGAGAGGCGTCGCTCGCGCCGGGGGCGCTGTCTGCACGAGGCCCTGCGTAACGAACCCATATGGTTCTCGCATGCCTGAAAGCCTCCGCCTCGCGCCTATTACCCCCGCCAACATCGAGACGGCTATCTCTGTGAAAGTCCGCCCCGATCAGGAGCGCTTCGTATCACCGGTGGCGAAGTCGCTGGCTGAGGCTTACGTCCACCCAGGGGTGGCCTGGCCCCGCCTCATCTTCGACGGAGATCGTCCCGTGGGCTTCCTCATGGCTTTCCTCGATATCGACTGGGACGGTAAGGGGGTCGATTTCCGGTCCGGCCTGTGGCGTCTCAATGTGACACCCGACGCGCAGGGACGTGGAGTCGGTCGCTTCGCCGTCGAATCAGTGGCCGCCGAAGTCAGGCGGCGCGGTGGCACACATATGTATGTCACGTGGGAGCCGGGAGAGGGCGGCCCCGAGGGCTTCTATCAGAAGCTCGGGTTCCAGCTCACAGGCGAGGAGAGCGGGGGCCAGACGGTCGGGGTGCTGGATCTGACGAACCCCTCGTAACGGCGAGCACCGTGGTTCGGTGGGCTGGGGCTAGGCAACAGTTCGGTGGGCTGGGGCTAGGCAACGAAGTCCCAGCCCACCGGTCGCCCCAACCATCTATGACGATCACCCACGATCAGGCGATCGTGGGTGTTGCAGCTGTACGGCGGAGCGGCTCCGGTACGGCGGGTCTGTTCGGTACGGCGTGGTCATGGTGCGGCGGCGCTGATTTACCTGCACCCGGAGGAGGAGCGGGACAAGATGGTCGCCGACAGCATGGGCAGGCTCGCCGAGGAGGCTATACGGAAGAACGGAGATCAGGAGGGATCGGGCGCGTAAGATCGAAATGAGCCCCGGAAAGAAATGAGCCCCGGAAAGAACGGGAGCCAGGCCGGAAAACAATCCCTGACCTGGCTTTTCCTGCTTGGAGCAGGTGGCGGGAATCAAACCCGCGCTGGCAGCTTTGGGAATCATCTGCTGACCTTGCTGCCCTGAGCTGGGGAAGCGGGATGCGGGCCAGGGCGGGTCGAGGACCATGAGCCCCCGTGAGACCCCGCCGATCCCTGTCGGTTCCGGCACGCGATCAAGTGCGAGCTCAACGGACATGACTCGTCTATCCTTCGCGCATGTCGATCAGAGACGAGGAAGTGGCCCTCAAGGCAGCGCAGGCCGGAGCTGCTGTCGTGGTGGCCATGTACGGCGCATCGCTGACGCGCTTCCCGAAATCTGCGGGTGACTTCGCTACGGCCGCTGACATCGAAGCGGAGAACGCCATTCTTGACGTTATCCGCACCGCCCGACCAGATGATGCCGTGACGGGCGAGGAGAGCGGACGCACGGGTTCGGGGGACGCGGAGCGCATGTGGCTGGTCGACCCCCTGTGCGGCACGCTGAACTACGCCGCGCGGAGCATGCTGGTAGCGGTGAACGTCGCCCTGCGGGTGGGCTCGGACATCATGGTGGCGGCCTCAGCCGATCCGTTCTCCGAAGAGGTTTTCTGGACGGACGGTGATCACGCGTACCTCCGCCACGACGGCGTGGACGAGCGACTTGCGCCATCGCCTGATTCGCGACTGGTGGATGTCAACCTCGATCCGCCGTTCCCGAACGGACCGAGCTTCCAGGCTGTGCGTCTGCTTGCCGACACGGGGTTCATCGAGCGATTTCGCCCGCGTGTCGTCTCCACCACCCTGGCAGTGGCCTGGGTCGCCTCCGGCCGGCGAGCCGCGTACGTCACTGACGGCCATCTGCAGGACAGCGTGCACTTCGCCAGCGGGATCGCGTTGTGCCAGGCCGCCGGATGTGTGGTGACCGGCTTACACGGTCAACCACTGCACACCGGTGTGGGCGGGCTCGTCGCGGCCGCCGACGGGGAGACGCACGCCGCCCTGCTGGAACTGATCGCCAACCAGTTCCCTTTTGACCGGTAGCCTGTGCGATTTCTGTCCAGCCATACCGGGAATCGTGATCGGACCCCACTGGGCCCTGGTGCCCGATCAACGTCAACGCGCAGCCGGCTGCCGTGAGCGGGCCCCTCTGGGAGGCGCACGGACGTCAACGAATCCGGGAAGGCCCGGCCCCGCCGGTTGACCTGGGCTTTCTTTGTCGGATCGAGTGACAGGAATCGAACCCGCGCTGTCAGCTTGGGGTCGGCTACTGATCCGGCTGCCCCGAGCCGGGAAAACGGGGGGAGCAGATCACGGCGGGTCGAGTAACCGTGATTCCCCGTGGTTTCCCGTGCATCCCCGCCTGTTCTGGTACGGATCTGGCGCGCGATCACGGCCATGACCTCTTCCTTGTCAGTGGGACTACTCCGCGGCCGCGGGGCCGACGTGCGAGTTCCACGCCGACCTTCCCGCCAAGCGGTGGGCCCCACGCGTGCGGGGAGCGTCCGTTGACCGTGACAGCGGACGGTCCAGTCTCCGACACGGGCGATCTGCGCGGTGACGGCTTGGAGCTGTCGCGTCAGGCGAACCGCTACTGGAGTTTCCCCAGGCGCGATCCTGCGCGAACCGCTCGCCGCAGACGGCGGTGCGTCGGAGCTCCTGGCATGGTTGTGGGGACATCCGGCGACGTCGCAGCCGCCCCCCTGGTCGGCCATCCTGAGGCGCGCAGTCTCAACTGCGAGCCGAACGGGCGGCATGGTCGCAGGTCGGCCAGGCGCTGGACGTGACCAGGGTGAATGCGGAGACCAGCGGTACAGAGCCGATCTTTGTGCTAGCTCGACGACGGCTCCTGTCCGGGCCGGTCGGTGGCCCTGCGTTCCCGGGCCGTGCTTTCGGATTTCTCTCGATGCGGAGGTCGCCCGCTACGGCCGTCTCCTTGGGGAGGCCTCGACGGCGGAACTGGAGCTGCTCCTTTCCTGCTGGGTCGCGTCTCGCTCGACAAGCCGGCCTTCAACAGTCGCCCAGCCACGCGGCCGGGACAGGCGGTGCAATCGCCTTGCCCAGGCCCGCGCAGCGCGTACCTCCACGGCCTCGCGTCGGGTGTAACGCACGTGAGGGAAGACGATCCTGGCTTGCGGCGAAGAACGAGTGATCGTAACCATCACCCGTAAGGCGGGCATATGTCGGAGACAAGAACTTGATCGCCGAAGTAGGCGAACAGGTGACCGATGCCGAACTCGTCGCCCAGTGCCGGCGGGACCCTGACCTGTTCGTCATCGTGCACGACCGCTACTACCGCGACGTTTACCTGTACGTGGCCGGTCGCCTGGACACGCAGATCGCCGAGGACATCACCGCCGAGACGTTCCTGCTGGCCTTCGATCGGCGCAACCGGTTCGACCCGGAACGCGGGAGCCTGCGGCCCTGGCTGTTCGGCATCGCCACCAACCTGATCGCCAGGCACCGGCGCAAGGAGACACGCCACTACAGGGCGCTGGCCCGGCTGGGGCCGGAACCCGTCGTGGAAGGCCACGAGAGCCGGGTCGTCGCCTCCGTCGCCGCTGAGCGCATGCAGCCGCACCTGGCCAAGGCGCTTGCCGCCCTGTCCGGTGGCGAGCGCGACGTCCTGCTTCTCGTGGCCCTGGGCCAGCTCGGCTACGACGAGGTGGCCCAGGCGCTCGGCATCGCCATCGGCACGGTGGGCTCCAGGCTCAGCCGAGCGCGCGCGAAGATCCTCGCCCTCATCGACAAGGAGACAGTCCATGGATGACCTCGACACGCTCGCCACCCTGCTGACCAAGCCCGAGCCGTCCACCGAGGCGATCACTCGCAGCAGGAGCCGGCTCCAGGACAGGATGCGAGGCCGCACGCGACGGCGGATCGGGTGGCTCATGCCGGGAGTCGGCCTGGCCACCGCCGCCGCGGCGGTCGTCGCCGTGATCGCCACGGGTGTGACCACGCCCGCCGGCGCACCGGTCTCGGGCAGGGAGGTCCTGCTCATGGCCGCCGCCAGTGCGGAACGTACGCCGCAAGGTTCCGGGACCTATTGGTACGTCAGATCCGAGTGGTCGGACCCGGAGATCCCGGCGATGGAGAGCTGGACCAGGCGTGACGGCCGGCGCTGGACCAAGGGCGAGCCGGGTGACCCTCCCGGCGTCGCCGTACCGGCCCCGCTCCCGCTCAGCCTCAAGGGGGCCGAGGTGAGCTTCGAGGACCTCGAAGGGCTGCCGACGGATCCAGAGGCGTTGAAAGCACGGATCACCGAGCGGAAGGGGCGTGCCGACGACATGAGCCGGTCCGAGCAGCGAGGCGATCCGCTCCTCCCCCTGCTCTCGCTGATCTCGGAGCTGCCGACGCCTTCGGAGGTCCGTTCCGCGGCGTTCCAGGCGCTGGCCGCGACGCCGGGGGTCGAGAGCAGGGGCGCGGTCGAAGGCGGGCAGGAACTGCTGATCCCTAATCCTGACGGCGAGTCGCCGATCAAACTGGTCGTCGATCCCGAGACCGCTCGGGTGACCCGCACCAACCTCCTCCTCACCGGCGACGGAGGCGTGGCGGGGACTGATGAATTCATCTCGGTGACCACCGACTGGACGGACCGGTCTCCCCGGTAGGGGCTGGGTGACGACGGCTGAGGCTCCGACCACCACCCATACGGAGACGGCGGGGCGACTCGGCCGTGTCCTGAAGGCTGCCCCCAGGTCCATGAGTGGAGTTCGACCGGGGCGGCCCGGGAGGTTTCGCGTCCGACGGGCGCGTGCCCATGGCCGAACGGCCTGGCGGGCGCGTGCCCATGGCCGAACAGTCTGGCGGGCGCGTGCCCATGGCTGAACGCAGGAAGAGACCATTTCCCCTCACACAAAGGCAGATCATGAGTTTAGGTAAGTCGTTCCTCGCCGTCGCCATGGCAGGAACGATCGTGGGCATCACACCGGCACCAGCACCGGCGCAGACACCGCAGCCTCCCTCCCAACCGGCGAACGGGGTGACCCTGATCACCGGTGACCGTGTCGTGGTCACCGGCCACGGGCATCGGGTGGAGCCCGGACCCGGCCGGCAGGAGGTCGGCTTCACGAGCCAGGTACGTGAGAAGCACCTGTATGTGATTCCGTCCGACGCCCAGCCCCTGGTCGCCCAGGGGGTGCTCGACCGGCGGCTGTTCGACGTCACCCAACTGCTGCAGTGGCGGTACGGAGACGCCGAGATCCGTGACATCCCGCTGATCACGCGCTCGGACGCGGGCCCGGCCCCTGCGCTCAGGGGCGCGCAGGGTACCCGGCAGCTCGCCGGCCTTGGCATGACCACGCTCCGTCTGCCCAAGAGCGGCGCGGCCCAGGCGTGGAAGGAGATGGCGGGCGGCGGCCGTACTCTGGCCGCGGGCACGACGAAGATCTGGCTGGACGGCCGCCGGTCCTTCAGCCTCGACCGGAGCACCAGGCAGATCGGCGCCACCGAGGCGTGGAAGCAGGGGATGACCGGCGAGGGCATCACGGTCGCCGTCCTCGACTCCGGTTACGACCCCGGCCATCCGGACCTGAAGGGCGTGGTGGCGCAGGAGCGCAACTTCAGCGAGGATCCCGACATCCGCGACAACCTCGGTCACGGCACCCATGTCGCCTCGATCGTCGCGGGTAACGGCGAGAAGTACCGGGGAGTGGCCCCCGGCGCACGGCTGGCCATCGGAAAGGTGGGCGACGAGTCCGGTCCCTCCGAGTCCGCCATCCTGGCGGGTATGGAGTGGGCCGCCGTCGAGGTCAAGGCCAAGGTCGTCAACCTGAGCCTGGGTGACGCCGACCAGCCCGAGATCGACCCCCTGGAACAGGCGGTGAACACGCTGTCGGCGGAGACGGGCACGCTGTTCGTCGTCGCCGCCGGGAACGACGGCGGGAGGCGGCCGGTGAGCAGCCCCGCCAGCGCCGACGCCGCCCTCGCGGTCGGCGCCGTCGACAGGCAGGATCGGGTGGCCGGGTTCTCCAGCACCGGCCCCCGCGTAGGCGACCACGCCGTCAAACCGGACCTCACCGCACCGGGGGTCGACATCGTCGCGGCGGCGGCCGAGGGCACCGCCGACGGCGCTCACGTCGAGATGAGCGGTACCTCCATGGCCGCACCGCACGTGGCCGGGGCCGCGGCCATTCTCGCCCAGCGGCATCCCGACTGGACCGGGCAGCAGCTCAAGGTCGCTCTGGTCGGCAGCGCCGCCCCTTCGTCCGGCGCCACGCCGTTCCAGCAGGGCACCGGGCGTGTGGACGTGGTCCGCGCGCTGAAGCAGCAGGTCGTGGCCCAACCGGCGGGCACCTGGGCCGCCTTTCCCTGGGACGGTCCGGACGGACGCAAGAAGACCGGGACCGTCACCTACACCAACTCCGGCGACGCCCCGGTCAGCCTCGACCTGACCGTAGAGGGAGAAGTGCTCGAACTCGGCTCCCGGCGGCTCGACGTGCCCGCCGGAGGACAGGCGTCGGTCACGCTCAGCATCGACGCGAGCGGCAAGGCCCCCGGCGACTACGCCGGGACGATCACCGCCACCTCGGGCGACAGCGTGATCCGCACCCTGGCGGGTGCGTACGTCGAGCCCGAGTCCTACGACGTCACCATCGCCGTCATCGGCAAGCAGGGCCAGCAGGTCGACCCCTGGTCGGCTCAGATCTATGACGCGAAGACGGGGACCGTCACCGAGCCGGTGTTCCGGAACGGCATGGCCACGGTACGGCTCCCCAAGGGCGACTGGGACCTCTACACCTTGATCGGAGAGAGGATCGACGGGAAGTCGAACTTCACCGTCGCCAACTCCCCGCTGAAGGTCGACGCAGGCAGCCGCCGGCTGACGGTGGACACACGCCAGGGCAAGGCGACCAAGGTCACACTCGACGATCCGACCGCCACGCCTCGGCGCGGTTTCGACCTCGGGCTGGCCCACGGCGCATGGAATTCGTGGTCGTCGACGAACATGAACGTCAACACCGAGCTCTTCGTCGTGCCGGTTCACCGGCCGGGCCTGACCTACACGTTGAGAACCACGTGGCTGAGCAAGGACGTGTCTCCCAGTCCCTACGTCTACGATCTCGTCGACCGCCGCACCGACGGCGTCCCGGAGAACCCCGTCTACGACGCCAGGCAGAAGGATCTGGCGAAGGTCTCCGCGACCTACCGGTCCTCGGGAGTGGCGGCCGTGGGGACGCCGATGGCCGGACTACAGATCGGGGGCTTCCCGGGCTCGTCCATGGCATCACTGGTCGGTGACATCCCCCTGCCCGGCACGCTCATCCACTACCGGACCCCCGGGCTGACCTACGAAAGCGGTCTTCAGGTCGGCACCTCCCTGACCTTCGACGGCGGCAAGCTCATGAAGCGCGGGCAGACCGATGAAGTCTGGAACACCGCGGTCACCGGTCCGTCGTTCCTGCTGCCGGGCGGCAGCCGTACCGGCGACAAGCTGACCTTCTTCGGGGTGGGGCTGTTCGCCGGCGGGGGGCCGGGCAGAACGGGCTCGGACACCGCCGCCACCGGCACCGCCACCCTCGCCAGAGACGGGCAGGTGCTGGCCAAGGCCGACATCGCCAACTGTGAGGTCTACCAGAGGGAAGCGTGCGAGCTCCACGCCGGCCTTCCCCCCGAGCCCGGCGCCTACACGCTGACCGCGTCGATGCGCAGGCAGGTTCCGCACTCGACACTCTCCACCGGCGTGGAGTCCGTATGGAGGTTCCGGTCCGCGACCACGGCGAAGGAGCGGCCGCTGCCGCTGACGGCGGTCCGATACAGCCCCGCCGGCCTGGATGAGTCGAATCGCGCCAAGCCGGGCAGCGTGACCCGCCTGCCTCTGTGGATCGAGCGCAACCCCGGCTCCACCGGGGCAGCGACCGAGTCGGTCCAGGTGGAGATGTCCATCGACGACGGGGCGAAGTGGCGTCGTGTCCCGATCGTCCGCACGGGCTCGGGCTGGACCGCCGTGCTGCCGAACCCGCGCACGCCCGGTTTCGTCTCCCTCCGCGCGGTGGTGACCGGCACGGCGGGCACCGGCCTGACCCAGACGATCACTCGCGCCTACGCCGTCGGCTGACCGACGGCTAGGTGACGCTCCCCCAGGTTCGGTTGCCTTTCGGGCCGGATCTGGGGGCAGTACCGTTCGAGGCAGAGCGGCTCGCCCGGGACCCCGTCGAGCTGACCACACCGGCCGACCGTCTCACCGCGCACGGCGTCATCCTGGAAAGGGGCGTCCGGGCTGTAAGCGTTCATGTTGGCGCGGGCTTCCTGCTCGGCGAGCCGCTCGGCCCCCGGAATTGGGAGTGATGGGCCCGGAGGGTCGGCGAGGCCCAGAGAACAATCAAGGCCCTGGTCGGGGAATCATCCCTGACCTGGGCCTTTGAAGTGGAACGGGTGACGGGAACCGAACCCGCGCTGTCAGCTTGGAATTATCTACTGACCTTGCTGTCCTGAGCTGGGAAAACGGGGGTGCAGGTCAGGGCGGGTCGAGTGACTGTGAGTCCCCGTGAGTGACCGTGGTTCCCCGCCTGTTCTGGCACGGATCTGGCACGTGATCAAGCCCGGTTTCTGGGGCGGTGAACATGGAACGGTGTCGATGGCACATGAAAGCTGACCTTAGGCGGACGGCCTGGCGAAGTCATCGATGGACGCAATCTGCAAGATCAGGCATGCTGGTTTCCCCTGAAGGGAGGATCAGATGGCGATCGGGTTCACCGAGATTCTGTTCTTGCTGGTGATATGGGCTGTTCCGGCAGTGCTGTTGTTCTTCCTTCTTTACTGGGCGATCCGCCTGGCGATCAGGCATGAGAAGCGGCGAGTGATGAGTCCCCGAGAGTTCCTGGACCAGGAGCGACGGGAACGTATGGCCGCGGAGCGTGCCACTCACTATCGCACCAGGAAGCGCTGACTATGAGCAGGTGCTCGAAGACCTCTTGGCCCAGAGGGTTACTTCAGAAAGCCAGCGAAGACCCACGGCCGGGAATCTCTTCCTGACCTGGTCCTTCAGTCTTGGAGCGGGTGACGGGAATCGAACCCGCGCTGTCAGCTTGGGAAGTCTCTATCGCGCCTGGCCGCTGAGCTGGGAAGACGCTGACCTGCGGGGGAGCGCTTCGGCTACCCGTGATTCCCCCTTGGTCACCCTCCTGACGGGCATGCAACGGGCACGGGGCATGTCTGCCCCTTCGGCGCTCTGGTGCTCGGTGGGCCGGGGTTGAGGCACGAAACCCCGGACCGTCGATCGCCCCCAGCCCTGTACGGAGATCAACCATCGCCAGGTGATCGTAGGGCGGTATGAGTACAGCGCCACCATTTAGAGTCGTCCTGTGGAAGTGGATCAATACGTGTACTTCGCCCTCAAGAGCGAGCGCATGTCCGCAGAGGAGATGACCGCGCGATTGGGCCTCGAAGCTGACGAGATCACGATCCGAGGTAGTAAGAGCTCGGATCCCCCTCGCCCAGCGGTTCACATCTGGCAGATCAGCGTTCCCAGATCGAGCCTGCCCGTTGACGACATGATCACAGCTTTGGTTGACCGATTGGAGCCATACGCCTCGGCAATCGGGGCGCTCGCCGAAGAGCTGGACCGGCATGAGCCTGGACACACCGCCGTCCTGCAAGTGGTCCGCTTCTTCGGTGAAGATGAGGAAGACGAGGACTCCGAGGAAGAGTGGATGACAGAAGTTCCAACTCGACCTCGGCCGCTGGGTTGGCACCTTGACCGCCGTGTCCTCGACTTCTTGCAGGCCACGCGGGCGGAACTCGACGTTGACGAGTACGGGGACACCCTCTGATCGTTGAGCGATACCGTTCGGGTTGGGCACCTGCCACAGCACCGCTGAACGGTTCCGCGCGGCGGCACGTCGCTGGGGTCGGCGAGTCTCATTGGGTACGGCGGGCGCGTGGTACGGCTACGGCCCGGGGCGCCGCCGGCCGGGACCGGCGCCCACGCCGCACGCCCGGACGGCGTGCAGCAGAGGGCCGGGTACGGCGGCGCGCCGCGCCGCCGCTTGACCTGGCCGCCCGGACGGTCAAGATCACAAGGTCCACCACCGAGCTCAAGGACGGATCGGTGACCATCGGCCCACCTAAGTCCGCGGCGGGCAGGCGCACCGTGGCCCTGCCCGAAGTGGTGATCTCCGAACTCCGCGTGCATCTAGACAGGTACACCGATGATCGCGAGGAGGCCCTAGGGAAGAACAAAGATCAAGGGGGATCGGGCACGTAACGGGCACGGAAGATCGAAATGAGGCCCGGAAAGAACGGAAGCCAGGTTGGGAAACAATCCCTGACCTGGCTTTTCTTGCTTGGAGCGGGTGACGGGAATCGAACCCGTGCTGTCAGCTTGGGAAGTGCATCGATCACGCCTTGTGAGGCGGCTGACCGGGGTGTCGGGTTGGTCGTGAGTGACCGTGGTTGACCCCTCGTCACCCATGGTTAATGGCCCGCTAACGGCCCGGCGATCAGAGGTGCATGCCGAGGGGGTGCTGGTCGCGACGGCCAGACAGCAAGATCTCCCGCAGGCTGCTTCTGAGAAGTACGATGCTGTCGTCATCGATCTGGAGATCGATCCGGACGACGGGCTCCACGTTCAGTTCCTTCGCGGCCTCTGAGGTGAAGTGGAAGGTCAGGCGGCCGGAGCCGATCCCGCAGTGAGTCACGCCGCCGTAGGTGGTGCCTGCCTGGTCCTCGCGGACGATGCAGTACGTATCCATACCAAGTCCGATCTCCTGCTCGTCTGGTTCCTCGGTGGACATCATGAAGATCAAGGCATTCCCGGTGCCGTCCTCGTGTTCGGCCATTCCGAAAACGATCGTCTCCGGGTCCTCGTCGCGGCCGGCGGTTCGCGCGACCATGGTTCCCAGAGGAGGCCAGGCCGAGCCGGGTTCGCTGTCTACCGGTGAGGTGAGGGTGGAGTCGCCCTCAGGCAGGGGCACACCTTCGGGCCAGGCGGCGCACATCCACGACGGGGTGAGATCCAGCCTGCGCGGGAACATGGTCAGTTCCTCCACGTAGGCCCAGGCGGGCACCTCGATGTCCTGGGCAAAAGGCAGCTCCATCCCGAAGGCGGGCGGCATCATGGCGGTGTAGTCCTGGGAGAAAGGCGACTCCATGCTGAAGGTCTCCATCATGGAGTCGTACGACTTTCCGCGCAGGCTGTAGCCGAGCCGGCAGACGAACCACGTCCCCTCACTCGGCCTGTACTCGGCTACTTTCAGCTGATGGAAAAGGTCGCCGAGGTCCTTGCCATCTCGAATTTGCTGGGAACCGTCCGCCATCCGATAAGTGATCGCGGTTATGCCGAAGGTGCCGAGCTGGCAGCGAAGGATATCGACCTCCTGCCATCCGTCCGGGGCGCTGGCCCGCACGGTTCGCCCGATTTCGATGCAGAGTTCGTGCGTGAGGTCGGATGACATACTCACCATGCCTTTTCCATCAAACGATAACAGGAGTTCATCGGGCGTCTTTCCAGGTGGTTACGTCTGATCACGGATGCGCTCAAGCGCATGCTTCGTCCGTCGGATCTTCCCGCCTGCCTCGTCCCACCCCGGAGGGGCAACAGCTCGGGGACGGAGGGGCAAGGCCGTCTTCGCGTGTACGTCAGCCGGTGGACGTTCCTCGGTCATGGGATGCCAACGCTCACAGACGGCCTTGAGCCGGAGGAGTCGAGTTGTTGGGCTTGCCTGGGACGTGGCAGACGGGAAGATCCGGCTCACCTCAACCACCTATGGTCCTTCGATGCAACGCTGATCATCCCGGAGTCGGAGTGCCCCTGCCGGAGGCATCTTTCCCACGATCCGTGGTTGCAGCCGCAAGGCCACCGACCATCATGCCGACTCCGGCAAGGACGAGAAGGGCGGGCTTGATTAGTGCCACCAGGGTGACAGCGACGGGGGCAGCGATAATGCCGGTGCCGCTGGCGCTCCAGCTGATCTCCAGAGGATCGAAAAAGACCATGCCCAAGCCAGCGAGCATAAAAAGGGTTCCTACGCCAAGAAATAAGTTTCGCAGCATAGCGACGGATGCTACGAGATCATGCCCCCAATACGCGAACTTTCAGTCGTAGGGCAGCACAGCCGGCGTTAATACGAAGCACCCCAATAGGGCTAGGACCGAGGTCGATGGCTGGATCGACCTTGTGGACGACGGTGCGGCCCCACTATGGCGGGCGATGGCCGAGTACGGCGGTCGGGCGGTGCGGCGGGCGGGCCGATTCCCGCTGCCGTCCGGGACCGGCGCCCACGCCGCATGCCCGGACGGCGGGCGGTGGGAGGGCCGTGCGGCGGCGCGGCGCGCCGTCGCCTTGAACTGCGGCGCCTGGACACCCACACCGGCATGATCGAGTCGTTCAACATCCCCTGCGGGACCACCCAGGAAGCCAAATGCCCGCCCCGCGCTCAACGCAACAAGCAGCTGCGTAAGGCCCAGTGCCGCGAGGGCTGACACCTGGACCACGAACCTGTCGCCGAACCCCATCCCTCCACCGAAGACCAGCGGTGGCTGATCGAGTTCCGGGCCGACGTGCAGGCCAAACGGGACGAGGCCGAGCGGGACGGGGAAGACACCCTCGACTGGGACGAGGCGATAGCCGGGATCGACGCGGAGATCAACGCCGCTGGGATGCGGGGCAATGTCCTGGGCGGGCGGACGGTTCCCAACCGTTCCCGCTCGACGAGGCGGCGCCAAGATGCGCCGGACCTGCCCAAGCGGGCCAAGCAGGACACCACTCTCAGACGGACCTTCATCGCCCCCGATGGCAGGGTGTATCGGCCGTCGCTGTTCGTCACCCTTACCCTGCCCTCGTACGGCAAGATCCGCTCCGGTCTGGGCGTGCCGGTCGATCCGAGCACCTACGACTATGCGGCGGCGGCCCGCGACGCCCTGCACTTCTCCAAGCTGGTCGACCGGTTCGTGCAGAACCTGCGCCGGGTGGCCGGCTACGACGTGCAGTACTTCGCCACCGTCGAGCCACAGAAGCGGCTCGCGCCGCACCTGCACATGGCAATCCGCGGCACCATGCCCCGCGCGGAGATCAAGGCCATCGCTGCGGCGACCTACCACCAAGTGTGGTGGCCATCAGTCGATGAAGTCCGCTTCGACGGTGACCACCTGCCCGTCTGGAGTCAGTGGGCCGACCTCGGCGACGGGGAGACTTACCCGGACGGGCAGAGCGGCGACTACCTCGACCCCGCCACGGAGGAACTGCTGCCCACCTGGGACGAGGCACTCGACCAACTCGGCACCGGCGAGACGGCCGAACCCCTGCACGTGGTCCGCTTCGGCCCTCAAGTCGATGTCCAAGGCATCGTCGCCGGATCACCGGACGCTCACAAGCGCATCGGCTACCTCACCAAGTACCTGACCAAGAACCTCGGCGACCCCCTCGACCCTGACGACCAAGACAACCAGGCCCGTCGTGACCACGCCGTTCGGATGGTCGAGGCGCTGCGCTACGAACCCTGCTCGCCGACGTGCCCGAACTGGCTGCGCTACAGCATCCAGCCCAAGGGGGCCAAGGCGGGCATGCTGCCGGGCCGATGCAAGGGCAAGGCGCGCAAGGCCGAACACCTCGGCTACGCGGGCCGCCGTGTCCTGGTCTCCCGCAAGTGGTCCAACAAAACCCTGCGCGAACACAAGCAGGACTGCCGGGCCTGGGTGCTCGACATGCTCGGCTTGCCCGACGAGACGGTGACCGACCCGCACCGCTACGTCTGGCGGTCGGTCTCCTCCAAGGATCCCAACCGCACCCCGCTGGCCAAACGGCTACTGCGTGAGGTCGCCAACCGCCGGCGCACCCGCGCACGCCTGATCGAACTTCAGGCCAGAGCAGACGGACAACCCGTTCCAGATCTTTCGGCAACTTCACTGGCCGCCTGACAGCCTGACAGGAGAATCCATTGGACGAACTACTCAAGGTGCACGAGGCTGCCGCACTGCTTCCCACCTCGGAGCGCTTCATCCGCCGGCTGATCGCGGAACGCCGGATCGAGTTCGTGAAGATCGGCCGCCACGTCCGCATCCGGGAGTCCGCACTGCTCGCTTTCGTCGTCACGGGGACGGTTGAGCCCCTGATGACTCACGAGGTCACCGAAAAGGCTGCCTGATGGCCAACAAGGACGGTCACCGACGTTTCGGCAACGTCCGCAAGCTCCCATCCGGACGTTTCCAGATCCGCTATCCCGGCCCGGACGGGCGTATGCGGACCGGCTCGGACACCTACGACCGCAAGGGTGACGCGAAACGGGCGCTGTCCCTCGTCGAGGCTCAGATCATCAAGGGGGAGTGGACGGACCCGGATCACGGGAAGATCAAGCTTCAGGACTACGCGGGGACGTGGATCTCCCAGCGCGCAGGCCTCCGCCCCCGCACCGTCGACCTCTATCGCTGGCTGCTCAAGAAACACATCACCTCGTACCTGGGCGGGGTCCAGTTCGGCAAGCTCTCCACCTCGATGATTCGGCAGTGGCGGGCCGACCTACTCAGCAATGGGGTCTCGGTCAGCGTGGCGGCCAAGGCATATCGCCTGCTGCGGGCCGTGCTGATGACGGCGGTTGAAGAGGACCACATCATCTCGCGCAACCCGTGCCGGATCCGCGGAGCCGGCGACGAGCACGCCCAGGAGCGCCCGGTGCTGACCGTGGCCCAGGTCTTCGAGCTGGCCGACCTCGTGGGCCGTCGTCCGGTGGGCAACGTCCGCAAGCTCAAGGACAACGCCTACCGGCTGCGTTTCCAACGGCACGGAGGGATGCGGACCCATCCCGAGGTCTTCACCGGTCGTGCCGACGCTGAAAGGGCGCTGTGGAAGATGTGGACGGACGGGTGGGCCGACCGCACCCATGATCGACGCTTCCGTGCCCTGGTGCTCCTGGCCACCTTCGCCAGTCTGCGATGGGGTGAGGTGAGTGCGCTGCGCCGTACGGACGTCGACCTCGACGAGGGAACGGTGCGTATCCGGGCGGCCTAGGTCGAGCGCTCGACCGGCGGTCTGCTCCTCGGTCCGCCCAAATCCAAGGTGGGCCGGCGCGTGGTCGGCATTCCCAAGAGCATCATTTCGGTGCTGCGCGAGCACATCGCCACCTACGTCCAGGCCGATCCTGGCGCGCTCATCTTCCCCGGCGCGAAGGGTGGCCCGCTCTGGCGCAGCGGGTTCAACACCCGTACGCGCTGGGTCGGTGTGGTCAAGGAGATGGGTATGCCAGGTCTGCACTTTCATGATCTCCGGCACACGGGCAACATGCTCGCCGCCGAGTCGGGTGTGGGTCTCAAGGACCTGATGGCCCGGATGGGACACGACAACGTACGCGCCGCGATGATCTATCAGCACGCCGTACGGGGTGCCGACAAGGCGATCACGGATGCGATCGACAGGCAGCTTGAGAAGCGGGACGACGATGAGGACGGCTCAGCCGGGGTGCTCGCCCCCGTCGGTTAATTGCACGGAAGATCGAGAACGCCCTAGAGACAATCAAGGCCCGGGTCGGGAATCAATCCCTGACCTGGGCCTTTGAAGTGGAGCGGGTGACGGGAATCGAACCCGCGCTGTCAGCTTGGGAATCATCTACTGACCTTGCTGCCCTGAGCTGGGAAAACGGGGGTGCAGGTCAGGGGTGGTCGAGTCCCTGTGAATCCCCCTGAGTGACCGTGGTTCCCCGCCTGTTCTGGCACGCATCTGGCAAGCGATCAAGGTTGTGACTGCTTCCTTATCAGGACCGTCCGGAGAGGCGTCGCTCACGCCGAGGGGTAGGGGCGCCGGCCGCACGGGGCCGTGCGTAACCAGCCCATATGGTTCTCGCATGACTCGAAGCCTTCGGTTGGCGCCTATCACCCCTGCCAACATCGAGGCGGCCATCGCCGTGAAAGTCCGCCCCGACCAAGAGCGCTTCGTCTCGCCGGTGGTGAAGTCGCTGGCCGAGGCTTACGTCCACCCGGAGGTGGCCTGGCCGCGCCTCATCCTCGACGGCGACCGTCCTGTGGGCTTCCTCATGGCCTTCCTTGATATCGACTGGAACGGCGAGGGGGTCGACTTTCGGTCCGGCTTGTGGCGCCTCAACGTGACACCCGACGTACAAGGGTGCGGTGTCGGCCGCTTCGCCGTCGAATCAGTGGCCGCCGAATTCAGGAACCGCGGCGGCACGCAAATGTATGTCACGTGGGAGCCGGGAGAGGGCGGGCCCGAGGGCTTCTACCGGAAGCTCGGGTTCCAGCTCACAGGTGAGAAGAGTGAGGGCGAAACGGTCGGGGTGCTGGATCTGACGCCTCCTTCGTAACGGCGAGCACTGCGGTCGTAGTCAGCAGGACGCCAGATCGTTCTAAGTACGACCTGCGGCGGTATGACAAAGCGTTCGGCTCGTTGCTCGCCGAGCTGCCGCCGGGCCCGCCGACGACCCGGGTCCGGCCTGACCCGGTCCTCGATCGGCGCCCGGCGGCGCGACCGTCAGTACCCTGGGTGGTCGCCGCCGGGAGCGCCGGGCGCCATGCCGCCGATACCACCGGGGGTGCCGGAAGCCATGCCGCCGGAAGGCATACCACCGGGGGTCATGCCGGCGGCGGCCGCTGAGCGGTGTTCCTCCTGGGCTTCGGTGATCTTGCGGATGACGCCGATCGCCAGCACGGCAGCGATGAGCATCAGCACGATGCTCACCACGTCGAACCGTGCGGCGGCGGCCAACGGCTCCAGCCCGTCGGAGTTGAACAGCAGACGGACGGCCACGTTGGTCCCCCAAGTACCAATCAGCCAGGCCGCCCACCAAACGTTGAACAGCCCCCGAGGAGGCGAGGAGACGCGGGAGGAGGCGTACCAGATATCGTCCACGATCTGCTTCGGGAACCAGAAGTTGACGATCGGCACCATCCAGCCGAAGATCAGCCACGGTCGGCTGTGCCGGTGGCCGCCAGGTGAGAGGATCTCGGCGTTCGCCCTGACCCTGAACAACCACACCAGGAACGCCACGACGGCCACGAGGTAGACGACCGTCTCGAAGATGCCGGACAGGCCGTAGACGAAATCGCCCGTGTCGATCTCCGCCTCGGACACGGAGTCGAGGTCGACGATCATGTGGTCCACAAGCGAGGCGTACCAGAGGTCGATCACGGCCGCGACGATCCCGATGAGGGAGTCGCACACCAGGGCCACCACGGCGAAGATGGCGACGCCCCGGACTGGGCGTAAGGGCGTCGGCGGTGGCGGGTAGCCCTGGTAGGGGAGGGGGGGCGGATACATGGCGTGGCCCTTTCGGAATCTGGACGAACCAGTATGTCGGGCCAAGAACCAGGAAAGGATCAGTTGCCCGATCCGGCATCCTCTTGTGATGAAGCCAGGATTTTGAACTTTCGGTGATGGTCTCGGTGAGAGCGGGCAGTGCGTAAAGCCTGCCTTCACGTATGCGACTGAAGGAGCAGGAACGGCAGCCACCACACAGTGCCGTGGCGCCGGTGGTGTCGCCCACCCACACCACGTCGATTCCACGTGCCTTGAGTGCCAGCTAACGTTCCTCATGTGTCAGAAAAGATCATCTCGCTCTGACCTTCGAGAAGAGGGGCAGGGAGGAAAGGCCCGGGTCGGGAATCCGTCCCTGACCTGGGCTTGAAGCGTGGAGCGGGTGACGGGAATCGAACCCGCGCTGTCAGCTTGGAAAGTGCATCGATCACGCCTTGCGGGGCGGCTGAGCTGGGCGTTCGGCTGTTCGTGAGTGACCGTGGTTGACCCCTCGTCACCCTGGCTAATGGCCCGCTAATGGCCCACTGATCATGCCTAGAGGCAGAGACCCGTTCTGTCTGACCTCTGTCCTACGGTGTGTGGTCACAGTGTTCCGGATGATCGGAGTGAGAAGGCGTGGGACTGACGACACCGCCCGCACCGGTGGATGTGGTGGCCCTCTTTCCTGAGTTGGCCGGCCGGAGCAGGACCACGGTCCGACTGCATCCTCGCCGCGGAGCTCCGGCCGTCACGGACAGTTCCATGGGTGGGCCGCTGCTCTGGCCTGCCGGTGAGTCATGGCCGTTCTGTGGGTCCTCCGACCATGAGGACCTCTCGGCCTTGCAGTCGATCGCGATGGTGCCGATCCTCCAGATCTACGCCCGGGATGTGCCGGAACTGCCGTTCCCGCCGGATACGGACGTGTGCCAGGTGTTGTGGTGCCCCTTTGTCCACGAGTCCGACTACCGGCCCGTGGTGCACGTGGTCTGGCGCGATTCGCATCTCCTCACGGACCTCGCCGAGGCCCCGGAGCCCGTAGCCAGTGAGAAGGGCTATCGTCCGCGGCCCTGCGTGCTTTCGCCTGAGCGAGTCGAGGAGTATCCCGCAGTCTGGGAAGCGTCGGAGGAGCTGTACGCGAAGATCGATGCATGGGAATCGTCTCTGGACGGCCCAGAGGAATGGAGCTATCAGTACCATCTGTCGGTCGCGCCGGGAACGAAGGTCGGCGGGTGGGTCGACTGGGTACAGTCCCCGGAGAGCGTCGAGTGCGATCAAGACCATGAGATGGAGCACCTGCTGACGATCGCTAGTTGGGAGCATGATCCTGGATCCGCGATCAGATGGGTACCGCTCAAAGAACGGCATCTTCTCAGCTCGGACTTCGATCCCGAACGTATGGGGCCCGCTGGCATCATGATCGGCGACGCGGGATCGACGTACCTCTTCATCTGCTCGCAGTGCCCTGACCGGCCCGTCAGAGGAGTCAGCCAATGGTCGTGAAGCCGAGCGACGCGGTCAGGAACCGAACCGTACTGTCAGCTTGGGAATCATCTACTGAGCTTGCTGTCCTGAGCTGAGAAAACAGGGGTGCAGGTCAGGGCGGGTCGAGTCCCCGTGAGTCCCCCTGAGTGACCGTGGTTCCCCGCCTGTTCTGGCACGCATCTGGCACGGGAAGCTCGCTCGTCGTCTATCGCTTGACGGCAGCCTGGTTGCGCTGCCGCTGATAGGCGATCTTGTCGGTGGCGAAGTCTATGCTTCCCGCCCATGACCAGAGATGAGACTCCTGTCGTGCAGGTCAAGCAGCTGGATGTGGGGGTGGATTACAGTCAGGTCTATCTCGTGGATGAGGGGTGTGACGCGTGCGGCCAGTTTGATGGCGTGCCGGGCCACCCTGTGGGGATCATCCGAGTGGAGAAAGGCAGGGCCTCCCTGATTGTGGGTCCTCAGTGGGGAACGGTGGAGTTCACGGTGGCTGTCGCCGATCGGGATCCGGGTGCTGACCTCGATGGTTACGAGGACATCGTCGAGATCAGCTATGAGTCCCCATCAGGCCGTGTTTCTCTGGAGGAGTGGGAAGGGAGGGAATATTCTCTTCCTCCGTTGCCCGCCGGTCCCGGAGCGTATCGTTTGCGGTACCACGTCAGAGGTATGGACGAAGAGGTCGCGATCGAAATAGGTGATCACTACTTCCTGCAAATCTGGCCTGAGCCGCTACGTGATCCCACCGTGCTCAAATCTACGAGTTCATCCTTTCAATACTGGCTGAACTCTGAACGACCCAGGCAAGCTGGCGTGGAATAGAGCGATCTGCATTGTCAGCTTGGGAAGTCTCTAGTGTGTCTGGCCACTGAACTGGGGAAACGCTGACCTGCGGGAGAGTGCTCCGGCTGCCCAGGATTCCCCATGAGTCCCCCTCATTCCCTCTACTGACGGGCACGCAACGGGCACGGCCTACTCGTAGATCGTTGCCGCCCCCAGCGCGTTGGCGAAGAACGACCAGGAGGCATCGTCAGGTGCGGGACGGCCCGTGTTCGCGTAGTAGCCAGGGGACGCTGACCCAGGCGGCCAGCGCTTCCAAGAAACGCCCCAGGCGGTCGTTCTCCCAGACCGCTCCGTTGGTCAGCTCTGTATGGAGAGCCTCAACATAACGGGCGAGATCTTCGCGGGTCTCGACGGCTTCGGCTGCGGCCGGCGATATGTCGTTCTGTCCCATGGCTCCATAGTGGTGGGCTCCCAGCAAACCCGCACATCCAGCCCGCCTGCTCATCCCGTCTGCCGTCAACCCGCCCGCAGGGGAAGCAGGGCATGGGTCGGGGCGCCAGGTGGAGCGCCCTGCTGGACGAACGACCTGGCGCCCCGGCCCGTGGTCTGCTCGGCTTGTCCCGGGTCGACGGCAGACGGGATGAGCAGGCCCCCTACCTCAGCCATCGAGAGACCGGCGGCGATGAACGCGCCCTTGGTGGACATCCCGGAGCCGGAGCGCCCCCGCCGGAGGCTGGTTGTCATGGTGCGTCACTACAGTCAGGCCATGAGTGACGATCAGACCGTCCTTGAGCATCTCGTCGCATTGGTTCCTCCACCCGCAGAACCGGTCTTCGGTATCGGGAGCTGGGAGGAACTGGCCTCTGATATGGGGCTGAGGTTTCCTGCTGACTACATGGCCTTCCTTGAGCGGTATGGCAGTTGCCAGTTCGCTAGGTGGCTGGCGATCTATGACCCTCGGGGGCTGCCCCAGGAGGACAGGAGGGATCCGGCTCAGTGGGGGGAGGAGTACCGCGACTTGCGCGATGACTCGCCTGAGGGCTATCCGCTGGCGATGTGGCCGGAGTCCGGTGGCTTCATCGAGTGGGGCACCACAATTGACGGCGAGGCGTTCGGCTGGCTGACGGTGGGCGAGCCGAAGGACTGGCCGGTGCTTGTGCTCTACCGTCATGACCTGGTGCTGGGTCCTATCCACGAGAGCATGACGGAGTTCCTGCTCGGGTGGGCTTCGGGCCTGCGGTACAACGGTCGCGCGGTCCGTAATGACGGCCTACCGCTGAGGTGTCTTGCCTGGGCTTGAGGTGTGGGCGGCGGTGCGTCGCTGAGGTCGGCGCGTTGGTTGGGTACGGCGGGCGCGCGGTGCGGCTACGGCCCGGGGCGCCGCCGGCCGGGACCGGCGCCCACGCCGCACGCCCGGCCGGCGGGCGGCGGAGGGCCGGGTACGGCGGCGCGCCGCCGCTTGATACCTATAAGAACAATTCGGCAAATCTACGTGTCCAAGAAATCCCATTCGGAACCGAGAACCCATCGCAACGCTGAGAGCTTGCCGTGAACGAAGCCCCATCCCCAGTCATCCCAGGGGCCGATATTCTCGGCGCCGTATCGTTCTTCCATGGCTCGGTTCGCCGCATCTAATCGAGCTTCAACTTCGGGCGGAATGGGTATGCCTTTGGCAGCCGCATCCCGCTCGGCTATGATTATCTTGCGAACGTGAGATATTTTATCGAAGAATTCATACTCCGCCTCCAGGATTTCGGTAAACGTCCGCGTGTCTTGGTGTAAAAACTCGGTATCGTCGGCTTCTTCGATAAACTCTTCGCCGAAGTATTCTTCGAGAATTTTATTTAAGCCGTCGATGCCATAGAGATAATGAGATTTCGTCCCGTTAAAGTATTTTTCCAGGTCGGGGTGCGGTTCTCGGCGGTCCCCATTGGGGATGGAGAAATCTTGGTGGTTGCTCGTTATGAACGCGTACTGATCATTTTGTGCTCGGGATTCATACGAAGAGGCGTATAGTTCGATTAACAGTGCGTCTGCCACGCTGTTTTTCTGGAGGTGAAGTGGTGCTTGTTTGTTTATGCCCCGTTTGACGACTCGTTCGTAGTCTCGTTCGGTCGGCTCTACTCGTCTCCCGCCCTCCAGTAGCGACCCTATTTCGCGGAAGTTTTGGAGAGTGGCAGCGCTTAAAAGGGGGACCTGGTGTGTCATTTCTTCCAGCCAGGTGTGTGATTCTTCTCCGCCATACTCATGTAGATCGTTTCGAAGTAGGCGGAATCTTTCGCGGACGCTAGCGGTTACAGCTGACTCGGCGCGCGGACGGTTTCGATTGAACTCATCTGTGACTAATTGTGGAACTAATAGCTCCAGCTTTTTCTGATGCTCAAATACTCGGATGGGGACAATCCAGCGCTGGCCTTTCCGGTGCTTGGCAAGGTCAAGCCAAGTTGACGTGTCGAGGAAAAGGTGAAGCATGGATAAATTATGGCATGCACTACCGTTTAAGTCTTGAGATTTTTGGAGTCATCATCGACTCGAACGGCATGTTAGTCAAGCAAGTCGTAGCGGAGTGTATTAAGTGCCCGGCGGCCAGTCACGTAACGCTCATGAAACTCATCGGCAAGGGCTTCGCGTCGGTAGCGTTGGCGTAGGACGCGGTCAAGGTCTCCGGCTCGATTGACGAGGTCGGCGAGAGATTTACGATCAATGTCGAACGCTGCCATACCTTGTTCGATGGCGGCATCAAGGTTGCCGCGTCGAGCGTGAACGATGCCGAGATCTATATGGGCGTCGGCAACGCGCATGGGGGCGTTGGAAGTGCCGTCAGGGCGTGTATGCATCTGGATCGTCTCAAGGGCGTGTTCTTCGGCGCGGTCGTCGTCACCAAGCCAGGTGTATGCGGTGGCGGCGTAGAAGACCCACTTGGCGTGGTCGAACACGAAGTGATGGTCAGGATTCCCAGGCAGAGGAAGCTTGGCGAGCGCGTCGGCTCCTCGGGTGAGGGCCCTGTCCGCTTCGCGGCGATCGCCGATGCGGGCCAGTCCGCGGGCCTCTTGCAGAGTGAGTTGGACTTGGGCACTGGATTGGCCGGCGACGGCCTGGCCCATGCGGGCGGCGGTCACGACATCCTCGTAGCGGCCTTCGACCAGGGCGAACCACGCGGACATCTCGTAGGCCCAGCCCATGAGTTCACCGTGCCCGACCTGGCGGCCCATCTCGTAGGCAGCGCGTCGAGCGGTCTCGGCCTCCTCGCGCTCTCCCAGGTCGTAGTGAACGCACCCG
The DNA here is from genome assembly GCF_002149035.1 of Streptosporangium minutum. Lineage (GTDB taxonomy): Bacteria > Actinomycetota > Actinomycetes > Streptosporangiales > Streptosporangiaceae > Streptosporangium > Streptosporangium minutum. The sequence goes on from NZ_NGFP01000030.1 coordinate 50,861, forward strand.
AGCAAGGCCGTCAGCCATCCCGTGATGGCGAGGAGTTCGCGGTGCTGAGCGAGGGTGATCCGTCCACCGAGTAGGCCGTTGACCTGGGCGAGACGCTTCTGCGTCCGATCGCGCAATGTGGCGGCGGAAACGACCGGATAGGCGCGGCACAGCAGATCGACGGCCTCGGAGAGCGCTTCGAGCGTTCCGTTCCCGACGTCGGATGCCTGGAGCTGCTGGGCGAGTTCCATGGTGCCGTACAGGTCGGCCTCGGCCCGGAGCGCGTCCACGGGGGGCATCACGGTGGCTTCGATCAGGCGACTCTGACCGCGCCGGTTCTGGCGGAATCCCAGGGCTTCGGGCTGCAAGCCGGTCAACTGGGTGAGGGCAAGCCGGTAGGAGGTGTGCGGCCAGGAGACCTCGCCGGCCTCCCACCGTCTGATCCGCTCCTCATCGCAATTCAGCCGTTCGGCGATACCGGCCGGAGTGGCGTTAATTCGGTCAGCCATATCAGCGCGAGTGAGCTGGTGCTCATTACGCCACGCTCGGAGTTGGACATTCGGGATGTTGTCTGGCATCTCGGGTCTTCCTCGCGGCTGGGGGCTCAAGAGGGGGA
>NZ_NGFP01000300.1 GCF_002149035.1 Streptosporangium minutum
CCCGTCGACCATGCCGATCCGACCAACCCGGCCGACCTGACCAACCCGGCTGACCCGGCCGCTCCGACCGATCCGGCCGATCCGACCAACCCGGCCGACCTGAGCGACCTGGCTGACCCTGCCGATCCGGCCGGCCCAGACGACCTGAGCGACCCGACGGACCCCGTTGACCCGGCCGATGAAACCGATCCGCCCGGCTCCACCGACTTGACCGCCCCCGCCGACTCCGCCGACCTCGCCGTCTCCACCGGCGGGGCCAGTGCCGCCCAAGTCCACGGCTGGGGGACGCCTGCCTGGTGTGCGGAGTTCGACGACCAGCTCGATCCGGCCGACTGGGTGATCTACGACTCGGCCGGGCACGACGGCCAGGGCCGCCGCTCTCCCGACCAGCTCTTCATCGGCAACGGATCCCTCTACCTGTACGGCCGCGCCGACGGCACCACGGCCGGGCTGGGCAGCAGGCACAGCCAGGTGTACGGGCGCTGGGAGACCCGCGTCCGCATGTACGAGGGGGCGGACTCCTACCACCCCATCGCCCTGCTGTGGCCGGACGGCGGCGGCGGGGGTGTGCACAGCGCCACCGGCGAGGAGATCGACTTCCTGGGGGTCATGGACCGTCCCGGCAGGTGGCGGGCGAACTTCTACCTGGAGACCCCTCAGGGGGAGGAGCAGTCCTACTCCGAGGCCGACATGACCACCTGGCACACCTACGCCGTGGAGAACGGCCCCGGCGGGGTCGTCGGCTATCTCGACGGCCGGGAGTGGTTCCGTTCGTCCAGGTCCACCCGGAGTCCGATGTCGGCCTGCCTGCAGTTGGACTGGTTCCCCGGTCACGGCAGTCCGGGAGAGGCCTGGATGGAGGTCGACTGGCTCCGCGTCTATCCGCTGGACTCCGGAGGCACGGCAGGCGGCACGGCAGGCGGCATGGGAGGTGGCGCGGGATGAGCGGTCTCGCCGGCCGCCCCGGCGGGCACGGGATGAACGATCTCGCCGGCGGGCACGGGTGAGCGGTCCCGGCCGCTTTGGCGGGCGCGGGATGAGCGGTCCCGTGCCCTGACGGGCATTCCTAGGCGCTCTGCAGCCCGGCGTAGACGCCGCGCAGCCGCATCAGTTCCTCGTGGGTGCCCACTTCCTCGATCCCGCCGTCGCGCATGACCACGATCCGGTCGGCGCCGCGGATGGTCGACAGCCGGTGGGCGACGACGAGGACCGTGCGCCCGGCGACCAGGCGGGCCAGCGCCTCCTGGATGAGCGCCTCCGACCGGTTGTCCAGGGCGGAAGTCGCCTCGTCCAGGATCAGCACGCGCGGGTCGCGGATCAGGGCGCGGGCGATGGCCAGGCGCTGCTTCTGACCGCCGGAGAGACGGGCCCCCCGCTCTCCCACGACCGTGTCGAGCCCGTCGGGCAGCCGGTCGATGAACTCCAGCGCGTTGGCGTCCCGGAGCGCCTGCCGTACCCGGTCCTCGGAGACGTCGGCCATGCCGTAGGTGACGTTCTCCCTGATGGTGCCCTCGAACAGGATGGACTCCTGCGGCACGACCGACAGGAACCTCCGGTAGGTGCGCATGTCCAGGGTCTCCATGTCACGGCCGTCGAGCAGGATCTGGCCGGAGGTGGGCCGCAGGAAGCCGATGACGAGGTTGAGCACGGTCGACTTGCCCGCGCCCGAGGGGCCTACCAGGGCGATCGTCTCACCGGGAACCGCCGTGAGGCTGAAGCCGGTGACCGCGGGGGCGTCGTCCTCACCGTGCTCGCCGTAGGCGAACTCGACGCCGCGGAACTCCACCTCGCCGCGGACGGACACGACCTCGTCCTTGCCGCTGTTGTGCTCCAGGTCGGGGGCCTGGAGCACCTCGCCGATCGACCGTACCGACGCCAGTCCCCTGCTGATCACCGGGGTCAGGCTGAGCAGGGAGGTGACCGCCGAGGTGAGGGTGGCGAAGAAGGTGGTCAGCATGACCACGTCACCGGCGGTGATGGGGATGACCTGGTAGTAGGCGACGAGCGCGGAGCCGGCCAGGAAGGCGACGCCGAGCGCGTTGAGCAGGATCCAGGCCAGCGCGCCGAAGCTGCCGTTGAGCAGGTCGAGCCGGAGACCCTTGCGCAGCACCCTGGTCAGGGTGCCGTCGACGCGGTGCAGCGCGTCCTGTTCCAGGCCGTGCGCGCGGGTGATCGGGATGAGGGTGGTCATCTCGCTGACGCGGGTGGAGAGCTTCTCGACCTCTCGGCGGAAGCTCTCGTTGTCCTCCCTCAACCTGGTCCGCATCCGCATCACCAGGAACGCCGCGGCGGGCACGACCACCAGGAAGACCGGGATCGCGGCGGGCACCCGCAGGGCGATCACCACCAGGCCGCCGGCCAGCATGGCGAATGCCGACAGGCCCATGTCGCCGGCCTGCTGGGTGGTCTGCTCCACGCTCTCGACGTCCCGGATGACCTTGGTCTGGAGCACGGCGGCGCTGACCCGGGAGTGGTAGCCGATGGAGAGCTGCTGCATCCGGCGGCAGAGCGCGGAGCGCAGGCCCATGCCCATCCGCCGGATGGCGCCGTGCAGGCAGCGGACGTAGAGCAGGTGGAAGGGGTAGTTGAGGAGGAGCAGGGTGAGCAGCACGGCCGTGTTGATCCACAGCCCGGTGATCGGGCGGTGGCCGACCACGATGTCGACGACGTTGGCGGTGATCAGCGGCAGCAGCCAGGTGGGACTGTGCTTGACCAGGAAGGCGAGGACCGCGACGAGCAGCTTGAGGCGGTCTTCCCGGAAGAGGTAGGCGAGTGTGCGGACGGGATGCTCGCCCCGGTAGCGATGATCGAGAGCGCCGACCACAGATCCCCCAAATCACGATAAATAACTATCTAATCTTCTCCTTCCGCGATTTCAACCATGTGACGGCCCCCGCACAAGGCACTCAGCGGACGTACGGCCGGGCCGCCCGCCCCTCCCGCAGGGTGCTCGCCCACCAGGTGAGCTGGTCGAGCATGACCTTGGCCGCGCCGTTGACGCCGTCCGGCTCGACCGGCCGGCCCGCCGCGTCGAAGTGCCCGTCCGCCTGGTGGAAGCTCACGGTGTCGCGCAGGGAGACCACGTGCAGCTCGGCGAAGACCAGGCGGAGCTGCTCCACCGCCCGCAGGCCTCCGGAGCGCCCGCCGTACGAGACGAAACCGACCGGCTTGGCCGCCCACTCGTGACGGACCGCGTCGATGGCCAGCTTCAGCGCGGCGGGGTAGCCGTGGTTGTACTCCGGAGTGATCACGACGAAACCGTCGGCGGCGTCGATCCTCGCGGCGAGCTCGCGGGCCTCGTCCCCGGTGTCGCCGGAGCGCGCGGGCTGGATCGGCGGCAACGCCGTCCGGCCCAGGGCGATCACGTCCACGGTCAGGTCGGCCCGTCGCGCGGTCTGCTCCAGGAACCAGCGCCCCACTGTCGCCCCGAGACCGTCCTCCCGGGTGCTTGCGATGATCACTGCGATGTCCAGCACGACGGCCTCCCTGACGGATCGGTCCCGGGCAGGCCGATCCACGACGGACCGATCCACGGCCGATCACTCTCCGGCGGGCCGATCGGATCGACGACCCACGATGACCACCGTGCAACCTCCAGTGCGCTTGAGGTCAAGCGGACCCGGCGCGGCGTGCCCGAGGTCAGGCGGCTCCGGCGGGCAGGCGCATCTCCAGGATCTGGCCGGGCCACTCCTCGACCTTGAAGGTCTCGGTCCTGGTGAAGCCCTGGCTCTCGTAGTACTTCACCAGCCGGCCGTCGTCGCCGGCGTAGCAGTCGACCCTGAGCAGCGAGACCCCCCGCTCCACCGCCTCGGCGCGGGCGCGTTCCAGGAGCGCGGAGCCGACGCCGCGGCCGTGGAACCGCTGGTCGATGACCAGCACCCGGACGTACAGCTCCGGCTCGGGGGCCGGGGTGACGTACTCCATCGCGGGCCCGAGGACCAGGCATCCGGCGGGCTCACCGTCGATCTCGGCGATGCGCATCCCGCCGGAGGCCGCCCAGGAGGTCACCCGCTCGACGCGGGCGGGAACGGCGGAGAACGGCTCGCTGCCCCACTGACCGGTACGGCCCTGCGCGGTCAGCCAGGCCACCGCGCTGTCGAACATCCCCAGAACCGCCGGAGCGTCATCGATCCCGCCATCTCTGATAATCATCGGCGGATCGTAACAGTGGCCCGGAAACGGACAGGCGCGCGGCGGCGAGGACCGCGCCGGCCGCCCCCTCCGGGGCGGTCCGATGAGCGGGAGCGTGCCGCGGGTTCTTTCCGCCCTTTGCGGGTTCTTATCCGCCCTTTATGGAGGATTAGTACACTCGGCGACGGCCGGAATCCGGCTCCTCAACCATGGGCGCACGCCCTGGCCCATCCCCCGGGAGTCACGTGAGCAGCGGGTTGACCGACGCACCCTCCAGGCCCGTGGAGCAGCGTTCCCCCCGGCGGCGCCGCAGGTGGCTGTGGTGGCTGGTGGCCGTCGTCACGGTCGTCGTGGTCGCGGTGGCGGCGACGGTGGGCGGGGTCTACGTCAAGCTGACCGGCAACGTCAAGCACGTCGACGTCACGCCGGAGGATCTGGGCCCCCGTCCGGCCAAGGTCGCCACCAAGGCGCTGAACGTCCTGGTCGTCGGATCGGACCAGCGCAGCGGCAAGAACGCCAAGTACGGCAGGTTCCCCGGCGAGCGGACCGACACGATCATGCTGGCGCACATCTCGCCGAAGCGGGACAACGCGATGGTCGTCAGCTTCCCCCGGGACTCGATGGTCCAACTCCCCGAGTGCCGGGCCAAGCAGGGGCTCCCCGGCCAGCGTCCGCACCTGGGCATGATCAACGAGTCGTTCAACTCCGGCGGGATCACCTGCACCTGGAAGACCGTCGAGTCGCTCACCGGCATCCACATCGACCACTTCGTGAAGGTCGACTTCACCGGTTTCAAGGGCATGGTCGACGCGGTCGGCGGCGTCGAGGTCTGCCTGCCCGAGCCGGTCCACGACAAGAAGGCCCTGCTGACCCTCCCCGCGGGCCGGCAGACGCTCAAGGGCGAGCAGGCCCTGGGCTACGTCAGGGCCCGCTACAGCCTGGGCGACGGCTCCGACATCGGGCGCATCCAGCGGCAGCAGATGTTCATCGCGTCCATGGTCAAGAAGGTGATGAGCGGCGAGACGCTCACCGACCCCGGGAAGCTGTTCGGCTTCCTCGACGCGGCCACCAAGTCGGTCACGACCGACCCCGGGCTCACCCCCCTCGTCATGAAGGACCTGGCGACCAGCGCCCAGGGCCTGGCCGCCGGGCAGATCCACTTCATCACCACCCCCTGGCGCTACTCGGTCGTCCACCCCGGCCGGGTGGAGTGGGTCGAGCCGCAGAGCAGGAAGCTGTTCCAGATCGTCGCCCAGGACAGGACGGTCACCGGCTCCGGGGTCAAGGGCGGCCAGTCCAAGGTGCCCCGGTCGAAGATCCAGGTCGAGGTGCGCAACGGGACCGGCCGTTCCGGCCTGGCCTCCCTGGTGGCCGTCCGGCTTGAGGAGCGGGGCTACCACATCGCCAAGATCGGCGACGCGGCGCGCAAGCCGTACCCGAAGACCACGATCGCCTACTCGCCCAACGGCGCGGCCGGGGCGCCGACCCTCACCCGTGACCTGCTCGTCTCCAGCGGCAGGCCCGTCCCCCGGGCGACCACGGCGCGGCTCGTCCTGACCATCGGCGACGACTGGAAGGGCCTCAAGCCGCTCCGCCAGGGGGACGCCGACGACCTCAACGGCTTCGACGCCACCCACGACTCCTGCGCGGGCGCCTGATCACCCCTTTTAAGTAGGGTTCGAGGCATGTTGCATGGAAGGGCCGCCGAGCAGGCCGTCATCGACCGGCTGCTGGCGGACTCCCGTGCGGGCCGGAGCGGCGCCCTGCTCGTCCGGGGTGAGCCGGGGATCGGCAAGACCGCTCTGCTGGACTACGCGGCCGCCGCCGCCGAGGACCTGCGGGTGATCCGCGGCACCGGGGTGGAGTCGGAGGCCGAGCTGCCGTTCGCCGGGCTGCACCTGCTGCTGCGGCCGGTGTTCGACCGGGTCGGGGCGCTGCCCGAGCAGCAGGAGCGGGCGCTGCGGGCCGCCTTCGGGCTGGCCTCCGTGGCGTCCGGGGACCGGTTGCTGGTCGGCCTGGCCGTGCTCTCCCTGCTGTCGGAGCTGGCCGAGGACGGCCCGCTGCTGGTGCTGGTGGACGACGCGCAGTGGCTGGACCGGGCCTCGACCGACGCGCTGCTGTTCGCCGCGCGGCGGCTGGACGCCGAGGGGGTCGCGCTGATCCTCGCCGCGCGGGAGCCCTTCACCGCGCCGGGGATGGCGGAGCTGCCGGTGAGGGGACTCGACGCCTCGGCCGCCGCGGCGTTGCTGGGCGCCGGCATCAGCCCGGTCGTGCGCTACCGCGTGCTGGCCGAGGCGCAGGGCAACCCGCTCGCGCTGATCGAGCTGCCCGCCGCGGCGCCCGCCGACGGTACGGCGCTGCCGCTCACCAGCCGGGTCCAGGAAGCCTTCCTGGGACAGGTCAGGCGGCTGCCCGAGGCGACGCAGGGCCTGCTGGCGGTGGCCGCGGCCGAGGACACCGGCGACCTGGGCGTCGTGCTGCGGGCCGCGGCCGGGTTCGGCGACTTCCTTGAGGACCTCCATCCGGCGGAGAGCGCCGACCTGGTCAGGGTCGGTGAGGGGACCGTGGCTTTCCGGCACCCCCTGGTCCGGGCCGCCGTCTACCAGGGGATCCCGCCCAGCCTGCGCCTGGCCGTGCACAAGGCGCTGGCCGCCGCGCTCGACGGCCCCGACGACGCCGACCGGCGCGCCTGGCACCTGGCCATGGCCGCGACCGGCCCGGACGAGGAGGTGGCCGCCGAGCTGGAACGGACCGCCGCGCGGGCGAGCGGCCGCAGCGGTTACGCCGCCGCGGCCAGCGCCTACGAGCGGGCGGCCCGGCTCAGCACGCGGCCCGGATCCCAGGCACGGCGGCTGACGCTGGCCGCGGAGACGGCGGCCTGGGCCGGCGAGCTGGACCGGGCCGGGACACTCGCCGACCAGGGCGGCCGCCGGCTCGCCGCGCTGACCGGGGAGGAGGGCGGCGCGGCCGGGGAGGCGACGCTCCGGGCACGGCTCACGCACGTGCGGGCGACCGCCGACTTTCTGCGCGGGTCGCTGCACGCCGCGCACGAGGCGCTGCTCGACGGCGCCGCGATGGCCGACGGCGCCAGGGCGGCGCGGATGCTGATGCAGGCGCTGCACGCCGCCTGGTACATCGGCACGCCCGAACTCGACCGCACCGGGGCCAGGCTGAGCGCCCTGGATCTCCCCGGCGACGACCCGCTCGCGCCGGTCATCGGGTTCGTCACGGCGCTCCTGTCCCGGCGGGAGGCCCCGCCGTCGCTGGCGGAGATGGTCGCCGAGGCCCGGCGGGCAGGGGCGGACGGCCCCCGTGACCTGGTCCAGGCCTGCGGGTTCGGGCTGGCGGCCGGGCAGGACGGGGAGGTCCGCGAGACCGCCGCGTCGCTGGTCGCCGAGGCCCGGTCACTGGGCAACATCGGGGCGCTGCCGACGCTGCTGTTCTTCCTCGCCGAGTCCGAGCTCTTCCAGGGRCGGCACCGGGACGCGCTGGCCGCCGCCACCGAAAGCCTGCGCATCGCGCGCGACACCGGGCAGCGGCAGTGGGCCAGCCAGATGAACAGCCTGCTGGCCTACCTCGCCGCGGTCGAGGGCGACGACGGGCGCTGCCACCGGCTGGTGGACGAGTCCCTCGCGGACGGCTCGGCGGGGACCCGGTGGGCGGTCTGGGCGCTGGGCCTGCTCGACCTCGGCCACGGCCGGGTCGAGGCCGCGCTCTCCCGGCTCGAACCCATGGCCGGCGGGCACCACGTGTCCGAGACGCGGTGCGTGCCCGATCTGGTGGAGGCGGCCGTACGGCTCGGCGTCCCGGAGCGCGCGGCCGGGGCCTTCGCACGCTACCGGGAGTGGGCCGGGTACACGCGGCAGCCGTGGGCCGAGGCCCTGGTGCTGCGCTGCCGGGCCCTGCTCGAAGACTCGGAGGAGCACTTCGCCGCGGCTTTGAAGATCGACGGAAGGCCATTCGAGCGGGCCAGGACCGAGCTGCTCTACGGCGAGTGGCTCCGCCGTACCCGCAGGAAGGCCGACGCGCGCGCCCATCTGCGCGCCGCGCTGGAGACCTTCGAGCGCCTGGAGGCCGCGCCGTGGGCGGACAGGACACGCGTGGAGCTGAGCGCCACCGGGTCCGCCGCGCCCGCCGCCCCCGCGCCCGGGCCGCTGGCCCGGCTCACGCCGCAGGAACTGCAGATCGTACGGCTGGCGGCGCAGGGCCTGTCGAACCGGGACATCGCGGCCCAGCTCTTCCTGAGCCCGCGCACGGTCGGCCACCACCTCTACAAGGCCTACCCCAAGCTCGGCGTCGCCTCCCGCGGCGAGCTCGGCACGCTTCCTCTTTCCGACTAAACGAACATAAGAGCATAGAAGCCCTTTGCATCCCAATAGATACTCTCCGCTTATAAGTGTGAAAGGGGATTTCTAGGGGGGAATGTGGCTTCAGCTCGATACCCACGCTCGATCCGGGGACGGGCGACGTGCACCGCACTTCTGATCTTCGCGGTGGTTCTGGGGATCGGGGCGCTCGCGACATCACTGGGTGTGCGCGCCAAGGTGCTGGACGAGACCACCCGCACCGCGGCCGTGGCGGCCCGGCAGACGTACGAGAGCGTCCGCAAGGGGCCGCCGACCGGCACGCTCCCGACGAGAAGGGTCGGTTACCTCCAGGTCGTCACCCCCGGAGGCCGCGTCGTCGCCTCCAGCCCGGAGGCGAGGGGACAGCCCGCGATCAGCGGCCTGTGGCCCGTCGACGGCGACAGCCGGGTGGATGGGACATCCTGCACGACATCCTCCGCGGGCGGGCAGGCGTGCTTCATCGTCGTGGGTTTCCAGGACAGCCGATCCCCCTACGGCAACGTCATGGTCTACGCGGCGGAGCCACAGCCCCCGCTGCTCGGCGGCCACATCCTGGAGATCGCGCTGGCCTTCTTCAGCCTCGCGCTGCTCACACTGCTCGGCTGGGGCACCTGGCGGATCGTCGGCCGGACCCTGGCCCCGGTGAAGCGGATCCGCGCCGAGATGGCCGAGATCACCGGCACCTCGAATCTCAGCCGCCGGATGACCGTTCCGGACGGGGAGGACGAGATGACGGAGCTCACCCATACCGTCAACGCGACCCTCGACCGGTTGGAGCAGGCCCTGGAGAACCAGCGCCGCTTCGCCTCCGACGCCTCCCACGAACTGCGCACCCCGCTGACCGGCCTGCGCACCAAGCTCGAACTCGCGCTCGCCGACCCCGAGGGCGACGATCCGTCGCAGACGATGCGGTCCGCGCTGGCCGACGCCGAGAGACTCCAGGCCATCGTGGACGACCTGCTCATGCTCGCCCGCCTCGACGCCGGGGTGCAGGACTCACCCGAGCAGATCAACCTCGCCGACCTCGTCACCACCGAGACGAAGCAGCGGCCGACCCGGCACGAGATCCTCATGCGCCTCAAGCCCGACGTGGTGGTCCAAGGCAACAGGCTCCAACTCGGCCGGCTGCTGACCAACCTGCTCGCCAACGCCGACCGGCACGCGGCCGACGAGGTCGAGGTCTACGTCGGCAGCGAGGGGGACGAGGCGGTGCTGGAGGTCACCGACGACGGGCTCGGCATCCCGCCGGACCAGCGGGAGCGGGTCTTCGAGAGGTTCACCCGCCTGGACTCCGCCCGCGGCCGTGACGCCGGGGGGACGGGGCTCGGGCTGCCCATCGCCAGGGACATCGCGGCGGCGCACCGGGGCAGGCTGTACGCGGCCGACAACACCAGCGGCCGCGGCGCCCGGCTGGTCCTCAGGCTGCCGCTGTCCACCACCGGCCCCATCTAGCTTCTACATCGGTCCGGCCCGTCTAGCTTCTACACCGGTCCAGCCCGCGCCGTTCCGGGGCTCGCGGCGCGGTGATTCCCGCGCGGCCCGTACGCCCTCCGTGGCCCTCGCCCCGCCTGTGGCCGCCCGCGCGCCGCCCGTGGCCGCCCTCGCACCTTCCTGCGGTCCTCACACCGTCTGCAGTCCTCACGCCGTCCTGGCGGTTCACGCGTCCTAGCCCTTACGCCGGACGTGGACCGTGTCGCCCACGCCGACCATGTGGAAGAGCCGCTCGGCGATGTGCTCCGGGATCCGGGCACACCCGGAGGCGGGGCGCAGCGGCGGGGTCGGGGACACTGACGGTGACGGAGGGAGCGGCGTCGGGGAGACCGGCGAGGTCGGGGAGACCGGCCGGACCTGATCGAACGGGGCGCTGCGGTAGAGCGGGTGGAGAGGATGGTCCGGCTGGAGCGGGCGGTCCGGGTGGTCCTGCCGGGCGAACCGGACCGGGCGGGCCGACTCCGTCGAGAGCACCGGCCGGTCAGGACGCC
>NZ_NGFP01000301.1 GCF_002149035.1 Streptosporangium minutum
CCCTCGCCTCCGGCCGCGGCCCCGTCCGCCTCCACGGTCCCGCCTCCGGCCGCGGTCCCGTCCGCGTCCACGGTTCCGCTCCCRGCGCCGGTCCCGTCCGCGCCCGCGGCGCCGCCCCGGCCGGTTCCGGCCGCCGTCCCGCTGCCGGCACCTGCCCCGACCCCCGCCGGGGACGCCGCGCCGAGGGCAGGACGGCCGGTGCGGGCGGCGGCCCGCAGGGCGCCGGCGCTCGTCATGCGGCGGCTGCGCGCCCGCACGGGCAGGCGCGGCCGGACCATCCTGCACGACGTCGAGCTGGAGCTGGGCCCGGGGGCCGCGCACGCGGTGATCGGGCCGTCCGGGGCGGGGAAGACCACGCTCGCCAGGACCATCACCGGCCTGCACCCGCACGCCGAAGGCGTCGTCGAGCTGGACGGGCAGCCGCTGCCGCTCCGGCTCGCCCGCCGTACCGGGGAGCAGCGCAGGCTGATCCAGCTCGTGCCGCAGGACCCCCTCGGGGCCCTCAACCCCGTCCGCACCGTCGGCGCGGTCCTCGCCCGGCCGATGCGCCTGCACCGGCGCGTCGACCCCGCCGACGTCCCCTCCAGGGTCGAGCGGCTCCTGGCCGACGTGGCCCTGCCCGCCGAGACCGTCACCCGCCTGCCGCACGAGCTGTCCGGCGGCCAGCGCCAGCGGGTCGCCCTCGCCCGGGCGCTCGCGGCCGATCCCGCCGTGCTCGTCTGCGACGAGGTCACCTCGGCGCTGGACGCGCTCACCGCCCAGGCCCTGATGGAGCTGCTGATGCGGCTGCGTGAGGAACGGGGCCTGGCGGTCGTCCTGGTCAGCCACGATCTCGACCTGGTCGCCCGCCACTGTGACACCGCCTGTTCGATCGACCGGGGGCGGATCAGCTGGGCAGGTCGGGCGGGAGCCGTCCTCCAGAGGGGGTGAGCACGTTCCACAACGCCGGTGATACAGGGGAATACTCCCTTTCGTCGCGGGTAAGCGCCCTCAGGGCGGGGGGCCGACTGCGACGACGGGACGAGGATGACCGCACAGCACCACCTCTCGGACCAACATGACCCCCCCGGCAGGGTCGTGCTGGTCGCCATGGGAAACGAAGTGATCCGCTGCGGACTGTGCACGATGCTCGACGATCTCACCACGGTCGACGAGACCTGCGCGACCGACGACTTCGACCGCGGCATGGAGCTGCTCCGCTCCCGGCGGCCGGACGTCCTGGTGCTGCCCACCCCGGGCGAGCAGCATCTGGCCGAGAAGCTGGCGCGGACCGCGGTGGAGCACGACGTGCGGATCCTGCTGCTGCTGCGCGCGGCGAGCGACGGGGCCCTCGTCGAGGCCGTGACGCTGCCGGCCGACGGGTTCCTGCTCGAGAACGACCTGACCCGCGACTCCCTGAAGAACGCCCTGGCCGACCTCGACAGCGGCCTCATGCCGATGCCCGGCCCGCTGGCGCGCAAACTCCTGGCCCGTGTCAGGGGCGCGGAGAGCGGCGAGGCGGCGAAGCCGCCCGCGCGGCCCTGCCCCGAGGCCGACCGCGGCTCCTCGCCGCTGACCACACGGGAGCGGGAGACCCTCTCGCTGATGGCCGAGGGGCTCAGCAACAAGCAGATCGCCCGCCGCCTCGGCATCTCCGAGCACGGCGCCAAGCGTCACGTCGCCAACATCCTCGCCAAGCTCAACTGCTCCAACAGGACGCTCGCGACCGCCGTGGCGCTCAGCCGGGGTCTGCTGCCCGAACCGCGGCCGGCGTTCCACGGCTGACGGGCGCCCCTGCGAGGCCGCTCAGGCCCCGCAGCGGGGCCCTGGCCTTCAGCAGCATCTCCTCGTACTCCTCGGCGGGATCGGAGTCCAGCACGATCGCGCCGCCCGCCCCGACCGTGAGCCTGCCGGAGTGGGCGATCGCGGTCCGTATGACGATGTTGAGGTCCGCGGTGCCGTTGAGCCCGAAGAAGCCGATCGTCCCGGAGTAGACGCCCCGCGCCCTGCCCTCCAGCCTGTCGATGATCTCCATCGTGCGCAGCTTGGGCGCGCCGGTCATCGACCCGCCGGGGAAGCAGGCACGCGCGGCCAGCACGGCGCTCATGTCCTGGTGCAGCCGGCCGCGCACCGTGGAGACCAGCTGGTGGACCGTGGTGTAGGACTCCACGGTCATGAACCTCGGAACGTCGACCGTGCCGATGTCGCAGATCCTGCCGAGATCGTTGCGGAGCAGGTCGACTATCATCAGGTTCTCCGCGCGGGTCTTGTCCGACGACGCCAGCTCGTCCCTGAGCGCGTCGTCGCTGCGCGGCTCGGGATGGCGCGGGGCGGTGCCCTTGATCGGTTTGGACTCCGCGATCCCGTCCCTGCCGACCTTGAGGAAACGCTCGGGGGACGAGCACAGCACCTCATGGTCGCCCAGCCGCAGGTAGGCCGCGTACGGAGCGGGGTTGAGCCGGCGCTGGCGCAGGTAGAGCGCGTGCGCAGAGCCGTCGAACGGGATCTCCGCCGCGTTGGTCAGGCAGATCTCGTAGCTCTCCCCGGCCCGCAGCAGCCGCAGGCACTCCTCGATGTCGGCGAGGTAGCCCTCGCGCGACCGCACCAGCCACGGCTCCGGATCGAACTCCTCCCCGGCCGGCGGCCCGTCCTCCGTCACGGGGGCGCCGCCCGGCCGCCGGCACGCCTCGGCGGCCTCGGACACCCAGCGCCCGGCCAGGGTCCTGCTGCGGGGCCGGCCGTCGGTGAGCGCCACCACCCACGTCTCCTCCGTCTCGTGGTCGATCGCGACGAAGCGCGTGGCCGACATCCAGACCGCGTCGGGGAGCGGGGAGACATGGGGGGAGGCCGCGCCGCAGTCGCGCTTCAGCTCGTAGCCGAAGTGCCCCACGTAACCGCTGTTCAGATCGAACGGCATCGCGGGATCGGCCGGTACGGCGCGCGAACGCACACGGTCGTCCAGCACCTCGAAGATCGAGCTGTAGATCGCCGTGCCGATGCCCGAGGCGTCGTGGACCTGCACGCTTCCCGAGCCGGCGCTGCAGGACAGCACCTCCCCGTGCGGGCCGCCCGCGTCGCCGAGGAAGGAGAAACGCGCCAGCCCCTGGCCGGTGCGGCTGCTGTCCAGCCAGAACGCGTACGGCTGCGCGCCGAAGAGCTCGGTGAACACGGTCTCGGCGTCGGCGGCGCCGGGGACGCGCTCCACCTCCAGCGACCATCGGGGGACGTGCTCCGGGCAGGCCCCGCCGCCGTTCCTCCCGCCCGCCGACAGGGCCAGCTCGCGGAAGTTGCGCAGCAGCGCCGGGCCGTACTCCGTCGAGATCGACTCGGGGTGGAACTGCACGCCCCACCACGGCATCGTCCGGTGCCGCAGCCCCATGACGACGGAGTCGCCGGCCCACGCCGTGATCTCCAGGTCGTCCGGGGCGGGGGTGGCCACGCACAGGGAGTGGTAGCGCACGGCGTTGAAGCCCTGCGGCAGGCCGCGGAACAGGTCGCGCCCGCAGTGCCGGATCTCCTCGACGTACCCGTGGATCGGGACGGGGGCCGGCACCACGTCGGCGCCCGACAGCCAGCCGAGCGCCTGATGGCCCAGGCACACCCCCAGCACCGGCAGCCCGGACTCGCGGATCACGTCGAGGGACGCCCCGATGTCCCGCTCCACCTGCGGCCGCCCGGGACCGGGGGAGATGATCAGCGCGTCGAACCGGTCCAGGTCCATCCTGTGCCAGCTGTCGTCGTCGTTGGCCAGGACGACCGGCTCGACCCCGTAGGTCTCCGCGATGAGCTGGAACAGGTTGTAGGTGTAGGAGTCGTAGTTGTCGATGATCAGCGTGCGCACGGCGGTTCCCTGGGGTAGGTCAGAGGGCGGCGGCGGACTTCCCGCCGGCGGGCAGGGCGTGGGAGAGGAGCGCGCGGGCGTGGAGCGCCCGCCGCCACTCTCCGGCCCGCCCCGAGACGCGCGCCTCGACGGCACGGCCGTGCGAGTCCACCCACGCGCGTACCGGCCGGATCCCGTGCAGGGCGTTGAGCGTCCACGTCTCCACCTGCTGGAGCTCGTCCGGCGAGCAGCGTTCGGCCCGGACCCGGAACCGCCACGCCCAGGCGAGCTGTTCCAGCAGGACGCGGGTGATCGAGGGCAGCACGGCCAGGTCGGGGGCCGGGACGCAGAGGGTGTCCCGCCGCCACCACACGATCGAGGAGTGGGCCGCCTCCAGCGCTGTGCCGTCCCCGGCGTACAGCAGCGCGTCGTCGGCGCCGGCCGCCCGCGCGCCGGCCCGCAGGCCGGCCAGCGCCGGCAGGTCGGGCCCCTTCACGCCGGGCCGGGTGCGCGGATCGGGCTCCTGGGGGATCCAGAGGCTGACCGTGTCGCCGGCGCCGGGCGCCGGCCGCATCCACAGGGCCAGCCGCGGCGACGGCCCCCCGTAGGCCTCGATCCGGGGGAACCAGCGTCCCTCGTCCGGAAGCTCGCGGCGGACGTCGGCGAGGAAGCGCCGTACGGTGCTCCGGGGCAGGCCGGGGACGAGCCGGGAACAGGCGAGCTGGAAGCGCTGCTCGTGCAGGGCCAGGCCGCGGACCCGGCCCCGCGCGACCAGCCAGGAGTCGACCACCGCCGGGCGCTCGGCGGATCCGCCGGGACCGGGGAGGAAGGACGCCTCCGGTGACCAGGACAGGCGGCGCCCGGTCGGCGGGGCGAGGTCGATGCGGGCCGTCGTCATCGGATACCTCCAGTGTGGAGACCTCGGGGAGGAGGTCCTGGGGAGGGAGTCAAGCGATCACCAATTTCCGTTCCGGACGGCGAAGCGGCGCAGCTTCCCCGTGTGCGTCCGCGGCAGCGCCCGGCACAGCTCCACGCTGCGCGGGACCTTGAACGGCGCCAGCCGCCGGCGGGCCAGCGCGATCAGCTCCTCCTCCACCCGCGCCGGATCGGGGTCCGGCACGGCCGGCACCACGAAGGCCCGCAGCTTGCTGGCGCCGCGCTCGTCGGCGACGACGGCGACCACCACCTCGGCGACGGCCGGATGCTCGGCCAGGACCCGCTCCACCTCGACGGGCGACATGGTGATGCCGCCGACCATTTCGAGATCGTCGCGCCGGCCGCGATGGACGTAGGCGCCGCCGGGGAGGCGTTCGGCGCGGTCCCCGGTCCGCAGCCAGCCGTCCACCAGGGTCCGGGCGGTCTGCTCCGGCCGGTTGAGGTAGCCGGCCATGACGGATCCGCCGCGGACCCAGAGCTCTCCCTCGCCGTCCGCGACGGGCCCGCCGTCGTCGTCGCGTATCTGCAACTCGTAACCGGCCAGGGGGCGGCCGATCGTTCCGGGCTCGTCGGAGTCGAAGGTGTTGGAGCAGAACGCGTGCCCGGCCTCGGTCGAGCCGAGCTGGTCGAGGACGGGGGCCGCGAGCAGGTCCCGCGCCCGTGCCGCGAGCGTCTCGTTGAGCGCCTCGCCCGCGGAGACGGCGAGCCGTACCGAGGCGAAGGAGGCGCCGTCGCATTCGGCGGCGACGTTGGCGTAGGCGGAGGGGACCGCGTACAGCACGGTGACACCGTGCCGCCCGACCGCCTCCTCGATCTGCGCGGGGCCGGGCCGGTCGCCGAGCAGGACCGCCGACGACCCGGAGAAAAGCGGGAAGACCAGCGCGTTGCCCAGGCCGTAGGCGAAGAACAGCTTCGACACCGACAGCGTCACGTCGTCGTGGCGGATGCCCACGACCCCCTGCCCGGCCGCGCGGTGGTAGAGGGCGAGGTCGGCGTGGCGGTGCAGCGCGGCCTTGGGCGCCCCGGTCGTGCCGGAGGTGTACTGGGCGTACAGGGCGGTGGCGCCGGTGACCCGCGCGACCGGGCCGGGGGCCGCGCCCGCGGCGAGGCCGAGGAGGCGGTCACCGGTGAGACAGGGCACGCCGTCGAATCGATCCGCCGTCCTGTCCTCGGCGACGACGAGGGAGGCCTGGCAGTCCTCGGCCATGAAGGCGTGGTCCGCGGCGGTCAGCTCCGGGTTGACCGGCACGACCGTCGCGCCGAGCCGTGCCGCGCCGAGGAAGGCCGCCACCCACGCGATGCCGTCGCCGTGCGCCACCATCACCCGGTCGCCCGGCCGCACTCCCAGGTCGATCAGGGCCGAGGTGGTCCGTGCCGCCAGGTCGTGCACCTCTCCGTGGCTCCATACACGATCGCCGGTGTGAAAGGCGGGTGACGCGGTCCAGCCGTTCCGCTGCGCCAGCTCGGCCAGCTCGGCCGCGACGTTGCTCTGGCCGATCAGTGTCCCGTCCGCCGGGTCGGCCTCGCTCCGGCCGATCCGGATGCCGGTCGCGAGGCCGGCCCGGCGGCCGGTCCGGATCTCAGTCACGTGGTTCACCTCGGGCGGCGGTGTAGGGGGTGATCAGGAACCGGCCGTTCACCCGGCCGATCGGCCACCATCCGCTTTCCAGCAGGTCGGCGAGCTCGGCGAGCGTGCCGTCCTCGTCCTCCCCGTCGTCCCCTCCGGCGAGAGCGCCCGCCACGACCGTCCCGATGAGCCACAGCAGGGCGCCGGAGACCGCGCGGGCCTCGGCGTCCTCCGGGTCGGCCGGGTCGAGCCGGGGGGTGGCGACCAGCATGGCCACGTGCTCGGCCAGTTCGAGCTGGTCCTCGCGGCCCGCTTCGAGCAGCCGCGCCCGTGCCGCAGCCCGCCGCTGGTCGAGGTCGGCGAGCCAGCCGGGATCGACGAGATCCATGGTCGCGGCGGCGGTGTCCCGGTCGAGGACGACCGTGAAGCGGGTGGCGGGCCGCGCGGGGGCGGGGCTGGTGAAGCCGGGCGCCGTGCTCGGCCGGGTGGCCTCGCAGAAACCGTGGAGCAGCCGCTCGACACGGTCGCCGCCCCGGCCCAGCTCGCCGGCCAGACCGGCGGGCGGCTCGCTCAGCTCGAAGTGCCGTGCCATCGCACGTCCACCTCCGGATGGTCGAGGCCCAGCTCGTCCTCAAGGAGGGCACGGGTCCGCCGGACGAACTCCGTGCGGCACTCGTCGTTCGTCATCCGCTTGATGCCCCACCGGCGGAAGACCTCGTTGTTCTTGGAATCGCTGCGGCCGAAGAAGGGGAGCGTGATCGTGATCAGCTCGTGGGCCGCCCGCCGTACGTCGTCACGCTTGGCGGGGTCGGCCGCCAGCTGCCGCGCGGTCGTGGTGCCGAACCCGACGTGGAAACGCTCCTCCGGCATCAGCGACCGGCAGAGCTTGCGCAGGGGGAGGTAGGAGCAGTGGCTGAGATCCTCCATCAGGACGACCTCGGCGAGATCGACGATCGCCTTCGTCATGACGTATTCGGTCCAGCTGCTCACCTCGTATTCGAATACGGAAAGAGGTGACCGGGCGTAGGGATCCTCCACGCCGAGCTCGGCGGCGAGTTTGTTGAATTTCAGATGATGGCCGTATTCCTCCATCGCCATTCTGCAGGCCAGCCACTTCTCCCGGGGCGTCGGGGCGAGCGCGATCGACGGCTCGTCGAATATCGCGGCGCCCGCAGCCTCGTTGCGGACATGGCTGTTCACGATCTTGCCGACCGCGGTGATGTACTCGTCTCCGAGGGTGCGAGCCTCCTCCGGGCCGGAAACCACTTGATTCATGAGAACCCCAAGCGTGTCGGACACTTGTCGTCTCCTCTCCAGAGCCGGCCCTGCCGAAGCTAGGACGGTCCGCAGAGGGGGTCAAGTGCCCGATCGGGCACCTCGAAATAGGTGGGAAATTATTTCCGGCGGGTAGCCGCAAGCGCCCGGATGGATATGGTCCGCACATTCTCGCAGCACACGCTAACACCTTCCGGAAGTTAGGCAAGGCATACTTGATAACTGATCGGCTACCCGGTCCGCCCCCTGTGGCGCCGTCGATCGATTTCATTGATTGCCTATTCTTCCAGGCCCGTGTCAGGGTGATTCGCTATGTGGGACATGGCGACGCGGCGACACGAGCTGACCGTGCAGGATCGCATTCACCGCCCAGAGGATCTGGAGCGGACACTGGCCGGGGCCACGGGCCGCCCGTGCCGCGTGCTGCAGCCGGTCTCCGGCGGCGGGCTGCTCCTGGCGGCCGAGATCGATCGCGGCCTCCCGCAGGCGTGGCTGGCCGAGCTGGTCGGCCGGATGCGCGCCGCCGTGGCCGGGGAGCACGAGGTGGTGGCCGAGACCGTCGCGCTCGTCGCCCCCGGGCAGCTCGGCCCGGACACCGGGGACGGCCCCGGCCGATCGGCCCTGCTCAACCGCTACCGCCACGGCGAGATCGAGGTGCTGCACGTCGACTCGCTCTCCCCGGCGCCCCCACCCGCCACGGGGGAGTGGGCGGGACAGGCCCCCGGGCGGAGCGGAGACCCGGGGAGGCGGCCCGCCGACACCGAAACCGGGCCGGGCGGGGACCCGGGGGGACGGCCCGCCGACGCCGAGCCGCTGACGCTCGACGCCGTCCGTCAGGCCGCCGCCGCCATGCTCGGCATGGAGCCCGCGGATCTGGGCGACGAGGACGACCTGGTCCGCTGCGGGCTCGACTCCATCCGCACGATGCAGCTGGCCGGCGAGTGGCAGCGCCGGGGAGTGGAGGTCAAGTTCGCCGACCTCTTCGACCGGCCCACGCTCGCCGCCTGGTGGGAGCTGCTGTCGGCCCGCCCGCAGCGGGAGAGGCCGGCGCGGGAGACGGCGCCGGAGGTGGACGAGAGCGCGCCGTTCGGGCTCACCCCCGTGCAGTACGCCTACTGGATCGGCCGCCAGGACCGTCAGGTGCTCGGCGGCGTCGGCTGCCACTTCTACGTCGAGTTCGACGGCGCCGACGTGGACGCGCCGAGGCTGGAGGGCGCCGTCCACGCGCTGTTCCGGCGGCACGCGCTGCTGCGGACCCGCTTCCTCGACGACGGCACCCAGCAGATCCTCGACCGCAGCCCCTGGCCGGGCCTGACCGTGCACGACCTCCGCGGGCAGCCCGCCGAGACGGCCGCCGAACAGCTCGCCGCCTTACGGGACGAGCTCTCCCACCGGCGCCTGGAGGTGGAGCGCGGCGAGGTGTTCGACCTCCGGCTCTCCCTGCTGCCCGGCGGCGCCTACCGGCTGCACACCGGCTTCGACCTCCTCGTCGCCGACGTGCGCAGCATCCAGATCATCCTTGAGGACCTGGCCGCCCTCTACTCCCGGCCCGACGACCCGCTGCCCGAACTCACCTACGGATTCCCCACCTACCTCGCCGAACAGGAGGTCCGGCGGCGGGAGGCCCGCCGTGCGGACCGGGAGTACTGGCAGGAGCGCATCGCCGATCTGCCGGGAGGCCCGCAGCTCCCGCTGGCCGTCGAGCCCGAGCGGATCGGGCGGGTCCGCGTGGTCCGCCGCGACCACTGGATGCCGCCCGAGCGGCGCCGGCGGCTGGCCGACCGCGCCCGGGAGCACGGCCTGACGCTGCCGATGGTGCTGGCGACGGCGCTCGCCGAGGTGCTGGGCGCCTGGAGCGGCCGGCCCCGCTTCCTGCTGAACCTCCCCCTGTTCGACCGGCAGACGCTCCACCCCGACGTGCCGCTGATGGTCGCCGACTTCACCAACCTGCTCCTGCTCCAGGTCGACCTGTCGGAGGAGATGTCCTTCGCCGACCGGGCCAGGACGCTGCAGAGCCGATTCCAGGCCGACGTCGCGCACTCGGCGTACTCGGGGGTGGAGGTGCTGCGCGACCTCAACCGCGGCCGGAGCGCCGGCCAGGTGAGCGCCCCCGTCGTGTTCACCAGCGCCGTAGGCATGGGCGACCTCGTGGGCGCCGAGGTCCAGAAGAGCCTCGGCGACCTCGGCTGGATGCTCTCCCAGACGCCCCAGGTGTGGCTGGACCACCAGGTGGTCGAGGTGGACGGCGGGCTGCTGTTCAACTGGGACGCCGTCGAGGAGCTGTTCCCCGCGGGCGTGCTGGACGCGATGGCCGCCGCCTTCGCCGGACTGCTCGCCCGGCTGGCCGAGGAGGAGTGGGACGGCCCCGTCCCCGATCTCCTGCCCCACGGCCAGCGCGCGGTCCGCGGGCAGGTCAACGACACCGGTGGGCCGGTCCCGCCGGGACTGCTGCATTCGGGGTTCTTCGCCCTGGCCGAGCGGGAGCCCGGCCGGGTCGCGCTGGTCGGCGACGGCGTCGAGCTGTCCTACGGCGAGCTCGCCGGCCGGGCCCTGCGGGTGGCGGGGGCGCTGCGGTCGCGGGGCGTCGAGCCGGGCGACGCGGTGACCGTCTCCCTGCCGAAGGGGGCGGACCAGATCGTCGCCGTGCTCGGGGTGCTGGCGGCCGGCGGGGTCTACGTGCCGGTGGGCGTCGACCAGCCGCCGGCCCGCAGGGACCGGATCGCCTCGCTGTCACGGGCGGTGACGTCCGTCGAGGACGTGGCCGTCCTCTGCGGTGGCGTCCCCCTGGCGGGGCCGGTCGGGGTGGACGCGGGCGCGGCGGCGTATGTGATCTTCACGTCGGGGTCGACGGGGGAGCCGAAGGGGGTTGAGGTGTCGCAT
>NZ_NGFP01000302.1 GCF_002149035.1 Streptosporangium minutum
GGTCGGGCAGGGGCGCGGCGGGCGGGAGCTCCCCCGCCAGGACGGCGGCGTGCGCCCGGCGCAGATCCGTGCCGGGTTCGATCCCGAGCTCGGTGACCAGCTGCCGCCTGACCGTGGCGTAGGCGTGCAGCGCCTCGGCCTGGCGGCCGCTCCGGTGCAGGGCGAGCATCAGCTGCTGCCAGAGGTCCTCGCGGAAGGGATGCTCCTTCAGCAGCCCGCGCAGCTCTCCGATCGCGTCGGCGTACCGGCCCCGGGCCATTCTCAGGGTGATCAGCTCCTCGGCGGCGCCGAGCCGTAGCTCCGCCAGCGACTGCAGCCGCCCGTCCCAGAGGGGGCTGCCCGGCAGGTCGGCGAGGGGGATGCCGCGCCACAGCGCGAGCGCCCGGCTGAGCCGGTCGTAGGCCTCCTCCGTACGGCCCGCCGCGCGCGCCTGCGCGATCAGGTCCGCGAAGAGCAGCACGTCGAGCTGTCCGGGTGCCAGCTCGATCACGTAGCCGGGCGGGCGGGCCTGGATCCGGGCGCCGGCCGCGTCGAGCACGCCGCGCAGCGAGCTGACGTAGGTGCGGAGGTTGGCGTGGGCGGAGCGGGGCCGGCGCCGGGGCCACAGCACCTCGACGAGCAGGTCCGCGCCGACCACGTGGTTCGCGTCGAGCAGCAGCGATGCCAGCAGGATCCGTGGTTTCGTGCCGGCGATGCGCAGGGGCCGTCCGGAGACACGGACGTCCAGGGCGCCGAGCACGCTGAATGTGGGCTGATCAACCACCATGACCGCACTTACTCCTCGTATGGAGGCGCTGCAACCATTCACCGGGTTGTGTGGTATGGGCCGGGTAGGCCTTTATGCCGATTTTGGATGATTTTTGTACTGATAATCCAGACCCTTAGCCCCAGGAAGAGCCTTTCGGAGAGATCCAACAGACAGTGCACGGTGCCGGTCAAGGCTTCGCCCCACCGGACCCTGCGGAAAGGATCCGTATGAGACTCAGAGGGGTGCTCACGGCGGGGTTCGCCCTGCTGCTCAGCCTCGCGGGCGGCGCCGCCATGGCGCCGAGTGCCGGAGCCGCCGACCTGGCCTCCGGTGCCACCGCGGCGAGCCTGGCGCCGGGCTTCCAGCTGCCCTTCCCCTGCGGGCAGAGCTGGACGGGCAACTCCAGCGCCAGCAGCGCGCACCAGTCATGGGAGATCGACTTCAACCGGGGCGGCTCCGCGGACGCCGACCTGGGCGACACCGTCGTCGCCGCGGCGGCGGGCACGGTGGCCATCTCGGCCCACCAGGGATCGACCAACGGCTTCGGGAACCTGGTCAAGATCGACCACGGCGGCGGCTGGTCCACCTACTACGCCCACCTGAACTCGCGGTCGGTGAGCGCGGGAGCCCAGGTCTCCCAGGGGCAGCCGATCGGCACGGTCGGCAAGACCAGCAAGCCGGGCAACAACATCTCGGCCCACCTGCACTACGAGGTGCGCCTGGGCAGCAGCTACCCGTCGAACATCCAGAAGGCCGTCTTCAACGGGTCCACCTTCGGCTACTCCGTCCAGACCGTGACCTCCAACAACTGCGGCGGCGGCGGCAACCCGCACACCGCGGAGTCGGTCTGCGGCAGCGGCTACGGGGTGGTCGACTCCGCCGCCCTCGGTACGGCCGGCACCGTCTACCTGCTCTACAACAACTCCAACGGCTACAACTGCGTGGCCACCATCAAGCGCTCGTCCGTCGGCACGGCGACCGCCACCACCGCCTACCTGGAAGTACAGGGCAGCAGCCGCGTCACCGACAGCGGCAACTTCGAGTACTACGCGGGCCCCGTCCGTGCGAGCGCGCCCGGTAAATGCGTCAAGTGGGGCGGCAAGGCCGGCTCGTCCAGCTACGACAGCCCCTTCGAACACTGCGGCAGCTGACCGCGAGAAGGGCCGCCTCCGCCTCCCCCGGCCGGAGGCGGCCCTGCGATGCCCCCACCTTTCGAGGAGAACCCGTGAAGGCCCGCCTCCGCCGTCCGGCCGCACTGCTGGCCGGCTCGCTCATCCCCCTGTCACTCCTGATCGGGCCGCCCGCCGGTGCCGCTTCGGCCGACCCCATGGCCGACGCCTTCGCCGGCTCGGCCGCGACCTACGAGGTCCCCCGCGACCTGCTCGTCGCCCTCGCCTACTCCGAGACCCACCTCGACGGCCACCACGGCGCACCCAGCGCCAGCGGCGGCTACGGGGTGATGCACCTGGTCAGCAACCCCACCACCCACACCCTGGAACAGGCCGCCAAACTGACCTCCGAACCGGTCGAGACGCTCAAGACCGACGACGCGGCCAACATCGCCGGCGGCGCCGCGGTACTGCGCGCCCACGCCGACGCGCTCGGACTTGACGCCACCGCCCGCAAGGACCCCGCCAACTGGTACACCGCCGTGGCCCGATACGGCAACGCCTCCTCCCCCGAGGTCGCCCGGCTGTAYGCCGACACCGTCTACGACCTGCTCGCCAACGGCGTCAACACCGCCGCGCCCAGCGGCACCGTGACCGTCCGGCCCCAGGCCGTCCAGCCCGACCGCGGCGACTACGCCCAGGCCCGCGACCTGAACGCCCCGCGCCTGGCGGCGGCCGTGGACTACCCCGGCGCCAARTGGGTGGCCGCCAGCTCCAGCAACTACACCGTCTCCAACCGGCCCTCCAGCAACGCGATCGACCGGATCGTCATCCACGTSACCCAGGGCTCCTACGCCGGCACGATCTCCTGGTTCCAGAACCCCGCCGCCCAGGTGTCGGCGCACTACGTCGTRCGCTCCTCCGACGGCGACGTCACCCAGATGGTCCGCGAGAAGGACCGGGCCTGGCACGCCCGCGACTGGAACACCCGCTCGGTCGGCATCGAGCACGAGGGCTACGTCAACGACGCCTCCTGGTTCACCGACGCGATGTACCGCTCCTCGGCCGCGCTGACCCGCAACGTCGCCGACCGCTACGGCATCCCCAAGGACCGCGCCCACATCGTCGGCCACGCCGAGGTGCCGGGCAACGACCACACCGACCCCGGCCCGAACTGGGACTGGACCAGATACATGCAGTACGTCAACGGCACCACCACCACCTGGTCCACCATCGTCGACAACACCACGGCGGGGAGGTTCACCGCGAGCGCCAACTGGGGCACCTCCACCTACTCCGGCCAGCGCTACGGCGCCGACTACCGGTACGCCGAACCGGTGACGGCCAGTGACACCGCCTGGTACCGGGCCGCCATCCCCGCCACGGCCACCTACCGCGTCGAGGCCTGGTACCCGGCCACCTCCGGCTACAACACCGCCGCGCCGTACATCGTCACCACCTCCAGCGGCAACAAGACGGTCTACGTCGACCAGCGGACCGGCGGGGGCGCCTGGCGCACCATCGGCACCTTCACGCTGAACGCCGGGGACTACAACGTCGTCGGGGTGAGCCGGTGGACCGCCGGCACGGGACTGATCGTCGCCGACGCCGTCCGCATCACACGGCTCTGACCGGCGTACGGCGGGCCCGGCGAGCACCTCTCGCCGGGCCCGCCGCGAAGGGGCCGGCATGCATGAAGACGGCCATGGCCGCATTGTGCCGTTGCCGCCGGCGGCCTCAACACTGATCATGGGGCTGGAGGCGCTGATCGAGTCCGGCGCCCCTAGCCCCATGATCTGTGTTCCACGCCGGCTGTCTGCGCTGTCCCCACCTCGCACCGTACGAAGGGGTTCCCCGATCGATGTCCTCTCTCCCCTCTCCTGAAAGCTCCGCCACCTGTCCGGTCGCCCATCCGCTGGACCAGGGCCCGGACGGAGTCAACCGGCCTGGTCTGTACAAAAACGCGCAGTATCACGCACTTCGGGAGACCGACACCGGCGTTGTCGAGATCATCCGGGCCAACGGCACCCCGGGCAAACTCGTCACCCGCTACGACGATGTCAAGAAGGTGCTACGCCAGGAGGGATGCTCACGGGAGGCCGCCCTCGACGTCGACGACGTCGGCCTCGAAGGCACCCTCCTCGGTCTGGACGGCGACAACCACGCGGCGGTGCGCAACGTCGTCAAAGACTGCTTCACCCCGCAGGCGATCGAAAAACGCCGCGGCGAGATCGAAAACCGCGCCGCGATGCAGCTGAAAGCGATGCTCGACCAGGGCGAGCCCGTCGATCTCATGGAGACCTTCGCCATCCCCCTGACCTTGGAGACCATCAGCGACATGCTCGGGCTGCCGCAGCCCGACCGGCTGCAGTTCCGGCAGTGGGGAGAGGCCTTCCTGGCCAACAGCGCCCTGACCCGAGCCGATACGGACGCCTCGGCACTGGCTATGGCCGGCTACCTGGCAACCCTCATCGAGCAGCGGCGCCAGGAGCCGACAGCCGACCTGCTGTCACAGATCGCCGTCGGCGGGGCACACCTGCCCCCCGACCGCCTGCTCATGCTGCCGATCGCCCTGGTGCTGGGCGGCTGGGAGGCCACCGCCAGCTCGATCGGCACCTTCACCCAGGTGCTCCTGACCCACCCCTACGCGGAACACGAGAGCGCCTACGCATATCTCATCGACCACCCGGAGATGATCCCCGGCGCGGTGACCGAGCTGGAGCGGATGTTCTCCACCTCCGCCGGCGACGACATGCCCCGGCGGGTGATACGGCAGATGCGGCTCCCCAGCGGCGCGCACCTGCAGCCGGGCGAGGTGGTGATCCCCTCCCATGACGCCGCCAATTTCGACCCGCGGGTCTTTCCCGACCCGCACCGCATCGACTTCGCCCGGAGCCCCAACAAGCATCTGTCGTTCGGCCACGGCCCCCACCACTGCATCGGCCGCCACCTCGGCCATATGGAGGTCGAGGTGGCCATTGGCCTGCTCATCCGCGAACTACCCACGCTACGCCTGGCCATCTCAAGCCAGGACATCCAGTACAAGGCCGGGCACGCCGTCAGCGGCCCGATAAAGCTGCCAGTGGCGTGGAGCTGACCCGACAACGCGGACGGGACGTGGCGGAGGCCGCCCGATCACAGTGCCGCGGCTCTGCCGAACCGCGCCAGGCATGCCTCCGGCAGCGGCTGGGGGATACGGGCCCGTGTCTGGCTCCTCCCTCGGGTGCGCGGGGACGTTCCCCGGCGGGGCGACGCCCTGCGAACCGGCCACCGGCACCTGCCGGGCGGTCGGCCGGGACGGGCTCTCCGGCATCACCACGCCTGTCATCGCTGGGCGGGCCGCCTCCACCGGCGGCGACACTCCTGCACCGCGGCCTCATCACCGGTCATCGCCCGGACCCGCCGGAAGCGCCCCCTGACCGGCAGAGGTCCCGTACGGCATGCCGTACGGGACCCGCGGCGGTCTCAGAGACCGGTCAGAAGGCCGAGGTGTAGGTGGTCAGGGATGGCTGGTTCACACGGGTGGTGCCGTTGTAGCAGACGACGTTGCGGACGATCGCGACGCTTCCGCTGGTGTTCCACAGGGTCTGCAGGTTGCAGTACTCGGGGCCGGGGCCGTAGGCGGTGACCTGGACGTCGTCGGGCAGGACGCCGACCCGCGGGAAGGTCACCATCCGCTGGCCCAGCCCGGCGTTCTGCACGGTGTTGATCCCGAGCTGGGAGTTGTAGTTGACCGCCGGCGGCACCGGCGAGTAGGGCCCGGGGTTGGCCGGGGTGTTGTCGAAGGTGTAGGCGAAGTTCTTCGGCGGGACCGCCGCCCCGGTGATCGCCCGCTCACGCTGGTAGGTCAGCGACCATCCGGTGTTGAGCGGGACGTTCGTCGCGTTGTGGCAGCGGACCTGGACCGTCTGCGCGCCGGGGGCCGAGGCCCAGCCGCCGACCTTGCAGCGGGCGGGCTGGACCGGGTTGACCGCGGTCACCTGGATGTTTCCGGCGGGCACCGCCGAGCCCAGACCGGGCAGGGTGACCGTCCAGACCCCTCCGCCTCCGACGACGGTGTTGACGGCCGGAGCCGAGTTGAACTGGCTGACGATGGACGCGCCGTCGTAGTGGACGTAGCCGAACGCCTGGGGGGCGGGCAGGACGCCCGTGCTCTGCTCGAAGACGATGCTGTACGGGGTGAACACCGGTCCTCCGCCGTACTTGTAGCACTGCACCACCACGACCAGGTCGGGTCCCACCGGACCCCACTTCTGGGCCTGGCACCAGTAGGCGGTCTGGGAGATCGCCGTGACATGCACGACGCCGCCGTCGATCGCGAGCTGCGGGAACGTCACGTATGTCTGCCCCACCCCGCCGGGCGCGACCGTGACGTTGAACCCGGCCCCCCAGCTCCCCGCCTGGCGGGCGGGGTCGGGGATGCCCGAGTTCAGGTTGATGTGGGCGAACCCCCATCGGTTGGGGACGGAGGCCTGGGCGCTCGCGGCGACGGTCACGAGACCGGTCGCGAGCATGAACGCCACACAGAGGATCCTGAACATCGCTTTTCGTAACCTGTGCATGTCGGCCTCGTTCCGCTTGGGGGGTCTGGGCGACCAGACACGCCCGCGACGCCGCACGACAGGCAGGTCGCGGCGCTGGAATGCCTGGTTCACAACTGGCTCTGAGCTCTTGATAGCTCGCCCGCCACCCCTTGAGAAGACCCAACCTTTCTTACGGTCCTGACTGAAACAGGACTCATGCTGTCAATATTCGGGCGCGCCGGTGCCGTACGCCTCGAAATCCCTCGGAACCCCGCCGGGGAGGGAGACCCGCGCCGCCCGGTGCGGGTCCACACCGGCGCCGCGTCAGTCCAGATCCCGCAGCCGCCGCGCGACCTCCGCCTCCCGGTCCGTCATCGACCGGTCGAACGCCTCCCGCATCTCCCGCAGCCCGTTCCAGAACCCCGTGTGATCGGGCAGGCCCTCCGGCGCCGACCGGCCGAGGGCCTCGCCGACCAGTTCGCGTGTCCTGCGCTGCCCGTCCTCCTGCGCCCGCCGTACGGCCGCGCCGGTCTCCTCCGCCAGCTCCTGGCTGTCCATGCGCATGACCCGCGGATTGAAGGTGATCTTCACGAGCCGGCCGGCCGCGTCGGTGACGGCGCGGACCAGCCCGCCGGCGGCCTCGCCCTCACCGGTGATGTCGCCCAGGCCGTCCTCCATCTGGCGCAGGACCGCCTCGTCCGGGTAACCCACGTCATGCTCCTTCTTCGCTACTTGAACTTCCATCCGGGCGGGAAGATGACCGCCCGCAGACCGTGGCCGCCGAACTTGGCCGCCCACTCGTCGTAGGTGGGCAGCAGCTCCCCGTCGCCGTCCAGGGCGCTGTAGGCGGGGGTGTACCCCAGCCCCGAGCCGGTCAGGCGCGCCCCCAGCTCGATGCCCCGGGTGGTCGGCACCCCCCGGGCGGGAAGCTTGGCCAGGTCGTACCCGACCACGTACGCGCTGTTCGCACCGACGATCTTGCCGAACTCCTCCGCGTTCTCCCCCACCGAGCCGAGCGGCAGGCCATGGGAGAGCTGGACGCTCTTGGTGATCGCCATCGAGCCGGCCGCGTAGGCCGCGCCGTCGATGGCCATGTAGAGGAGCGTCGTCATGGTGTACTTGGGCACCGTCATCTCCATGATCCTCGCCGCGTTCAGGGCGAAGGCGGACTTCAGGTTCTTCGCCGTCCTGATCAGTGCGGCGACCCGGGCGGCGGCGACCCCGTAGAGAGCGGTGGTCATCGGCTGGAACGTCACCACCCACATGATCTGCAGGATCAGGTCCTCCAGCTGGGCGAGGCCCTTGTGCGCGTCGTCCACCAGATCCGCGTAGGCCTCGCAGCCGATGGCCACGACACGGCAGTCCTTGGCGAGCAGCGGCGCGTAACCGGAGACGGCCCCCTGGTAGAGCGTGCGGAACCCCTCCACGGCCGGGCCGCTGTTGCGCTCGTTGCCCCAGACCGAGGCGGCCAGCGCGTCGGCGCGGTCGGCGATGCCCTTGTCGGCGTTCTCCCCCCTTCCGCCGTCGAGGTCGTCGGCGAGCCGGTTGAAGATCCGCGCGATCTCCCGGAGCTTGTCGGACGGGATCTCGGGAGCCGTCACGCCGCCGTATACCCGCAGGGCCACCAGGTAGCCCATGCCGGCCCCGAAGAGGACCTTGAGCCCGAGCATCGGCGAGATCGCCATCAGGCGCCGTCCCGTTCCGCCGCCTGGCTGTCGGCCAGGTAGTCCGGCAACTTCTTCAGGTCCTCCGCCATGCCCCAGTCGAGGACCAGGACATTCCTGTGCATCGCGAGCAGGCCATCTTTTATGTCGCCGTAGGCGTCGGCGAGGTCGTCCGTCAGGGCGAGCATCTGGTCGCGTTTGGGAGTGAACCACCGCAGGAACTTCTGGTCGGTCTCCTCGCCGCTCGGCAGGCCGCCGAGGGCCTTCAGGGCGTCCGCCGCCCGCCTGACCGCGTTGTGGAGATCGCCGCCGACCATGCCGAAGCCGGGTGCAACCCGGTTCTCCAGCTGGTCGTGGTCGTACGCCATGGGCTCCGGCCGGCCTTGCGCCGGGGCTGACTCCGCCACGTACCGCTCCTCACTGTGCACAGACCCCGAAGATTGCCGGCAACAAACCCTTGATATCCCCGATGGACCTCGAAGTTCTAGAGGGGCCGTGAGATCGGTGAAGCACACCGTGGTGAGAGCGTGGAATCTGCCTGTTCCGGAAGCGCTAAATCAGAGTTAATGCGGTGTTAATACATATTCGGCGGTGCGGTCCCACACCGCTTCCGGCCCTCATCCGGAGGGGTGGGAGCCTCCGCGGGAGGCGTGCTCCAGCGAGCCGAGCACGTCGGCGTCGATGGAGAAGAAATCGTAGAGATCGGTCATGCGCAGCAGCCGCTCGAAATGGCCCCGCACTCCCGCCAGCCGCAGCCATCCGCCCGCCTCGAAGGCCGAGGTCATCCCGCTGAGGAATGTCCGCAGGCCGTTGGAGTCGCAGAAGGTGACCCCCCCGACGTCGAGGACGATCCTGGCACGCCGGGCGGAGACCAGCTCGCCGATGGCCGTCCTGAGGAGAGGGCTGGAGTTGCGGTCGATGTCCCCCGTCACGGTGAGCACGGCGCAGCCCGTCTCCTCGTGATGGGTGACGCGGATGACCAGCTCTCTACTCATCGCCCTGTCTCTCCCGTGCGCCGACGATTCGGCCCGCGCCGGCTGCTGTCCAGACTGATCAAGGTATACCCGTCCCGCCCGGCGGGTTGGGCGACGGTCCGGAGACATGTGCGTAACGGCCTCGGTCACCGGCCGTGGAAACGGTCGCCCCGAAATCAGCCGGCGTGCGCCGGGGGACGGCGAGCCGCGACGGGGCCCGCCCGGCGGAGCACCTCACGGGTGAGCGGGGGGGACGTCCCCGCCGCCGGAGACCGGGTACGGCGGGAACGCGCCGGCGGGACAGGCCGCCGGCGCGCGGAAGGGGTGGCCGGGGTCCCCGCTCCCGACCACCCCACGTGCCGGCAGGACCGGCACCTGTCGGCGGATCAGCCAAAGGCCGGCGGATCAGCCGACGGGGGCTCCCCCCTGAACGTGGACACCGAATTCAGGCGGCGAGCTTCAAGCTACCTGCAGCTTTCTCGTAATCGACCGGGCTGATCTGGCCGAGGCGGGAATGCCGCCTGACCGTGTTGTATCGGGTGATCCAGCCGAACACGGCCAGGCGGGCTGCTCGGGCATCGGGCCAGTGGCGCGCCCCCTGCAGGATCTCGCGTTTGAGGGTCGCGTTGAACGACTCGGCCGCCGCGTTGTCGGCGCTGGTTCCGACCTCCCCGCGCGAGCGGGTGACCCCCAGCCTGTGACAAGCCCCCGCCGATGCCGTACACGCGCATCACCCGCTCGACCCGCTTGTGGTTGACCTCGATCCCGGCCGCCCGCAACTCGGCCGTCATCCGGGGCGAGCCGTAGGTGCCCTCATGCTCGGCATGAATCCACCGCATCCGCCCGGCCAGATCCTCATCGGCCAGGCGGCGGGCCAGCCGCGCCCCGGCACCCTTCAACCACCGGTAGAAGCCTGAGCGCGACACCTGCAACACCCGGCACAACCGCTTCACCCCGAAGAGCGCCTTGTGATCCTCAACGAACTGAAAGCGGCTCACCAGTTCGTCTCGCCCGCGAAAAGCTTCGCAGCCCTGCGCAGAATGTCACGCTCTTGCTCCAGCTCCCGGATCCGGGCGCGCAGCTGCTTGTTTTCCTCTTCCAGCACGTCGTCCGAGGGTATGTGCCCCGACAGCGCCCGCTTACCGGTAGCAGCGACACGCCCCGTCGCATTTGGAGCGCCCTCACCCCGAATCTGCGCAGCGCGTACCCACAACCGCAGCGTCTCGCGGCTGATCCCCAGGTCCCTCGCGATCGACGTGATCGTCCGGTCCGGCCTGGACAAGACCAACGCGACCGCGTCGGCCTTGAACTCGGGCGGGTAGTTCTTCATCACCATCAGTGACATCTCTTCCCCTGGACCTCAAGATCCAGTCTCCAAGGTGTCCACATTCAAGGGGGAACGCCC
>NZ_NGFP01000303.1 GCF_002149035.1 Streptosporangium minutum
CCGGGGGCCGGGCGGGGTGGTCACCTCCTACCGGGAGGCCGCCAACGCCATCGAGCTCGGTGACCGGCTGGGCCTGCGGGCCTCCGTGCTCAAGGCCTCGGACCTGCTGGTCTTCCCGGTGCTCCTGCGGGACAGGGCCGCCATCGAGGACCTGGTGACAACCGTGCTCAGCCCGCTGCTGGACGCGAGGGGCGGTCCGGAGCCGCTGCTCGGCACGCTGGAGGCCGTCTTCGCCTCCCAGGGCAACCAGACCGCCGCCGCGCGCAGGCTCGGTGTCAGCACCCGGGCGGTGACCTACCGGCTGGAGCGGATCCGCCGCCTCACCGGGTTCTCGCCCGACGACCCCACCCAGCGGTTCACGCTGGAGACCGCGGTGCTGGGCGCCCGGCTGCTGGACTGGCCGGCTCATCCGCTGCGCTGATCGTCCGCCGGCCCGGTCATGCCGGGTGGAGGGCCGAGGGCCGGTCGGACGCCTCCTCCGCGGCGGCCACGGAGCGGGTGGAGACGGCGCGGGAGACGAGGAGGACCGCGATGACGCACACCGCGGAGGCGGCGCAGAATACGGCGGGCAGGCCGGCGTAGGTGCCGAGGAGCCCGCCGGCCGCCGCGCCGAGGGGGGTGGTGCCCATGCCGATCAGGCGGTAGCTCGCGTTGACCCGGCCGAGGAGGTCTTCGGGGATGAGCCGCTGCCTCAGCGACACCAGGATGACGTTGGAGACGGCGTTGGTCGCGCCGAGGAACGCGGCGGTGACGCCGATCGCCACCGGGGTGGGGATCAGCACGGGCACCAGCAGCAGGAGACTGTTGACCAGGTCGGCGACGAGCAGGGTCCTGACCTGGCCCGCGCGGCGGGCCAGCCACCCGGCCAGCAGGGAGCCCGTCACCGCCCCGGCGGCCAGCGCCGCCGTGAGGACGCCGTAGCCGGCGGCGGGCAGTCCCACCCGCGACCCGTCGCCGACGACCCACAGCACGAAGACCGCGAAGTAGGCCGCGTTGGCGAAGTTGAGCACGCCCGCGAAGGCGGCCAGGGCGCGCAGGACACGATGGTCGCGCAGGTAGCGCAGGCCGTCGGCGATGTCGGTGCGCAGGGAGCGCGTCGACGGGGCCTCGACCTGGAAACGGCCGCGCATGCCGCACAGGGCCAGCCCCGCCACGGCGTAGAGCAGGGCGGGCACGCCGAGGACCGCGGCCGGGCCGATCAGGATCAGGAGTCCGGCCAGCGGGCCGCCGAGGAAGTTGTTGCCGACCGTCTGCACGGCGATGAGCTGCCCGTTGGCGCTGTCGAGGCGGTCGCGCGGGACGGCCATCGGCAGCACGGACTGCGCGGAGGTGTCGGAGAAGACCTCGGCGACGCCGATCAGGAGGGCTCCGGCGAGCAGCACCGGCAGGCTGAGCGCCCCCAGCCAGGCCGCCGTGGCCAGCGCCGCGAGCACGCCGGCCCGGCCCCAGCTCGCCATGACCATGATCCGTCGCCGGTCGTGCCGGTCGACGATCGCGCCGGCGTGCAGCGCGAGCAGCAGCCAGGGCAGCGTCGCCGCCGCGCCGGCCAGGGAGACCAGGAACGGCGACCTGGTCAGGGTCACCGCGATCAGGGACACGCCGAGGACCGCGATGCCGTCGCCGACGTTCGACAGGCCGGAGGCCGTCCACAGCCAGCGGAATGACCGTCCGATCACGTGGACCTCCGATATTGTGTAAAGGAAAGTGTGCAAATATTCCTTTGCAAAGATATGGCTGCACGTGATGGATGACAAGACCCGCAATCTCGGAGCCTCGGCACTCAAGGGGCTCTCCCACCCTGTCCGGCTCCGGCTCCTGGAGCTGCTGGAGCAGCACGGCCCGGCGACCGCGACCCAGCTCGCGGCCCGGATCGGAGAGAACACCGGAGTCACGAGCTACCACCTGCGCCAGCTTGAACGGCACGGGTTCATCGAGGACATGCCCGAGCGCGGCAAGGGCAAGGAGCGCTGGTGGCGCACCCGGGGCTTCTCCCTCGACGGCGACCGGTTCCGCCGCGACCCCGAGACCGCGGAGGCCGCCGAGTTCCTCCTCGCGGAAATGGTCCGCCAGCGCGG
Organism: Streptosporangium minutum; assembly: GCF_002149035.1. GTDB lineage: Bacteria > Actinomycetota > Actinomycetes > Streptosporangiales > Streptosporangiaceae > Streptosporangium > Streptosporangium minutum. The sequence continues at coordinate 2,076 of NZ_NGFP01000303.1, forward strand.
CGCCGAGCTCGCCCGGTGGCTGGAGGAGTCACGGACCTCCCCGCGGCCGTGGATCACGGCCGGCGTCAACTCCCGCGTGGCGTTGCGCCTGACCAGGGAAGAGCTCGCCGACCTCGTGCGCGACGTCACCCAGGTCCTGGACGCCTGCTACGACAGGGTCCGGGAACGGGACGAGGAAGCTCCGGACACCGCGCGCGTCATCGTCCACTTCGACGCCTTCCCCGTCGGGCTCGGGGAGCGGGAGAAACCGGATTGACCTACCGGGCCCGGGAACGGCCGGGGCCGCGATGACCCGCCCGGCCCGGGAACGGGCGCTGTGAGGAGGGGCCGGGCGGCAACAGGTCCGGGGAAGGGGTTCCCGGCGGGAAGCAGGTACGGCCGCCGCCGTGACGGGCGGCGGCCGTACTCGGGTTCGGGCTGCCGAGAGGGCGCAGGCGCGTCCGGCGCGGGCCCGGGGTCAGGGGATGAGCAGGATCTTGCCCGTGGTCCGGCGGGCCTCCAGGTCCTCGTGGGCCTGGGCGGCCTCGGCGAGGGGATAGCGGCGGGAGATGTGCACCTGGAGCTGTCCCGACGCCACCCACCCGAAGACGTCGGAGGCCCGCCAGACCAGCTCGTCGCGGGCGGCGACGTAGTGGGCGAGGGTGGGGCGGGTCAGGAAGAGGGAGCCGTGCTGGTGGAGGATCTGCGGGTCGACGGGCGCGACCGGGCCGCTGGCCTGGCCGTACAGGGCCATCATGCCGCGCGGGCGCAGCGAGGCGATGCCGCCGTCGAAGGTGGCCGCGCCCACGCCGTCGTAGACGACGTGCACGCCGGAGCCGGTCAGCTCGCGGACCGCCTCGGAGAAGCCGCCGTAGCGGAGCACCTCGTCGGCGCCCGCCTGACGGGCCAGTTCCTCCTTCTCCTCGGTGGAGACCGTGCCGATCACCCGGGCGCCGCGCAGCTTGGCGATCTGGGTGAGCAGCAGTCCCATGCCCCCGGCCGCGGCGTGCACCAGCACGTCGTCACCGGGTTTCACCTCGTAGGTGGAGTGGGTCAGGTAGTGCGCGGTCATCCCCTGGAGCATCACGGCCGCCGCCACGTCCGCCGTGACACCGTCGGGCACGGCGAGCAGGCGGGAGGCGGGCACCACGGTCCTCTCCGCATAGCTGCCCATCACTCCGGCCCAGGCCACGGTGTCGCCCACGGAGAGATCCCGCACGTCCTCGCCGACCGCGGCGACGGTGCCCGCGCCCTCGTTGCCGGGCACGAAGGGCAGCGACAGCGGATAGTGTCCCATCCGCTGGTAGACGTCGATGAAGTTCACGCCGGCGGCCGCGATGTCGACCAGCACGTCGCCCGGGTTCAGCTCGGGATCCGGGTGGTCGGTGTAGGTGAGAACCTCGGGACCGCCGGTGGCGGAGACGACAATGGCGCGCATCGTGCTGGACTCCTTTAGCTCATTCGAGTGCTTCGATCCTCCCCAACCCCGCCTCGATCACTCGTTGTTCCCGTTCAGGGCGCGGAGGCCCCGTTCTCCAGAGTGCCGTGCATGGTGAAGTTGTCGAAGGAGGTCCTGAGCATGGCCTCGCTGTTCTCGCCGACCCGGGCGATCAGGCCGATCTCGCCGGGAGGCAGCGGGCTGGCGTCCAGGAAGCTCTGGACCTTCTCGCCGTTGACCCACATGGTGAGCTGCACGCCCTGCGGGCCGCCCGAGCACTCGGCCTGGAGGCGGACGGGCTGCCCCTTGGGCAGGTCGACCTTGAAGGCCTTGGTGAGCTCGCCCCCGGCGCTCTTCACGCTCTTGCGGAGGCGGGCGTTGCCCGTGGTGTCGAGCAGGAACTCGTAGCGGGTCGCCTCGTTGGTGTCCTCACCCCGGCAGAACAGGCCGTACTCGCCCCGGCCGCTGCTGCCGTCGCGGACCCCGACGTCGACGCCGATCAGCAGGCGGGCGGGCAGGACCGGCGTGGGGCTGGCCGTGGGGTCGGGGGTGGACGGCGGAGCGGTCGCGAAGGGGACGGGCGCCTTCTCCCGCAGCACGGAGTCGTCGCCGTCCACGTCAAGGGCGTAGTAGCCCTCGGGGGCGTAGCCGTGGTCGTTCTCGCCGTCGTAGGTGCCGCCGCTCCAGCCGCTCCCGCTCTGGGTGAAGTCGTTCTGGTAGAGCAGGGCGAGGTTCTCCGGCGGGCCGCCGGAGGTGAGCGCGAGATAGAGGCCGGCCCCGCCCCCCACCGCGACCAGGGCCGCCACCGCCGCTCCGGCGATCAGCTTCTTCCTCCGCGCGGGCTGTCCGACGGGCACGGTCGCGACGGTGTGGCCGGGACCGCCGTGGGCGGGACCGCCGTGTCCGGGACCGCCGTGGGCGGGGCCGTTGTGCCCGGGGCCGCCGTGCTGCCCCGGCGGTACGGCTCCCGCCCACTGGGCGGTCCCCTGAATCGTGGGCGGGCTCTGCTGCCAGGCCGTCTGGACCGAGTGGGCGGTCTGCTCGGGAGCGGCGGAGCGGCCGACGAGGTGGTCGAGCACCTGCTGGGAGGTGGGCCGGTTCCGGGGGTCCTTGGCGATCGCGTAGGTCACCAGCTCGCGCAGCGCGGGATCCATGCCCTCCAGGGAGGGTTCGGTGTTCAGCACCTGGTAGAGCACCGCGGGCAGCGCCTCCCCGCCGAACGGCGCGTGACCGCTTGAGGCGAAGGCCACCAGGCAGCCCCAGGAGAACACGTCGCACGCGGGGGAGACCGGCTCGCCGCGCAGCACCTCGGGCGCCATGTAGCGGGGCGTGCCGATGATCTCGCCGGTTCCGGTGATCCCGCTGAGGGTGTCCAGCGCGCGGGCGATGCCGAAGTCGATCACGCGGGGGCCGACCGAGGAGAGCAGCACGTTGGACGGTTTGAGGTCGCGGTGCACGACCCCGGCGCCGTGGATGGCGGTGAGCGCGGTCGCCACGCCGACCGCCAGCGCGTCGAGGCTGGAACCGCGGAGCGGTCCCCCCGAGTGGACGGCCTCCTCCAGGTTCGGGCCGGACACGTATTCGGTGACGACGTAGAGCTGGTCGCCGTCCAGCGCGGCCTCGATCACCGCGGCGGTGCAGAACCGGCGGACCCGCTGGGCCGCGTCGGCCTCCCGGCGGAAACGCATCCTGAACTGCTCGTGCTGGCTGTACTCCGAGTTGATCACCTTGATGGCGACCCGTTGCCCCTCGGGGGACTCGCCGAGGTAGACGGTGCCCATCCCGCCTCGGCCCAGCCGGCTGAGCAAGCGGTATCGCCCGATCTGTATGGGATCACCCGGAGTGAGGTTGTTCACCGTCATACCTAACCGCATATACCGTCACATGAAGTGGCTCAGCTTATCCAGATCTTCCCGGCTGTCAGCAGCCGCAACAGTGCCAGATCCACTTTCTCCAGGCTGTCCACCGCCGGCACGCCGTACGGCACCGGCACGTCGCCCGGCACCGCGATCACCCGGCATCCCGCGGCGCGGGCGGCGGCGAGACCGGTGGGGCTGTCCTCCACGGCCACGCACTCGGCGGGGTCCACGCCCAGCGCCGCGGCGGCCTTCAGGTAGGGGTCGGGCAGCGGTTTGCCGCGCGCCGTGTCCTCGGCGGCCACGACCAGACGGAACCGTTCCGCCCCGACCGTGCGGAGCACCATGTCCACGATCCGCCGGGGTGAGGCGCTGACCAGGGCCACCGGCACACCCGCCGCGCCCAGGTCGTCCAGCAGCCGGATCGCGCCGGGCAGCGGGGTCACCCCGCCCGCGATCCGCTCGGCGAAGGCCTCGGTGAGCCGCGCGCCGACGGCCTCGGCGGACGCCTCGTCCGGTCGCGTGGGGGAATCGCCGGGGAGCGCCCGGCCGGGGTGGGCGGTCGTCCCGTCCGTGGAGGCCCGGTCCCGCCGCGCGCGGCTCCGCCGCAGGAGGTGGGCGGCGGCGTGCTCGACGGGCCGGCCGAGCACGTGGGCGGCGTCGGCCCCGGCCAGCTCCAGGCCGAGCTCCGCCGCCACCGCCGCGCACGCCTCCCACCACAGCCCCTCGGTGTCCACGAGGGTGCCGTCCATGTCGAACAGGACGGCGCGCAGCTCAGCCGACACCGGCGGGATCCTCCAGCTCGGCGGGGGTACGGCCGCCGCCGGCCGTGGCGCGCTCGGCGACCAGGACGGGCCGTCGCACAAGGCCGAAGGCCACCCGGGTGCCGGGGGCCAGCCGTGCCGCGTCGTGGCCGGGGACGTCGCTGAGGACCTCCAGCTCGCCCAGCCGCACCCGCAGCCGCGCCGACGAACCGCGGAACGACGACGCCACGACCAGCGCCCGGCCCTCCGGATCGGGCGTGACGAGCACGGCCTCGGGCCGGACCAGCACGTCCACGTCGGGGGAGGCGGGCAACGGGCCGTCCACCTTGAGCAGCTGGCCCAGGACCGTGACCTCGTCCCCGGACAGGCGGCCGGGGATGTGGTTCATCGTGCCGACGAACTCGGCCACGAACGGCGTGGCCGGCCGGTCGTAGACGTCGGCGGGGGGCCCGCACTGCTCCAGCCGCCCGTCGCGGAGCACCGCGACCCGGTCGGCGACCGACAGCGCCTCCTCCTGGTCGTGGGTCACGAAGATCGTGGTGATGCCGAGGTCGAGCTGGAGCCGCCGGATCTCCTCCCGCAGCGTGACGCGGACCTTGGCGTCCAGCGCGGACAGCGGTTCGTCCAGCAGCAGCACGCGGGGCTCCAGGGCCAGTGCCCTGGCCAGCGCGACGCGCTGCTGCTGGCCCCCGGAGAGCTCGTGCGGATAGCGCTCGGCGTGCGCGGGGAGACCGACCAGCTCCAGCAGTTCCGCCGCCCGCGCGTGCCGCCGGGCGGTGGGCACCTTGCGGACCCGGAGCCCGAAGGCCACGTTGTCGCGGGCGTTGAGGTTGGGGAACAGGCTGTAGGACTGGAAGACCATGCCCGCGTCCCGGCGGTTGGCGGGCACCCGGGTGATGTCCTCGCCGTCCACCAGCACCGCCCCGGAGTCGGGGTGCTCGAAGCCGGCCACGCAGCGCAGGGCCGTCGTCTTGCCGCAGCCCGACGGCCCGAGCAGCGCCATCAGCTCGCCCTGTTCGACGGTGAGGTCCAGGCCGTCCAGGGCGACCGTGCGGCCGAACGTGCGGCGCAGCCCCCGGAGCTCGACGGTCATCGACGTTTCCTTCCCGCACCCGAGAGGGTGAGCAACAGCAGCCAGATGAGCAGCAGGCTGATAATCGACAGGGCCACCGACAGCTGCCCGTCGTTGCCGGAGACGGTCACGATCCAGACGGGGAACGTCTGGTAGCCGAGCAGGGCCGCGACGGTGTATTCGCCGAGCACCAGCGCGAGGGTGAGGAAGGAGGCGCTGGCGATGGCGGAGCGGATGTTGGGGACGATCACCCGCAGCAGCACGTGCGGCCACGAGGCGCCCAGGTTCCGCGCCGCCTCCACCAGGGTCCGCACGTCGATCACCCGCAGTCCGGCGTCCAGCGACCGGTAGGCGAACGGCAGCGTCAGCACCACGTAGGCCAGAACGAGCACGACCGGGAACCTCTCGTCCTGGACCGCGATCAGCGTGGCCCAGAACGGCGTGGCGGCCAGCGCCTCGGTGCCGCCGCGCAGCGCCGTGCCGATGCCGACCACATAGGTGATCGGCGGAACGACCAGTGGGAGCGTGGCGATCAGCTCCAGCGCGGGCCGCAGCCGCGGTGCGCCGAGCCGTACGGCGAGCATCGCGGGGAGCGTCAGCAGCAGCACCGTCACGATCGTGGCGGCGGCCAGCCCCAGGGAGAGCAGCAGGCTGGGGACGAAGCCGGGCGCGGACAGGATCCGTGTGTAGGCGCCGAGCGAGAGGCCCTTCCCCTCGGTGTGGACGGTGAACCAGAAGGAGACGGCCATCGGGACGAGGAAGTAGAGCGCCGCGACGCCCAGCACGATCCCCCGCCAGACGCGCACCCGCCGCGGGCGGGGACGGGAGGCGGCCGGGCCGGGGGCGACCTCGGGCACGGTGGCTATCGCAGCCATCGGGAGCTCCTCCTCTGCAGCGGCAGGTAGACCGCCATCACCAGGATCGCGATGACGATCATGTCGAGGCTGAGGGCGAGCGCGATGTTCTCGTGGCCGATCAGCACGTCGCCGGTGAGCGCGTCCGCGATCTGCAGGGTGACCAGCGGGACCGTGCTGCCGACCATCGCCTGGGCGGTGGCGTAGGCGGCGAACGCGCCGCCGAACAGCAGCACGACGCCGCCGAGCAGTGCGGGGGCCAGCACCGGGATGCCGACGTGCCGCCAGAACTGCCAGGCGGTGGCGCCGCTGTTCTGCGCCGCCTCCCGCCACTGCGGGCGCAGGCCGTCCAGGGCCGGGGTCATGACCAGCACCATCAGTGGCGCCGAGAAGTACATGTAGACCATCACCAGGCCCCAGAAGGTGTACAGGCTCCAGCCGGACTCGCCCAGCCCGAAGGTCTTGGTGACCACGCCGGAGTTGCCCAGCGTGGCGATCCAGACGAACGCCAGCGGCACGCCGCCGAAGTTGGCCAGCACTCCCGAGGCGGTCAGCACCGCCTCGCGCAGCGCCCGGAACCGGGAGGTGACCACGGCCTGGGCCAGGAAGGTGCCCAGGACCGCGCCGAGCACCGCGACCAGCGCCGACAGCCGCACGCTGCTGAGGAGGGTGGCGAGGTAGTTGCCCCGCAGGCTCTCGGCCACGTTGGCGGCGCTGAAGGAGGAGAGCCCGCTCTGCGGGTCCCTGACGGTGAACGCGCCGAGCAGCAGCGCGACCGCGGGGATCCCGAACGCCAGCGCCACGAAGGCCAGCAGGGGCAGGGCGGCGAGCCACCCCGTGGAGCGGGTACGGCCGCCGCGCCGGGCGGCCGTACCGGCGTCGGTCGCCGTCATCGCTCGGCCGGGGAATCGGTCGTCGTCATCGGTCAGCCGGAGACGGCGGCGCCCCAGCCGCCGGCCAGGACTTCCTTGGCCTTGTTGACCTGGGCCTCGGTCGGGAAGGCGGGCTCGCCCTCGACGGGGGGCAGGTTGGCCTCCGCGTCCTTGTCGACCGAGCCGTCGGCCTTCATGGCGGGCAGCAGCACCGGGCGGGCGAAGCCGCCGAGGTAGAGGTTCTGGCCCTCGGTGCTGTAGAGGAACTCCTGCCAGAGGCGGGCGGCGGCCGGGTGCGGGGCGTCCTTGTTGATCGCCTGCGCGTAGAGCTGGAAGTATTTGCCGTCGGTCGGGATGACCGTCTTCCAGTCGAGGCCCTTCTCGGCCATCTTGGGGGCGTAGGCGGCGTTGTTGTAGTCCCAGTCGATGCTGATCTGGGTCTCGCCCTTCTCGATGGTGGCCGGAGTGGTCTCCACCGGGTTGAAGTTGCCGGTGTCCTTCAGCTTCTTGAAGAACTGCAGGCCGGGCTGGATGTCGTCGAAGGAGCCGCCGTTGGCCAGGGCCGCCGCGTACACGCCGGCGAACGCCGAGCCGGACTTGGTCGGGTTGCCGTTCAGCGCGACCTTGCCCTTGTATTCGGGTCTGAGCAGGTCGGCGAAGGTCTCCGGGCATTTGGCGATCTTCTTGGCGTCGCAGCCGATCGAGACGTAGCCGCCGTAGTCGTTGAACCAGAGGCCGCTCGGCTCTTTCTGGTTGGCGGGGATCTTGTCCCACGTCTGGACCTTGTAGGGCGCGAACAGGCCCTCGGCGGCGCCGCTGATGGCGAAGGACTGGCCGACGTCGAGCACGTCGGGGGCGCGGTCCTGGCCCTTGCGGGTCTTCACCGCGTTGATCTCGTCGGCGCTGGCGGCGTCGGGGGTCTCGCTCTCGATCTCGATGCCGTACTTCGCCTTGAAGGCTTCGATGATCTTTCCGTAGTTGGCCCAGTCGGGCGGCAGGGCGATGACGTGGAGCCTGCCTTCCTTCTTCGCGGCCTCGACGAGCTTGTCCAGCCCGCCGAAGTCGGCCGCGGAGGCGGCGGTCCGGGCGTCCACACCGGCCGCGGAGCCGCCGCCGGAGGCGGACGGCGCGGCGGTGGTCGGGGCCGCTCCGCATGCCGTGGCGCCTGCGAGGAGAAGCGCGGCCAGGCCTGCGGAGCGGACTCGGGATGCGATCACGTTGTCTCCCAAGGGGGTGTCGCGCAATATGCAATGAAAGTAGGCGAACTTGTACAAACAAGCTAGACCTAGTAAGTCGGCAATCGGTTTCCGTCCGATGAACGCCCGAAGTACGTCGGGAGAATGCGAGAGCTGGGACTTCATGGGCGATTCATCCTTGTTTAGGGTGAAGGTGGGATGGCCGCCCGGTGCGCGCAGCGAGGGAGATCCTGGCTGGGCGC
>NZ_NGFP01000304.1 GCF_002149035.1 Streptosporangium minutum
CCGGCGACACCGGCGCACAGGGCCCGCAGGGCGACACCGGACCGCAGGGCCCGCAGGGTGAGACCGGTGCACAGGGTGAGACCGGTGCACAGGGCCCGCAAGGCGAGACCGGACCGCAAGGTGAGCAGGGCCCGCAGGGCGACACCGGACCGCAGGGYGAGACCGGYGCACAGGGCCCGCAGGGCGAAGCCGGACCGCAGGGCGACACCGGACCGCAAGGTGAGCAGGGCCCGCAGGGCGAAGCTGGACCCCAGGGACCGCAGGGTGAGCAGGGCCCGCAGGGGAATGCGGGCATCGTCGTGAACCCTCAGGACGTCAACGAGACCATCACGGTCGAGGCTGACGGCGTAGGGACCGCCAGTGCCATATGCCCCATCAACACGGCGCTGATCAACGGTGGATACGCGAACCCGGACGGGTTGCTCGTCACCGCCAACCTCGCCAACCTGGCCAACAACTCCTGGGCCGTGACGGCCAGGAACGAGGGCCTTCTGCCTGCGCAGATCACCTCTCACGCCACCTGCTGGCCGCTGAGCTGACCTGAGCTTCCAACCGTCCGCAGGCCCGGCACGATCGCTCGTGCCGGGCCTGCGGCATGGACATCACCGGACACTGGAGCATCCTCGCGCACCCAGGTCACATGTGCCGGGCGGACGGTGCCGGCAGGGCGGCGGAGCTCATGCCGCCTCGGCGGCCCTCAGCGCATGACGGGCCCGGTGCGCCGATGACGACCGCTCGCCGGGAAGAGATGACGGCCGCTCTCCGGGAAGAGGAGTGCCGGCCCGTGACGCTCCGAGCGGGAGTCGTCTACTGCGCTCCCTGCTGGGAGGGGATCCCGACCCGGTCGACGATCGTGTCCGCGCCCTCCTGCCGGGCGCAGTGCGCGCAGCAGAACCAGCTCCGACCGGCCTGGACACCGTGCCCGACGATACGGACTCCGCAGCGCTCGCAGATGGGCGCCATCCGCTGGATCGCGCATTCGAAGCTGTCGAAGACGTGCACGGCCCCTTGGGCGTGCACCTCGAAGCTCATGTCGTAATCGTTGCCGCAGACCTCACACTGCGCCATGTTTCCCCCCGAAAAACGTCGGTTCATTCGGCCCGGTCACGAGTGATCGCCTCCGACCTGATCAGTCGGTTCGTATATGCCCTTACCTGCGCAAACTCGATTCCGACTCTGGGAAAGTGTCACACCATGGATGGTGATGGATCGCTGGGACTCGCCATTCACGGGCCACGCGCACGCCATTCCCCGACGTGTTCCGCCCACTCACGGCCTGCGCCGCCAGGAGGCACGACGGGACCGTTCCCCCGACGCGCCCACCCGTCCGCGAGCGGTTCTCACATGGGGACGACCCCCGTGACGGTGGTGCCGCCCGCCGGGACGGTGTTGACCGTCAACGTGCCGCCCACCTCGGCGAAGCAGGCCCGCATGGCGGCCAGGCCTCTTCCCGGGGAGCGGTCCGCCCGGTTCTCGGGGAATCCGCCGCCGTCGTCGCTGACGGTCATCCGCAGGCCGCTCGCGCTCAGCGTGATCGCGACGGAGACATGGGACGCGCCGCTGTGCCGTTCGACGTTGGCAAGGGCCTCCAGAACGGTGGCGTACACCGCCCGGGCGATTTCGCGGGGCACGGCCCCGCCGGGCAGCGCCCAGGTCTCGACGACGATGCCGGACCGCTCGGCCCAGTGGGACAGGTAGCCCTCCAGGGCCCGCGTGAGGCCCTCACCCGTGAAGTCACTCGCATCGGACAGTTTGAGCATCGGAACTTCCCCCTGCGTCGTCTCCTGCAGTCGAAGACCGTAAGGGGGCGACTACTGCGGGTGCGTCCGCCGCCAGGGTGATTCGCCCTCACTCGCTTGGACGACTGCCTGCCCGGCCGGCCGGTAACCCCCGAAAGCGTTGCAGATCCCCCCGATCCACCTCGCCGCGACTCTCGTACGGCCTTGGGCGCGATCTTCGGGCAGAAAATTTGGATTAATCCGGACATATCTCGCGATATGGAACATCGGTCAGGTAGGTCCGCCACTCCTCCCGCGACAGCGTACGGCCGGCCCGCCCGCAGACCGCGTGCGCCACCTGCTCCGGGTCGACCGGCTGCTCGGCCAGGGTGCCGGCGGAGTCGACCGTGATGAGCCGGGACCCGTCGGCGGTGAACGCCAGCGACTGGAGGTCCCCGGTGTGCGCCACGATCGGCTGGCCGAGGCGGCGCCCGGTCGCGATGTCCCACAGCGCCACCGACTGGGGGTCGACCCCGGCCGCGACCACGTCGCCGCGCGGCGAGTAGGCCAGGCTGACCCCGGCTCCGTCGCCGCCCCGGATGAGGGTGCCCACCCTGCCCCTGGATCCCGTCTCCCACACCGATATCCGCCCTACCTGGTCGGCCGTGGCGGTGCGGGCGCCGTCCGCGCTGAAGACCAGCGAGGTCACCGGGATGCTGACGGTCGGCGAGCCGTACGTGGCGCCGAACGGTCTCCCGGTCGCCACGTCCAGCAGCCGCTGCTCTCCGCCGGCGACCCCGATGGCCCTGCCGTCGGGGGTGAACCTCAGCGCCTCGACGTACTCCTGGGCCACGGACCAGCGGTGGCGGCCACCGGGCACGTCCCACAGGTGGACCTCCCCGCGGGGTGCCTTCTCGGAGTCGTAGTACAGGACGTAGGAGGCGACGGCGGTGCCGTCGGCGTTCATCGCCAGAGCGGGCACCTGTCCCTCGCGCGCCGTCTCGACGGTGGTGATCCGCCTGAAGGTGGCGGTGTCCCAGATCGTCAGCCGGGAACTCTCCCCGCCGGTGTTGACCGCCAGCCGCCTGCCGTCGCCGCTGAAGGCCATCTCGAAGTAGCCGTCGGCGCCCTCGGGCCCCACGGTCAGGGCGGCGAGGGGTTTGCGCCGCCGGACGTCCCAGAGCCGGACCTCGCCGGCCTGGCTGTCCCGGGAGGCGAGCAGGCGCCCGTCCGGGCTCAGTTCGGCCCAGTGGGTGCCGGGTCCCTTGAGCACGACGGGTCTGGTCAGCGCGGTGATGTCGAGGGCGGTGACCGCGTCCTCGGTGAGGTAGCGCAGCGTGCGCCCGTCGGGGTCGAAGGCCACGGCGGGCATGAACGCGTCGATCCTCTGGGTGAGCAGCAGCCGGCCGTCCTGGACCCGCCAGAGCTTGATGCTCGTCTCGTCCGCGGCGGCCAGGAAGCGCCCGTCGGGGCTGAAACGCAGATCTCCGCCGTTGCCGGCGGCGAACGGGCGCTCCAGGTCGGCTCCGGTGAAGGCGTCGCGCAGCTGGACGCTCTTCCCGCGGCCGACCGCGATGGTCCTGCCGTCCGGGCTGTAGGCGACCCGCAGCCCGCAGGCGTCGCACCGGCTCCCCAGCGGGATCCGGCGCAGGCCGGCCAGGGTCAAGGCCACCGGTACGCCGTCGAGGCCGCCGACGGCCAGCCCCCTGCCGTCCGCGGAGGTGTCGAGGTCCACGCCCGTGACCGGTGGGAACTGCTTCTCCCCCGTCACGGGGTTCCAGACCGTGAGCCCCTCCCCCTCGGTCACCAGGACCCGGTCCTCGGCCTGGCCGAAGAACACCTGGGTGTCGCCGCCGGCCTCACGTCCCTGGACGGCGAGGGTCGCGCCGGTCGGCCTGCCCTTGGCCACGTCCCAGAGTTTCAGCTCCAGCCCGCTGATCACCGCGAGCAGCCTGCCGCTCGGGCTCAGCGCGATCCCTCGCAGGTCGTCGCCGATCCCCCTGAACCCTCCGGCGCGCCTGCCGGTCCGCACGTCCCAGATCCGCACCTCGCCCCCGCCCGCGCTGACGAGCGTGCGCCCGTCGCGGCTCAGCGCCCGGAGCGTCTGTATCGCGGTGGCCGGGTCGTGGAAGGTGGCCGTCTCCCGCTGGGCGAGCGAGCCCGCCAGGCTCGCCCTGGCCTCGGCCACCGGGGCCAGCCGCCAGGCCGCCACGCTGAGCAGCATGGCCCTGACCGGCTCGGCGACCCGCAGCGAGTCGGCCGTCGCGGCGAGCTGGCGGGCCCCCGCCTGGTCACGCTGGAGCGCGATGGTGGCGCTGCGCGCCTCGGCCACCCTGCTCTGCTGTACGGCGAGCGCCCCGGCGGCCAACGCGGCCACCAGCAGCACGGCCAGCGTCATGGAGAGCAGCCGGCCCCGGCGCGCGCGGCGTTTGGTGAGGGCGGCGCCCGCCTCCAGGAAGTCGCGCTCGACCGGGCTCAGCGTGATGTTGCGGCGGCCGGTGGCCGCCCAGCTCATGGCGTTCTCCAGGCTGCTGCCCTGGAACAGGTCGCCGTCCCGGCGCCCCTGGGTCTGCCAGCGCCGCGCGGCGGCGAGGATCCCCCGGTGGACGGCCAGGCCGTCCCGGTTGGCCTGGACCCACAGGCGCAGCCGGGGCCACGCCTGCGGCAGGGCCGGCCGCGACAGCCAGACCTCCTGCTCGTCGTGGACCACCAGGTAGGCGAAAGCCTGGAGCACCCGGCTCACGGCGGCCGCCTCGTCCTCCCGCCGCCCGTCGAGGAGCTCGGCCCACTGCGCCCGCCGTACGGCCTGCTCGCCGTCGTCGGTCACGGTGACCAGCCGGAGGAACACCTCGGGGGCGAGCTCCCGCTCGGCCTGGCCGAGCGCGGCGTAGGCCTCCTCGGCAAGGGTGCCGAGCGCGGGGTCCGCGGAGGCGGCGCGGATCCGCGCTCCGGCGTTGCTGCCCACCGCGAGCAGCCGCGGGGTGTCGAGCCGGCCGCCGTCGCTGACCAGGGCGAGCAGCAGGTCCCTGGCCGACGGCCTGGCCTGCGGGTCCTTGGCGAGCGAGGCCGCGATGAACGGGCGGAGCCGTTCGGGCAGCATGTCGAGCTGGGGCTGGACGGAGAGCACGCGGTGCATGACGCCGCCCAGGCTCTCGGCCCGGAACGGGTCGGCCCCGGTCGCGGCGAAGACCATGATCCCGCCCCAGGCGAACACGTCGGCCGAGGTGCCCGCGCGATGGCCCATGAAGATCTCGGGTGCCATGTAGGTCGGCGTGCCCGCCACCATGCCGGTGGCGGTCAGCGACATCTCCTCCGTGCGGGCGACGCCGAAGTCGATCACCCGGGGGCCGTCCGGGCCGAGCAGCACGTTGTCGGGTTTAAGGTCGCGGTGGATGACCCCGGCGTCATGGATGGCGGTGAGCGCGGTGGCGACCGCGGTCGCCAGGCGGTGCAGGTCGCCGCCGGTGAAGCGGCGTCCGTCGGCCACCGCCCTGCGCAGGCTGGGGCCCTCCACGTATTCGGAGACGATGTAGGGCCTGGGCCCGTCGAGGTCGGCGTCGATCACGGCCGCCGTGCAGAACGAGGCGACCCGCCGGGCGGCGGCCGCCTCCCGGCCGAACCGGTCGCGCAGCTCGGGATCGCCGCCCGCGTCGCCGTGCAGGACCTTGACCGCGACCCGCCTGCCCTCGGCGTCGTAGGCCTCGTAGACCACGCCCTGACCGCCCGCGCCCAGCCGTCCGGCCAGCCAGTAGCCGCCCAGCCTCTGGGGATCCCCGTCGATCAGCCCGGTGCTCATCTCATCTCCGTTCGGCGGCTCGTCGGACGCCCCGGTGGGCAGCATAGTTCGCCGGATGTCACACACTCAGGAGATGTCTCGTCCTCCTTGCGTGAACGGCGACGAAGATCTCGCGACCGGGTTCGACGCCATCCGGCCCCGGCGGCGGGCATGGCCTACGGCCTGCTCGGCAGCCTCGACGAGACCGAGGACGTGGTCCAGGACGCCTGGTCGCGGCTGGACCAGGCGGTTCGGCGCCGGAGGCCGGTACACGCCGGCCGCGCCGGTGACGGTGATCGCGGCGATCAACGCGTGGAACCGGATCCGCGTCACCACGCGTCCGGCCGCCGGATCCCGGCGTAGTCAAACCAGTTGATCCGGGTCGTACCGCACAACCAGGTTGGCCCGCGCGGGCATCCGTGCGGGCCACCCCGGCCGCAGGCGCCCGCGGCCGGACGCCCGGCGGCGTGGAGCGGGCGGCACGGGGCGCAGCCGCCCGGAACGGCGCGTCCGGGGAGAGGACGCAGGCCATGCGACGCATCAGGACCATCCGGCCGCAGGACCGGCGCCGTCACGCCCACCCGGCCGACCTGGACCTACGGTCTCCGTCGGGCCGCTGGCTCCCCTGCTGGCCGGATCTTTACGGTGGTTTTACGCGGTGATCTGTAGACATCTCGCGTAACGGATTCATCACGCCGGGGGGCTCAATGAAGAGACTTGTGGTCGTGCCACCATACGTCGCACGGCTCAAGATCAGGGATATCCGCTCCGCGACACGCCGCAGGGCCGCGGCAGACGCCAAGGTCGTCGACCTGCGCGCCTACACCGGACGGAACATCTTACGATTCCCGCTCGCCAGCGGCCCCACCCCCGCCGCCTGATCCCGATCCACGGAAGACCCGCCCCGGCGGGTCTTCCCCCGTTTCCGGGGCCTGAAGGCGCGCCGCCCCGGCTGCTCGTGCCCGCCGCCCGCGATCCGCTCACGCTCGATCAGATCACCGTGCGGCGTGAGGGCACGTCCGTTCACCGCGCCCTCACGCCGCTGGGACAACACATGTCGGCCGAGCAGACGGCCTGACCGGCACCGGGTCGCCCCGTCCCGCGTAGCGGACAACGTGTCCACATATACCCTTGGGTCATGGAGAGAGCAGACGCCGCGCGCAACCGGGCGCGCATCCTGGAGGCAGCCGGGCGGCTGTTCGCGGCCAAGGGTGCGCCGAACGTCACCATGGACGACATCGCCAAGGCGGCCGGGGTGGGGCGCGGCACGCTGTACCGCCGCTACCCCGACCGGGCCGCGATCGCGACCGCGATGCTCGACGAGCACGAGAAGGCGCTGCAGGAGAAGCTGATCGGCGGCGCGGCGCCCCTGGGCCCGGGAGCGCCGCCCGCCGAGCGGCTGGCCGCCTTCTACGCGGCGACGGTGGAGCTGCTGGAGGCCCACGCCCATCTGGTGCTGGGCGCCGAGACCGGGCGCTCACGGTTCGCCACCGGGGCCTACGGTTTCTGGCGGCTGCACGTGCGCTCGCTGCTGGTCTCCGCCGGAGTGCCCGACCCGGACGCGCTGGTCGAGGTCGTGCTCGCCCCGCTGGCCCCCGAGGTCTACACCTACCAGCGGATCGAGCGGGGGCTCAGCCCCGCGCGGGTCGCGACGGCTCTGGGAGAGCTCGCCCACCGGCTGCTCGGATAGCGGCCACCAGCTCGTCGGGGTGGGTGAGCTGGGGATAGTGTCCGGCGCCCTGGATCAGGGTGGCGGGCGTGCCCACGGCCGGCGGATCGCCCGACCCGGCGACGACCGTCACCGGGACCCGGGACTCCTCGACGACCCGGTCGAACACCCGGCGGAGCTCCGGCCGCCCGGCGTGGGCCGCGCGCATCGCCTCGACCACCCGGCGGGCGGCCCCCGGACGGCGCAGGTCCGCGATCGCGTCCCCTGGGACGCCGAGGCGCTCCCCCAGACGGTCCCCCGGCATCCGGCGCAGCACCGGCACGGCCGCCCTCGAACGGGGGAAACGTCCCGAGGGCGGCTGGAGGAAGGCCGGGGCGACGAGGACCACGGCGGCCACCCGGCCGGGATGGGCCTGCGCGTACCGCAGGACGGGGCCGCAGCCGAGGGAGTGCCCGACCAGCACCGGCCGCGTCCTGACCGGCTCCATCAGGGCCTCCGTCCAGCCGTCGAACGAGGGAGCGGGCGCGGAACGGCCCATGCCCGGCAGGTCGGCGGCGAGCACGGGGACGCCCAGCCGGGCGCGCACGCCCTCCCATGAATCGGCGTCCAGCGGCAGCCCGTGCAGCAGCACGTACTCGGGGTTCTCCCGCTCACCCACCACCCAGGTCCGGCTCCCCGCCACGTTCCGGAAGCCGTACGGCCCGCGTGGCGGGGCGCCGGCGCCGAACCGGGCGCCGACCAGCCCGTCGGCCCAGCTCCGGAGCGCCTCCCCGACCGGGGGCATGCGCAGTCCGGCCCGCTCCGCGAAGGCCAGGGCGGAGGCGGTGTCGTAGCGGTCGCCGGATATGAACGACAGCGTCTCGGGGTCGGCCCGGGTGAGCACGCGGGGCAGCCGCCGCAGGAGCCGGACCGGGATCGTCAGCCGGGGCGCGGGCACGCCCAGGTGCCCGGCGATCAGGGAGACCAGCTCCGGCAGCTCGGGGGTGCCGTCGTCGAGCACCCAGTAGGCCTCTCCCCCGGTCTCCTCGTGTTCGGGGAGGGCTGCCATGAAGCGGGCGAAGTAGCCGCTCTCGACGACCGGCAGGAAGGTGCCGGCTCCCCCGGGGAGTGCCGGGAGCCGCCCGCGCCAGAGATCCTCGATCATCGAGGCCAGGCCGATGAACTGGCCGGGACCGATCACGCTGCTGGGGTTGACGATCGTCAGCGGGACGCCCAGCTCGCCCGCCCGGCCCCGCACCGCCGCGTCGGCCTCCTTCTTGGACGCCTCGTAGGCGCCGTCCACGCGAGGGTCCACGGGAGCGCCGCCGACGCGGTAACCGCTGATGTGGACCAGGCGGCGCAGGCCGGGCCGGGTGGCGGCCCAGTCCACCACGTTGAGCGCCCCGGTCACGTTGACCCGTCTTGCCTCCTCGACGCTCAGTCCGAAGGCGAAGCGGGCGGCGGCGTTGTAGACGTCACGGATTCCTTCCAGGCCCTGGGCCTCCATGCCCTCGCCGCCTCCGAGGCCGAGTCCGGGCGCGGTGATGTCGGCGCCGACGACGGTCAGCCCCGTGGTGTCCGCCCGCTGCCCGGCGAGCCAGGACGTGAGCCGTTCCGCCGGTCCGCGCACGGCGGCGGCCACCCGGCGGTTCTGCCGCAGCAGCTCCGCGACCAGGGAGCGGCCGACGAATCCCGCCGCGCCGAAGACGATGGAGTCGGGGGGCATGCGATCACCTCATAATAGATCGGTCTACATATTAAAAGGGCAGAGGAAGACCCCCAGGGAAGGCTTCCCCGCAGCGGGGCGCCGTCTTGCGCGGCTTCTACAGCAGCGTCACGATCCGGCGGGCCACCCGATCGAGCGGTTCCCGGCTGCGGTGCGCCCTGGCCAGCAGCAGCGCCCCCTCGATCAGGGCGAGAACGGTGACGGCCACGTCACCCGCCTCGGGATGCCCGTCGGCGGCCAGCCGGTCGCGGAGCATGCCCTCCCAGGAGCCGTAGACCTCCGAGCAGACCTCCTGCAGCGGGTCGCTGGTGGCCGCCATCTCCAGCGCGACCGTGGCCACCGGACAGCCCTTGCGCCACCCGGACGCTTCCAGCCGGTCGCCGAGCAGCGTCAGCACGGCGACGGCCAGGCTCGCGGTGTCGGGAACGGCCTCCGCCAGCTCTTCCACGGCCCGGCCGATCTCACGACCGCCCCGCCGTACGGACTCGGCGACCATCTGGTCCTTGCCGCCGGGGAAGTGGAAGTAGAGCGAGCCGCGCGGAGTCCCGCTGGCCGCGATCACCTGGTTCAGCCCGGCTCCGGAGTAGCCGCCCCCCTCGATCAGCTCCTGGGTCGCGTCCAGCAACCTGTTCCGCGTCTCCTCGCCCTTCTGTCCCATACCTAAAAAATAGACCGGTCTGCCTATTACTTGCAACCCGCCTCTGCGCGCAGGCCCCGGGGCGTACGACTCAAGGGCACCGGTCGCCACCGGGCCGGGAGCCAGGATTCCTCGATCACCCCGCCCGCGTGGCAGGTTGGACGCGCCGAAGTTTCCCAGAATCCGTCCATCAATAGAACGGAATATTATGTTCCATTTGTTATATTGACGGTATGGAGACAACAGGCACGGCGCCCATGAACGGCCGCAAAGCCCAGGCAGCCCGTAACGACCAAGTGATCCTCGACGCCGCGCGCGCGGTCTTCGTCGCCGATCCCGGCGCTCCGATCGCCGCGGTGGCCGAGCGGGCGGGGGTGGGGATCAGCGCGCTCTACCGCCGCTACGCCGGCAAGGAGGACCTGCTCCGCAAGCTGTGCGCGGAAGGCCTGAAAACCTACATCGCCGAGGCCGAGACCGCCCTGGCCGACGAGGGCGACCCGTGGAACGCCTTCGCCGGCTTCATGCGCCGCGTCGTGGACGCCGACGTCCAGTCCCTGACGATCAATCTGGCCGGCACCTTCACCCCCGACGAGGACCTCCGCCGCACCTCCACCCGAGCGGCCGAGCTGGCCGAGCGGGTCTTCGACCGCGCCGCCCGGGCCGGCGCCCTCCGTCCCGGCGTGAACGTCGCCGACACGTCGTTGATCCTCGATCAGCTCGCCGCCCTCCACCTCGGCGACGAGGAGCGCACCGCCCAGATCAGGCACCGGTATCTGGCACTGATGCTCGACGCCCTGCGTCTGACCTCGGCC
>NZ_NGFP01000305.1 GCF_002149035.1 Streptosporangium minutum
GGGGGGCGTGTCTTCCTTAACCGTAGAAAAAGAGAAGAGAGTGCAATCCTTGGCCTTAAGAGAATGTATATCACGAATGCAACAAAAAGCGAAATAAGCCTAACCGCCAAATCTATAGTCAGGCATATGGAAGCCACCAATTGGGCAAACGATCTCGGTGCGAGTGATAGGGCATATCGGGATTCTTTGCATGCCCGAGTAGGGGAGCTGCACGCGGGAACGGCGCGGCCGACTCGATCCGCTCGCGGTAGAAGTCGATCCATCTGGCGTGGTCGAAGGTGACCGCGGCGATGACGCGGCCCTGGAAGCCGTAGGCCGCGGCGAAGCGGTGCTCGGCGAGCGACCCCTGGGTGACGATGATCTCGTCGCCCATGGGCGGCACGCCGACGGACTTGATGTTCACCCCGAACTGGGCGGACCAGAAGGCCGGGACCCACAGGTGGGGCCGGCGGTCGGGGCCGCGACTGATCATGTTGTGGGCGGCGACCTCGGCCTGCGCGACCGCGTTGCCCCAGTGCTCCAGGGAGAGGAACTGGTAGCCGAAGAGCGGGTGCGGGGACCGGGCGACGTCGCCGGCCACGAAGATGTCGTCGGTGACGATGCCGTGCACGTCGAAGGCCCGGCATCCGGCGTCGCAGGCGACACCCCGCGGGCCGGCGCCGAGTCCGGACCCCGCGAGCCACTCGGTGTTGCGCATCGCGCCGAGCGCGATCACCGCCACGTCGACGTCCAGCGTGCCGCCGTCGGACAGGTGGGCGCGCCTGAGCCGCCCGGCCGGATCGCCTTCGAGTGCGGTCACCGTGATGCAGCAGCGCAGGTCGACACCGTGCTCACGCTGGAGCTCCGCCGCGACCGCGCCGACGACGCCGCCGAGCGCGCCCACGAGAGGGGCCGGGCCGCGCTCGGCGACCGTGACCTCCAGCCCCCGCTCGCGGCAGGCGGAGGCGACCTCGGAGCCGGTGAACCCGGCGCCGACGACGAGCACCCGGCGGGGCCTGGCGGCCAGCCTGCGGTTCAGCCGGGCGGCGTCGTCGCTGGTCCGCAGGACGAAGACGCCGTCAAGGTCGGCCTCCGCGTCCCTCGGCCACGGCCGGGCACGGGTGCCGGTCGCGATCAGCAGGCGGTCGAAGCCGACCTCCTGCCCGTCTGCCAGGCGCACCCGCTTCTCGGTCAGGTCCAGCCCCGTGGCGGCGACCCCGAGCCGCCACTCCGCGTCGATCGCGCGGCGCCGGGGGAGGGTCGTGCCGTCCGCGGGTACCCTGCCGAGCAGGACCTGCTTGGACAGCGGCGGCCGGTCGTACGGCTCGTGCGGCTCGTCTCCGATCATGGTCAGCGACCCCGTGAAGCCCTCCTCGCGCAGGGTCTCCGCGGCCCGCAGGCCCGCCAGGGAGGCGCCGACGACGACCACGCGGCCGTGCCGCCTGAACGCCTTGTCGGACCCGTCAACGGCCATCGGTCCCCGCCCTCTCCAGCGCGATCGGCCGCTCCGGCGTGCCCGGCGCGTCGACCTGGTCGACGAGGATGGCCTGGACCGGGCACGCGGCCGCGGCCCTCATGACCTGCTCGCGCCGGGCCTCGTCGGCACCGGGGTCGTACATCAGCGCCTCCTCACCGTGCATGGTGAAGACGTCCGGCGCGAGGAAGGCGCACTGCGCGTATCCCTGGCACCGGTTGAGATCGACGACGAGCCTCATGAGGACCCTGTCCCTTCGACGGGTTCGGCCATCAAGTGCTGCCCAGACTAGGTCGCTGACCAGGGAAGTTGTCATCCGGAATCGCCGTGTTACGCCTTTTGGGGCTGGCTTTGCCGTGTTCCTCCCGAACGGTGGCCGATCAGTGCCGCCGACGAGGTCGTCCCATCCTGGGATCACCCCTTTGACGCCCGCGAGTTGATCACTATCGTCGGCTGCGACGGACGCGGGATATGTGCTCCAGGGGTTCTGGAGGCCGTACTCCGACTCATGGGATGGGGTGACCGGATGACTGTCGGGGATGGGTTCGCCTACGACGGAGGTGTCTTCAGTGAGGTGGCGGAGAGCTTGGAGATCATGGCGGACAAGCTCAGGGGGCTGAGGTTTTCCGGGGACGCGGTCGCTCTCCCCACCTGGGCGCTGGGCGCGGCGGGTGAGTGGCCGGCCCGGCACGAGTACGGGAAGACCTGGGGGGAGCTTGAGCAGGAGTTCAACTACGGCGAGACCGAGGGCACGTCTCTGGCGGACCTGATGCGGAAGACCCGGAAAAACTACGCCGGGGCCGAAGGCGCGAGCGCCCGCAGGGTGCTCGACGCCGTGACTGAGGCACGGAAAGCGGATCCCGACGAAGCTCCCCTTTACTCGGACTTCTCTGACGATTACTCCGATTATGAGACGAAGTCGTTCGGTGAATACTTGATGGACCCGACCAAACTGTCGTATGGCGCTGGGCTGGCCGCCATGGGGGCGGGCGCAGGGGGGCGTGTCTTCCTTAACCGTAGAAAAAGAGAAGAGAGTGCAATCCTTGGCCTTAAGAGAATGTATATCACGAATGCAACAAAAAGCGAAATAAGCCTAACCGCCAAATCTATAGTCAGGCATATGGAAGCCACCAATTGGGCAAACGATCTCGGTGCGAGTGATAGGGCATATCGGGATTCTTTGCATGCCCGAGTAGGGGAGCTGCACGCGGGGAGGGAGAGGAGGCTGTCGGAGCTCGCCAAGAGCAGTAAGGGCACGCAGGCGAACCTGGCGCGGGCGAAGACGTTCTCCTGGGCGGCCATGGCCGGTGGGCTCGCCTGGACCGTCATGGTCGTCCCCTCGGACGAGGACCTCGACCGTGCGGTCGCGGGCTGGGAAAAGCTCGCCTACGACTGTGGAGAGGTGTTCGGGCACGACACCGGCCTGGTCCGCGAGGCCGTAGCGGCGGCCTGGGCCGGGCCCGCCATGGAGGCCGCCGACGCGAGGCTGGTCGAGTTCGTCGCCGCGGGCGTCCATCTGGCCGAGAGGATCCGCCGCCTGTCCGACGCGCTCTCCGACACGGTCGAGGATCTCGCCCGCATCCACAAGGTCGCACTCGTCTTCTCCATCGCCAGCCTCGGCGTCATCGTGGGGGCGGGAATCGCGGCGCGGTTCAACCCCGCTCTGCGTCCCGTCGTCGAGCTTCTCGGCAGCAGGCTCTCCTCCGTGATCATCGTCTGCGCGAACCTCGCCCCGGCCGCCGCCGCCGCCGCGATCGCCTGGTACCGGGCGTTCGACGCGAGCCGGACGACGAAGATCGGTGACCGTGAGATCAGCGGGTTCAGCCGCTTTTGACCGGGGTCTCGCCAGGCGGGGTGCGGGCGGCGGTCGCCGCCTCCCGCCCCTCGTCGTGGATGGACGGGCGTTCGAACCGCCGGCCCCACGCGAACGCGCGCTCGAACGGCCCGCGGGCACCGGAGGGGGAAGAATTCCAGCGCTTGAACAAGCTTGGGTGTTCTGGTGTTTTGTGCCCGATCTAGGCTGGGAGAAGTTCCGGCAGGCCAGCCGGTTCCGCTGTCTCAGGAGGAAGCCATGACGAAGTTCATGGACGTCCATCACGGCATGGCGGGCATCACCGACCAGCAGTTACGTGACGCCCACGACGCCGACCTCGCCATCCAGGCCGAAGAGGGGGTGTCCTTCGAGCACGCGTGGGCGGACCCGGCGGAGGGCGTCGTCTACTGCCTGTCGGAGGCGCCCGACGCGGAGGCCGTGAAGCGGGTCCATGAGCGGGCGGGGCATCCGGCCGACGAGATCCACCCCGTGACGCTGGCGGTCTGAGCCAGGACCGGGAAGGCGCACGTCCGCGCCTCCGCCTGCCTGACCCAGGACCGGGGAAGCGCGCAGCTGTCTGACCCAAGACCGGGGAAGCGTGCAGCTGTCTGACTCAGGACTGGGGAAGCGCGCGGCTGTCTGACCCAGGACCGGGGAAGCGCGCGCCCCCGTCAGGCCAGGGCCGTGGCCAGCTCGGCGGCGGCGGCGGCCACCCGGGGGCCGACGACCTCGGGGTCGAGGGGAGTGAAGGCGACCACTCCCACGGACGCCTCAAGCCAGGGGACGCCCGGGACGGGAGCGGCTATGCCCCGCGCGCCCTCCTGGAGCTGGCCTTCGGTGGTCACGTAGTCGGTGCGGCCCTGACGCAGAGCCAGCACGGCGAGGCCGGCGGCGCCCCTGGTGAGCGGATGGCGGGAGCCTTCGCGGTAGGCGACGTGCATGTCCGTCCAGGAGGGTTCGACCACCGCCACAGCCAGGCCGTCGTCCCCCTCGGCCACCGTGAGGTGCGCGGTCGCGCCGACCTCCTCGGCAAGCCCGCGCAGGGTGGGCAGGGCGCCCTCACGGAGCAGGGGCTGGACGGCGCGCGCCAGGACGAGCACGCCGAAGCCGAGGTGGACGCGGCCGTCCCGGTCGCGGCGGACGAAGCCCTCGCTCTGGAGGGTGGTGAGCAGGCGGTAGACCGCCGGGCGGCTCAGTCCGAGCTCGCCCGCGAGCTCGGTGGGGGTGCGGCCGCGCCGGCCGTCGGCGAGCAGGCGGAGCAGGCGCAGGCCGCGTTCCAGTGTCTGCGACGACTCGGCCGGCATCAGGGCACCTGCTGGGCTGGGAGCATGCTCCCGATTATCGACGGTGCCCGCGCCGCGGACGTCGCGCGGCCGGTGCGGGGTGGCGGTTCCGCGGGAAACGGCGCGTGGCTCGGCGGTCTCGCGGGGGGACGGGACGCGCTGTCCGGTGATCGGCGGGGGTGTGGGGCGTGGTGGCCGGTGATCGGTGGGCTTGCGGCGGAGGACGGCGATGCCCGACGGTGAGGGGAGATCCACAGGAGGGGGTGGCCGAGGGATGAAGTCCGTCATCGTGGTCGGAGCGGGGATCTGGGGCACGTCGCTGGCGTTGCGGCTGGCGGAGTCGGGGTGGCGCGTCACACTGGTCGAGCAGTACCAGCCCGGACATCTGCGGCAGGCGAGCGCCGGGGAGACGCGGCTGCTGCGGGCCTCGCACGGGACCGACGACTGGTACGCCCGGATGGCCCGGCGGGCCCGTGAGCTGTGGCGGGATCTCGGCGAGCGGGTCGGCGAGGAGCTGTACGCCGAGACGGGGATGCTCTGGTTCGCGCGCCGGGCGCAGGGCTGGGAGCGGGCGAGCGCCTCGGTTCTGGAGCGGCTCGACATCCCCCACGAGCTCTGGGACCCGGCCCGTGCGGCCGCCCTCTTCCCCGATTTCCGCGGGGACGACCTGGAGTTCGTGCTGTGGGAGCCGGAGGCCGGGGTGGTCAGGGCCCGGCGGGCCACGCAGGTGACGGCCCGCCTCGCCCGCGCGGCCGGCGTCACGGTGGTCAGGGGCCGGGCCGAGCCGTACGGCGCGGGCGTCCTGGAGCCGTACAACGTGGTGTTCCGGCGCGGGACGGAGGCGCACGGCATGGCGTTCCAGGGGTGGGCGGAGCCGCGCGGTGAGAGCCGCGGGCCCGCGGTGCGGGTCGGGGAGGAGGTGCTGCGGGCCGACCGGGTGGTGTGGGCGTGCGGGGCGTGGCTGCCCCGGCTCTTCCCCGGCGTGGCCGACCTCCAGGTGACCAAGCAGGACACGGCGCACTTCGCGGTGGCGCCCGGCTGGGACACGCCCGCCTGGGTCGACTACGACGGATCGGTCTACGGGCACGGCGACCTCGACGGCCTGGGGATGAAGGTGACCTCGGACGCCGAGGGCGAGCCGTACGACCCGGAGACCGGGGACCGGCGGATCTCGCCGTCGAGCGAGGAGGCGTCACGCGCCTACCTGCGCCGCAGGTTCCCGGGCCTGGCCGGGGCGCCGGTGCTGTTCAGCCAGGTCTGCCAGTACACCCTCACCCCCGACGGCGAATGGGTCATCGCCCAGCCGGAGGACGGGGTGTGGTTGCTCGGCGGCGACTCCGGCCACGGGTTCAAGCACGCCCCCGCCCTGGCGGAGTACGTCGCCGAGATCCTCGACGGCGCGCGGCAGCCCGAGCCCCGCTTCGGACTGCACCCGAGGGTCCCCGTCCGGGGCCTGCGGACGAGCGGCCGGACCGACCGCGCGGACCGCTGATCAGTTGTCATGCCGGTAATAACCGGAGGCCCGGAATGTGCAGGTCTTTGGCAAGAATTGCTGGAGTCGCCTGAGTAAGTTGCTAGGTCCCTGTACCTCGGCGAGGGGACCTTGAGGATGAGCGACGCGCTGATCGCCCGGGTTGAGCGGTGGGCGAGGGAGATCCCGGACGCTCCCGCGTACACCTTCCTGGACTACTCCGCCGGACACGACGGGGTGAAGCACACGCTCTCCTGGGCGAAGGCGGATCTCAAGGCGCGAGCGCTGGCCGTACGGCTGCGCGAGGTGACGCTCCCCGGTGACCGGGCGGCGATCCTGGCGCCGCAGGGGCTGGAGTACGTGGTCGCGATGCTCGGGGCCATGTACGCCCGGGTGGTCGCGGTGCCGCTGTTCGCGCCCGACCTGCCCGGCCACGCCGACCGGCTGATCCGGGCCTACGCCGACGCCGACCCGGTCTGCGTGCTCACCACGACCCCCGCGCTGGACAGCGTCCACGCCTTCCTGGACGGCGGGTACGCGCCCCGGCCCAAGCAGGTCATCACGCTGGACACGGTCTCCGACCTGCTCGCCGACGAGTGGGAGCCCGAGCCGATCGGGCTCGGCGACCTGGCCTACCTGCAGTACACCTCCGGCTCGACCCGCGCCCCCGCGGGAGTGGAGATCAGCCACGCCAACTTCACCGCCAACGCCGAGCAGCTCTGGGAGGCGTTCCGGGCCACTCCCCGGGTGTCCACGGCGGCCCTGTGGCTGCCGCTCTTCCACGACATGGGCCTGATCGCCACGATCGCCGCGCCGATGGTGGGCGGTAACCAGGCGGTGTTCATGGACCCGGTCGCGTTCGTCATGCATCCGGTGCGGTGGCTGCGGATGCTCAGCGAGTACGACGACGTGTTCACCGGCGGCCCCAACTTCGCCTACGAGTACGCGGCCGGCCGGGTCACCGAAGCGGAGAAGGCCACGCTCGACCTGTCCGGGGTCTCGGTCATGCTCAACGGCGCCGAGCCGCTGCGCGGCAGCACGATCGACCGGTTCTCCGAGGCGTTCGCCGTCTGCGGGCTGCGGCCGGAGGCGCACACCCCCGGGTACGGCCTGGCGGAGGCGACGGTGTTCGTCACGGTGATGGACCGGGACCTGCCCGCCCGGGTGACCCTGTTCGACAGGGACGCGCTGACCGCCGGGCGGGCGGTGCCGTACACGGGTGAGGGACGGGTCAGCGACCTGGTCTCCTGCGGGGTGCCGACGGGGCAGCGGGTCGCCATCGTCTCGGAGTCCGGTACGGCGAAGCCGGACGGCGAGGTCGGCGAGATCTGGGTGCAGGGGCCGAACGTGGCGCGGGCCTACTGGCGGGACGGGGAGCGCAGCGCCGAGGTCTTCGGCAACGTGCTCGACGGCGAGGACGGCACCTGGCTGCGGACCGGAGACCTGGGCGTCGTCCACGAGGGCGAGCTCTACATCACCGGGCGGATCAAGGACCTGATCATCGTCGACGGGCGCAACCACTATCCACAGGATGTGGAGGTGACCGTGCAGGAGGCCGACCAGGCCGTCCGCCGGGACCACGTGGCGGCGTTCGCCGTGCCGGGGGAGGAGACCGAGCGGCTGGTCGTGGTGGCCGAGCGGTCCCGCAGGGCCGACGGGCGCGACCTGGCCGAGGTCACGGCCAACATCCGCGCGGCTGTCGCGAAAAATCATGATCTGCGGCTGCATGACTTCGTGCTGACCGAGGCGGGAGCCGTACCGCGCACGTCGAGCGGCAAGATCGCCCGCAGGGCGTGCGTGCGGGCCTACCTGGACGGCGCGTTCGGCCCCCGGACCGCCGGGCCCAGGGACGCCGGCGTCTGATGTTCGAGTCGTTCGGGCGGACCGTCTACCGGGCACGCTGGAGCGTGCTGGCGCTGGGGGCGGTGTTCGCGGTCGTCGCCGGATACTTCGGGCTGGGGCTGTTCGGGCGGATGACCGACGGCGGGTTCGACGACCCGGGCGCCGAGTCGACCTCGGCCGCCCAGTGGAGCCGGCAGTGGTTCGGCGGCAGCTCGCCCGACGTGGTGGTCCTCTACACCCACCCGACGTTCGAGGCCGACGACGAGCAGTTCAGGAAGGACGTGCAGGCCGCGCTCCGCGAACTGCCCGCCGAGCACGTCACGAGGACGTCCACCTACTGGACGGCCAAGGCCGGGGAGCTCGTCTCCGAGGACAGGCACTCCACCTACGCGCTGATCACCCTGCGCGGCGGGCAGCTGACGAAACAGAGCGGCTACGAGCAGATCAAGGACCGGCTCAGGACCGCGCCGGCCGGGTACACGGTCAAGGTCGGCGGCCCGATCCCGCTGCTCAAGGACCTCAACACGCAGACCGGCGCCGACCTGCAGCAGGCCGAAGCCCTGTCGATGCCGGTGCTGCTCGTCCTGCTCGTCCTCGTCTTCGGCAGCCTGGTCGCGGCCGGGCTGCCGCTGGTCGTCGGGCTGCTGTCGGTGGTCGGCGCGCTCCTGCTGCTCCGGTTGCTGACCGAGGTGACCGACGTCTCGGTCTTCTCGCTGAACGTCGTGACGATGCTCGGGCTGGGCCTGGCCATCGACTACTCGCTGTTCGTGCTGAACGCCTTCCGCGAGGAGATCCGCCGGGGCTCGCCGGTGGAGACGGCCGTCGTGCGGACCATGGCGACGGCCGGCCGCACGGTCGCGTTCTCCGGGCTGACCGTGGCGACCTCGCTCAGCGGCCTGCTGCTGTTCCCGCAGATGTTCCTGCGCTCGATCGGCCTGGGCGCGGCGGCGGTGGTGCTGGTCGCGATGGCGGCCGCGCTGATCGTGCTGCCCGCGCTGCTGGCCGTACTGGGGCCCAGGGTGGACGCGATCCGGCTCGCCCCGGACTTCGGCAGGCACAAGGGCGGCAGCGGCACCTGGCACGCCATCGCCTCCAGCGTGATGCGCCGCCCGGTGGCCTACCTCGCCGGGGTCGGCGTGGTGCTGTTCGCGCTGGCCGCGCCGTTCGTACACGTGCGGTTCGGCAGCGTGGACCACCGGGTGCTGCCCGAGCGGTTCGAGAGCCGCCAGGTCGCCGAGGAGATCAACACGAGGTTCGCCAGGAACGCGATGTCGCCGATCGACGTCATCGTGCTCGTCGAACGCGACCTCGTCGGGCCGATGACCGCGTCGGCGCCCGGCGCGCTCACCTCGGAGGTCGGGACGCGGCTCGGCCCCATCGGGGTCGGCAACTCGGGGATCACCCCGGTCACCGAGGTCGGCCCGCTGGACGTGAAGGCCTTCGTGGAGCGCCTGGAGGCACTCGACCACGTCACCGGGGTGGACGTCACCGGGGTCTCGCAGAACAACGGCGCGGTACGGCTGGCGGTCCGCTACGACGAGGACCCGATGTCGGACGAGGCCCGCGCGCTGGTCGGCAGGGTCCGCGACCTTCCCCTGGAGCGGAACTTCCAGGACGTGGTCGTCGGCGGCCCCACCGCCGCCCAGCTCGACCTGGAGGCCAGCCTGAAGTCCACGCTGCCGTGGACCGCGCTGGTGGTCTGCCTGATGACGGGCCTGCTGCTGTTCGCCGCGTTCGGCTCGATCCTGCTGCCGATCAAGGCGATCCTGATGAACGTCCTCTCCCTGGGCGCGTCCTTCGGTGTGATCGTCTGGGCCTTTCAGGACGGCCACCTGGCCGGCGTCCTCGGTTTCACCCCGACCGGCAGCATCGAGGCGACCATCACCGTGCTGATCCTGGCGGTGGTGTTCGGCCTGTCGATGGACTACGAGCTGTTCCTGCTCAGCCGGGTCCGCGCCGAGTGGCTGCGGACCCGGGACAACACCGCCGCCGTGGCGGTCGGCCTGGAGCGGACCGGCGGGGTCATCACCAGCGCCGCCCTGCTGCTGCTCGTGGTCATCGCGGCGTTCTCCACCGCCGGGATCACCATCGTGAAGATGCTCGGCGTCGGCATGTTCGTGGCCATCGTGGTGGACGCGACGCTGGTCCGGGCGCTGCTGGTGCCCGCGACGATGCGCCTGATGGGCGACGCCAACTGGTGGCTGCCGGGCTTCCTGCGGGGTTTCCACCGGCGCATCGAGATCCGCGAGCACGACGTCCGCGAGTACCGCCCCGCCGAGATCGCCCCCACCTACGTCACCGTGGAGCGCGAGGACGTCCCCGGCGGCCGCCGCGTCACTCCGGCGCACCGCCTGGAGCCCTCCCCGCCGGTGCCACAGCGGCGGGGTCATCACC
>NZ_NGFP01000306.1 GCF_002149035.1 Streptosporangium minutum
CACCGCGGGAGCCGCGTCCGGCTCCGGCGGGATCCCCGCCGTGGGCCTCTACGCACTGGGCGCGGGCCTGCTCGGCGGCGTGATCTGGCTGGTGTACGGCATCCGCAGGCGGTCCCGCTAGACCTGCCCCCGCCTGCCCCGCCGGGCGGGCGGGGAGCGCGGCGGCCGCCCCGCCTGAGGCGGCGGCCGCGCTACCGGAATGCGGGCCAGTGCTCCGGCCTTCAGGCCGGGGAGCGCGTCAATGGAGGGGGACACCGCCGGTTGGGATCGGGGTGGGCTCGGGCGGAGGGCCGAGCGAGGCGGTCTCCGTCCAGGCCGCCGCGTAGAGGATCACGCGGGCCGAGAAGTTGATCCAGATCAGCAGCCCGACCATCACCGCGAACACCCCGTAGATGGGGTTGTTCAGCGTCCTCGACAGGATCAGCGCGGCGAGCTGCTTGAGGAGACCGAAGGCGAGCGCGCCCAGCAGCGCGCCGCGCAGCAGCACCCGGAGCGGCTGCCTCGACCGGCCCATCCAGCGCAGGATGATCACGAAGAGGACGGTGTCCGCCAGGATGCTGACGGCCAGGCCGACGAGCCAGATCGAGCCGCTGCCGATCACCGACTCCGACAGGCCCAGCCACTTGGACACGATCCCGCTGGCCTGGGTGGCGAAACCGCCGACCAGCACCGAGGAGATCATCGTGATGCCGACCAGGATCAGGGCGGCCAGGTCACGGAGCTTGGCCAGGAAGAAGTTGAGGGGCGGTTCGGTGGTCATGGAGATCTCGCGCAGCGCGCCGCGCAGGGCGTCGACGGCGCCGAGCCCCGCGTAGAGCAGGCCGACCAGGCCGATGACCCCGGCGCTGGCCCGGGAGTCGGCGATCTGCTGGATCGGGAGCTGGTCGGCGAGGCCGGGCAGATACTGGTCGATGGCCTGCTGCAGGGTCCTGATCGCGTCCGGCCGGACGGACAGGAAGAAACCGAAGACCGCGAACGCCAGCGCGATGATCGGGAAGAACGACAGGAACGCGAAATAGGTCACCGCCCCGGCCAGCCGGTCACCGAACTGGATCTGGTACCGATGCACGGTCCTGATCAGATGATCGAACCAGGGCCACCGGACCCGGGTGGAGCCGACCTTCGACCGGCCCCACTCACGGAGCACCTCGATCCGTTCCTGCACGCTCGTCACTCGCGTCACCTACCCAATTACCGCCCCGCCGTACGTGGACGCGACCACGTCCTGCGGATGATCTCCGGCAGCGGCGGAGCGGCGGGCGGAACAGGCGCCGGAGGATCGGCGGACCGATCCCCGGGCAGGTCAGAGGGTGGGCAGGAAACCCACCCGGTCGCGGACCTTGACCATGGTCTCGGCGGCCACCGCGCGGGCCCGCGCGGCGCCGACGGCGAGCATCCTGTCGAGCTCGGCCTCGTCGGCCAGCAGCTTCTCGGTCCGCTCCCGGATCGGCGTGAAGGTGTCGACGACGACCTCGGCCACGTCCTTCTTGAAGGCGCCGTACCCCTGCCCGGCGTAGCGGGCCTCAAGCTCGGGAATCGGCGTGCCGGTCAGCGCGGACTGGATGCGGAGCAGGTTGGTGACGCCGGGCTTGTTCTCGTCGTCGGCGAGGACCTCCGAGCCGGTGTCGGTGACCGCGCGCATGACCTTCTTGCGGAGCGGCCCCGGCTGCTCCAGCAGGTCCAGGATGCCGCCGGGCGAGGACGACGACTTGGACATCTTGGCCGTCGGGTCCTGCAGGTCGGTGATCTTCTCGACGCCCTCGACGATATGCGGCTTGGGCAGCGTGAAGGTCTCGCCGAAGCGGTGGTTGAAGCGCTGCGCGAGGTCGCGGGTGAGCTCCAGGTGCTGCTTCTGGTCGGCACCGACCGGGACCTGGTCGGCCTGGTAGAGCAGGATGTCGGCGGCCTGCAGGATCGGGTAGGTGAACAGCCCGACGCTGGTGGAGCCCTCGCCGTATTTTGCTGACTTGTCCTTGAACTGGGTCATCCGGCCGGCCTCGCCCATGCCGGTGAGGCAGATCAGCACCCAGGCCAGCTCGCTGTGCTCGCGGACGTGGCTCTGCACGAAGACCGTGGAGCGCTCCGGGTCCAGACCGGCGGCGAAGAGCTGGGCGGCGGCGACCCTGCTGCGCCTGCGCAGCGTCTCCGGCTGGTAGTCCACCGTGATCGCGTGCAGGTCGACGACGCAGTAGAAAGCGTCGTGGCCCTCCTGCATCGCGACGTACTGCCGCACGGCACCGAGGTAGTTGCCCAGGTGGAAGGAGTCGGCGGTGGGCTGGAT
Organism: Streptosporangium minutum; assembly: GCF_002149035.1. Classification (GTDB taxonomy): domain Bacteria; phylum Actinomycetota; class Actinomycetes; order Streptosporangiales; family Streptosporangiaceae; genus Streptosporangium; species Streptosporangium minutum. The sequence continues at coordinate 2,282 of NZ_NGFP01000306.1, forward strand.
TCCGGAGAGGACACGGGGACTGGCCATAGCACGTAATTGTGTCAGGTGTCCGGAGTGAACGGCGCCTCCGGCCCGAAAGCGGCCGGCGTGTCCGGCGGCGAGGCGTCCGGCGTCTCCGGCGGGGCGGCCCGGCGCTTGATGCGGACCCGGGAGACCCTGCGGCCGTCCATGTCCGTGACCGACATCTCGAACCCGGGGATCTCCACCCGCTCCCCCAGCGTCGGCAGGTGCCCCAGAGCCGCCATGACGAACCCGCCCAGGGTCTCGTAGGGGCCGTCGGCCAGCCGGATCCCGGTCTCGGTCGCCACCTCGTCGAGGTTGGCCAGCCCGTCGAGCTCGACCTCCCCGACGGGCAGCACGACCTGCTCGTCCTCGACGTCGTGCTCGTCGCGGATGTCGCCGATGAGCTCCTCGACCAGATCCTCCAGGGTGACGATCCCGGCGGTGCCGCCGTACTCGTCGATCACGATCGCCAGGTGGTGCCCCTCCCCGCGCATCTCCGACAGCGTGGCCAGCACCCGCTTGCTGGTGGGGACCAGCTTGACCGGCCGGATCGGCACCAGCTCGCTGATCGGCTCGATCGACCCGGTCAGCACCGGATCCAGCAGGTCCCGGATGTGGACGAAGCCCACGATGTCATCGTAGGAGTCGCGGTAGACGGGGAAGCGGGAGTGCGGCATGGCCGCGGCCAGGACGGCGGCCTCGGCCAGCCGGGTGTCGACGGACATGAACTCCACCTCGGTGCGCGGCAGCATCACCTCGCGGAGCTGCCGCTTGCCCGCCGCGAAGACCTCCGCGATCAGGTGCCGCTCGTCCGCGGTGAGCTCCTGGTGGCCGGCCACCATGTCGCGCAGCTCCTCGGTGGAGATCTCCTCGCGGTCGGCCTCCGGGTTGCCGCCGAGCAGTTTGACCACGCCGTCGGTGGACTTGGACAGGGCCCAGATGATCGGCCGCGACAGCGCGGCCATCCGGTCCAGGAACGGCGCGACCAGCAGCGAGATCCCCTCGGCCCGCTGCCGGGCGATCCGCTTGGGCGCGAGCTCTCCCAGCACCAGCGAGGCGTAGGAGATCGCCAGCGTCACCAGCACCAGGGAGAGGGGGGCCGAGACGGCCTCGGGCACGCCCCAGCCGTCCACGACCGGGATGAGGTCCTTGGCGAGGGTGTCGGCGCCGAACGCCGCCGACAGCATGGTCGCCACGGTGACGCCGATCTGCACCGCCGACAGGAACCGGTTGGGGTCGCGGGCGAGTTTGGCCGCCCTAGCCCCTCTACGGCCCCGGGTGTCGAGCCTGCGCACCTGGCTCTCCCTGAGGGAGACCATGGCCATCTCGGCGGCGGCGAAAAAGCCCCCGATCAATACGAAAAGCATGACCAAGGCGGTGTTCGCCAAGACGCTGTTCACGAGATTGTCTCCGTCATGGCCGTCGCCCGTTCCGACTGTGGCCGATATTTGATGTGCCAGCATATGCTGGCAGTAGCCTTACAAAAATAAACACATTCAGACATCATCAAACAGGAGGCTCCGTGAAGCTGCTGGTCACCGGAGGCGCCGGATACATCGGGAGCGTCGTCGCGGCGCAACTCGTCGAGGCGGGCCACCAGGTCACCGTGCTGGACGACCTCTCCACCGGCCACGCGGACGCGGTGCCGGCGGGCGCCCGCTTCGTGGAGGGGTCGATCACCGAGGCCGCCGACGTACTGCCCGGGATGGACGGCGTGCTCCACTTCGCGGCGAGGTCCCTGGTCGGGGAGTCGGTGGAGAGGCCCGGACTCTACTGGGCGCACAACCTCGGCGGGACCCTGACCCTGCTCGACGCCATGCGGGCCGCCGGGGTCGGCCGGATCGTGTTCTCCTCCACCGCGGCCACCTACGGCGAGCCGGAGCGCTCCCCGGTCGTGGAGACCGACCCCACCCGGCCGACCAACCCCTACGGCGCGTCCAAACTGGCGGTCGACACCGCCCTGACCACCTTCGCCGGGCTGTACGGCCTGGCCGCGGTGAGCCTGCGCTACTTCAACGTGGGCGGCGCCCACACCGGCGGGGACGGGCGGGTCTACCGCGAACGACACACCGTGGAGACCCACCTGATCCCCAACCTCCTCGCCGTCGCGCTCGGCGGGCGCGAGTCGGTCAGCGTTTTCGGCACGGACTACCCGACCCCGGACGGGACATGCGTCCGCGACTACATCCATGTGGGCGATCTGGCACGGGCCCACCTGCTGGCCCTGGAGGCCTGCTCGCCGGGGGAACACAAGATCTACAACCTGGGCAACGGCACAGGCTTCTCGGTGCGCGAGGTCCTGGCGGTATGCCGCGAGGTCACCGGGCACGAGATCCCGGCGGTCGTGCGCGAGCGCCGGGCCGGCGATCCGGCGGTGCTGGTGGCCTCCTCGGAGAAGATCCAGCGGGAGCTCGGCTGGAAACCGGAGTATCCGTCCGTCCGGGACATCGTCGCYGACGCCTGGGCCGCCCTGCCCCGCTGACCACGGCCTCGGAAGCCCCCCGGACATCGATGATCGCGCGCCGTGCCCCCGGGCCGTACGGGGCTTTCCGCCGCCGACCGCTCCCCCCCTCGGCCTCCGTGGCCGGTACGCCTAGCGCAGGTTGATGCGGGCCATGTTGTTGGCGGGGCGGCGGTCGCCCACGTGGGTGGAGTAGACCGTCGCCTTGGCCCTCAGCGCGTGTCTGGGGGCGCGGAAGGCGAGGCGGAGGCTGACCCGCTTGCCGGAACGGACCGCGCGCAGTTTGCAGCCGACGAGACCGGGATACGACCGGCACCGCGCCCCCTTCGCCGACAGGAAGCGCGCCCTCTTGGTGTGGAAGAAGAGCGCGGCGTCACGGACGACCCGGGGCCCCCGGTTGCGGACCACCGCGCCCATCATGAACAGCCGGCCGGCCTGCGCCCTGCGCGACAGCCGGACCGCCAGGTCCGCCCCCTCGTCCACCGGGGTCAGCGTATGGTCGGAGTTGTTCCCCTCGTTCGCGTCGACGATCTCCGAGGAGAGCGTCGCGGTCGCCTCCAGCGGGCCGCGTGCGCCCGGCCGGACCAGGCCGCTGATCGTCACCCCGCCGCTGGTCCCGGCCACGACGTCCTGTTGCGAGGCGCAGACCACCTCGCTGGCCGTCGCGCCCGGACGGCACTCGGCGACGTCGACGCGGAGGATCTCCACCCCCTCGGGCAGATTGATGGTGAGCAGGGGCAGCACGGCGTCCTCGGGCCCGGTGTTGTGCACCTCGGCCCGGTAGAGAAGCGGCTGCCCCGGTTGCGCGATCCTCGGCGAGGTCTCCAGCCGGACGGACAGATCCGCCCCGCTGACGTCCCTTTTCCCCGGCTCCGCCAGCACCGCCCCGGGCGCTCCGACGAGAGCAAGACTGACAATTCCCACGACGACCCGCGCCGCACCATGCGCCATGAACACCGATCCCCCGACCCTCAATGATCATTTAACGCCGGGGCGCGGTCTCACGGCATCATCGACACGCCGCCAATTCACCGCACGGGCTCCGCCACGGCCGAAAGCTCCGGGGCCTGCGGGCACACGAAAGGGGCCCCGGCGGACCGGGGCCCCTCTCCGTGGACTCAGCGGAGTTCGCGCGGGCTCAGATGAGACCGAGCTCACGGACGGCGGCGCGCTCCTCTTCGAGCTCGCGCACCGAGGCGTCGATGCGCTCGCGGGAGAAGGCGTCGATCTCCAGGCCCTGGATGATCTCCCACTTGCCGTCGCGCGAGGCGACGGGGAAGGAGGAGATGAGGCCCTCGGGCACGCCGTACGAGCCGTCGGAGGGGATCGCGGCGGAGGTCCACTCGGTGCCGTTGACCCAGTCGAAGACGTGGTCGATCGCGGCGTTGGCGGCGGAGGCGGCCGAGGACGCGCCCCGGGCCTCGATGATCGCGGCGCCGCGCTTGGCGACGGTCGGGATGAAGGTGTCGCGCAGCCAGGCCTCGTCCACCTGCTCGGCGGCGACCTTGCCGCCGACCTCGGCGTGGAACAGGTCGGGGTACTGCGTGGCGGAGTGGTTGCCCCAGATGGTCATCTTCTTGATCTCGGTGACCGGGACCTGGAGCTTGGCCGCGAGCTGGGACAGCGCGCGGTTGTGGTCCAGGCGGGTCATCGCGGTGAAGCGCTCCGCCGGGACGTCCGGGGCGTGCTGCTGGGCGATCAGCGAGTTGGTGTTCGCCGGGTTGCCCACGACCAGGACGCGGATGTCGTCGGCCGCGTTGTCGTTGATGGCCTTGCCCTGCGGGCCGAAGATGCCGCCGTTGGCCTGGAGCAGGTCGCCGCGCTCCATTCCGGCCGTACGCGGGCGGGCGCCGACCAGCAGCGCGACGCTGGCGCCGTCGAAGGCCTTGTTGGCGTCGTCGGTGACCTCGATGCCGCTCAGCAGCGGGAACGCGCAGTCGTCGAGCTCCATCGCGGTGCCCTCGGCGGCCTTGACCGCCTGCGGGATCTCCAGCAGGCTCAGCTTGACCGGGACGTCGGCGCCCAGCAACTGGCCCGACGCGATGCGGAACAGCAGCGCGTAGCCGATCTGACCGGCGGCGCCGGTGACGGTGACCTTTACGGGAGTCTGGGCCATGACCTTCCCCCACTCGAAGGATGAATTGTGACGCTCGGATGTTACCCGTCCAGCGTCGCCGGTCCTGCGGCGAGTACCTTGATCCGGCCTCCGGGCAGAGCGATCAGCGCGACGAGGGCGACGAGCGCCCCGCCGACGGCGAGCCAGGGGATGACGCTCGCGGCGGCGGAGGCGTGCGCGGCGCTCAGCCCGTGGACGGGCGCCTCGTCCCTGACCACCGAGGCGTAGAGGGTGCCGGCGAGGGCCAGCGCGACCGAGCCGCCGATCTGCCGGAAGAAGGTCAGGTTCGCGCTGGCGGTGCCGATGAACCGGCGCGGGACCGAATACTGGACCGCCACGGTCAGCCCGGAAAGCATCGGCCCCATGCCCAGGCCGAGAAGCGCCATCCACCCGGTGAGGGCCAGGCCCGGGGTCTCGGTGGTGAGCCCGGCGCAGAGCAGTGCCCCGAGCGCGATGAGGCCCGCCCCGATGATCAGCCACGGCTTGTAGCGCTGGGTCCTGGACATGAGCACGCCGGCGATCCCGCTGCCGGCCACCATTCCGAGCATGAGCGGGTAGATGCGCAGGCCCGACTCGGTGGCGCTCAGCCCCAGGGACTCCTGGAAGTAGCGCGGCAGGAACACCACCCCGGCGTAGAGGCAGAACGCGGTGAGGAACGAGGTCGCGTTGGCCAGCGTGTAGGTCCGGTCGCGGAACAGCTCCAGGGGGATGATCGGCTGCGCCGCCCTCCGCTCGACGAGCACGAACAGCGCCAGGAGCAGGACCGACGCCACAACGGGCCACAGCACGGGTCCGCTGGTCCAGGCGTGGTCGTCCAGGCCCTTCTCGGTCAGGCCGAGGAGCAGCGCGCCGATCGCCCCGCTGAAGACGGCGATGCCGAGATAGTCGGGGCGGACGCCGCGCCCCTGACCGGCCACGTGCGGCAGCCGGGCCACGATGATCGCGATGAGGACCAGGCCGATGGGGAGGTTGACCAGGAAGGCCCAGCGCCAGCTGGCCTGGTCGGTGAAGACGCCGCCGAGGAACGGGCCGGCGATGTAGCTCAGCGCCATCACCCCGCCCAGCGCGCCCTGGACCCGGCCGCTCTTGTCCGGCGGGAACAGGTCGGCCACCAGTGCCAGGGAGAGCGGCAGCAACGCTCCCGCGCCCAGCCCCTGCAGCGCACGGAAGGCGATGAGCTGGCTCATGTCCTGGGCGAGGCCGCACAGGAGCGAGCCGAGCAGGAACAGCACGACACCGGTGAGCAGCAGCGGCTTGCGTCCGTAGGTGTCCGACAGCCTGCCGTACAGCGGGACGGTGATCGTGGAGGTCAGCAGGTAGGCCGTCACGACCCAGGTGTAGAGGCCCGTGCCGCCGAGCTCCTGGGTGATCCGGGGCAGCGCGGTGCCGACGATCGTCTGGTCGAGCATGGCCAGGAACATCCCGCCGAGGACGGCGAGGAGGAGCAGCCCGTTCTTGGGACGGGTCTCCGCTGGAGGGGGCGATACGTCAGTAGACACATGTTGATGTTTACGTGTCATTTTTGACATGTCAATCGATAATTATGATGGGGGCATGTCCCTACGGATCGCGCTCCTCGGCCTGCTGACCGTCTCCGGCCCCGCCAGCGGCTACGACCTGACGAAACTGTTCGAGAGCTCGATCAACAACGCCTGGCAGGCCCGGCACAGCCAGATCTATCCGGAGCTGAACAAGATGGCCGCCGACGGCCTGATCACGGTCGAGGAGGAGGGCCCGCGCGGCCGGAAGACCTACGCGATCACCGACGAGGGCGCGCACGAGCTGCGCACGTGGCTGATCGAGAAGGGGCCGACACGGTCCTACCGCAGCGAAGGGGTGCTGCGCGCCTTCCTGCTGCCCACGCTGGAGCCGCACGAGGCCGCGGCACTGCTCCGCGCGGAGGCCGCGTCCTACGGCGTCAGGCTGGCCGAACTGGAGGCGATCCGCGCGGCCAAGTCCTCGTGGAAGGAGCCCGGCTTCGGTCACTACGCCCTGGACCTGGGCATCCGCCAGACACGGCTGATGCAGGACTGGGCGGAGGAGACCGCGGCCGAGATCGAGGGGTCTACCCGCAGCTAGCCATGGCCGGGACGCCGTCCTCGCGGGTGGCGAAGTCGACCCTGGAGAAGTGCCGGTCGAGCAGCTTCCTCATCGTGCCGCTCTCGTAGAGGCCGGCGATCACGCCCTGCACGGCCTTGCACGCGCGCCTGTCGCCCTTCTTCATGGCCACCGCGTAACGCTCGTCGGTCAGCTTCAGACCGACCACCTTGTAGCCGATGCTCTCCCGGTTGCCGAACCCGGCCAGTACCAGGTCGTCACCGGGGACGGCGTCGACCTCGCCGGTCAGCAGCTTGTTCATGCAGCCGGTGTAGGTCTCGGCGGGGACCAGGACGAGCCGGTCCACCGCGCCCTGCAGGGCGCGGACCGAGCCGCTGCCCATGGGCTGGCAGACCCGCTTGCCCTCCAGGCCGGCCGCGGAGACGATCGGGGAGCCGTCCTTGACGAGCACGTCGACGTGGGCGAGATAGTACGGCCCGGCGAAGGTGACGTCGTCCTTGTCGTTGATCGAGTAGGTCGAGACGACCAGGTCGAGGTCACCGGAGGCCAGAAGCTTCGGCCGCTCCTCCCGGCTGGTCGCCCGGAAGGTGACGCCGCTCGCGGGCACCCCCAGCGCCTTGGCGATCTCGGTGGCGAGGTCCACCTCGAACCCGCTCCACTTGCCGCCGCTGTTCAGCGCGACGCCCGGCAGGAAGTCGCGCATGCCGACGGTGAGCCTGCCCGTCTTCGCCGCCTTGTCCGCCACGGAGGCGAACGTCGCCGGAACGGATCCGGTGGGCTCGGGCTCGGTGCCGAAACGCGGCGGCCAGCCGGTGACGGCGACGGCCGCCGCCCCGGCGACCAGCAGCGCGGCGACGGCGGCCGCGATCCAGCGCCCCTTGTGCGAGCGCCTGGGCGGCGCCGAGTCCGGGACGGTGGCCTGCCAGCTCGGCGGCGGAACGGGAGCCGGAGGCTCACCACGGCCGGGAGACGTCGCCTGCCCGCCGTACCCGGGAGACGACACCTGGTCGCCGTAACCGGGAGACGAAGGACGCTCGCCGTACCCGGGGGACGAAGACTGCCCGCCGTACCCCGGAGACGACACCTGGTCCCCGTACCCCGGAGACGAAGGACGCTCGCCGTACCCCGGGGACGAAGACTGCCCGCCGTACCCCGGAGACGACACCTGGTCCCCGTACCCGGAGGACGAAGGACGCTCGCCGTATCCCGGAGAGGAGGCGCGGTCGCCGGGGCCCGGTGACGGCGGGTGCTCGCGCCGGGCCCCGGC
>NZ_NGFP01000307.1 GCF_002149035.1 Streptosporangium minutum
ACCCCGCCCTACCCCAGCCAGGTTGTCCTGGGCATCTCCTCCGTGCTTCCCGCCGACAACGGCTCCTACTGGGCCATGCCGGACAACGGGTTCGGCACGAAGGACAACTCGGTCGACTTCCTGCTGCGGCTCTACCGCTTCACGCCGCACTGGGAGACGGCACGCGGCGGCGCCGGGACCGTCGACGTGGGCCGCTTCATCTCGCTGCGCGACCCGGACCACAAGGTCCCCTTCCCGATCGTCAACGACGACACCGCGGACCGGCTGCTCACCGGCGGTGACTTCGACGTCGAGTCGGCGACCCGGATGCCCGACGGGTCGATGTGGATCGGCGACGAGTTCGGCCCGTTCCTTCTGCACTTCGACCGCACCGGCAAGCTGCTCCAGGCGCCGGTCGCCCACCCCACGCTCAAGGCCCCGCAGAGCCCGAACCTGGCCGCCGGCGAGGCGCCGACGGTGCAGGGCAGCCGCGGTTACGAGGCCCTCGCCTCCTCCCCCGACGGGCGCTACCTCTATCCCGCTGCGGAAGGAGGCCTGCCGGGCGACGACAACCGGTTCCGGCGCTACATCCACGAGTTCGACACCCGCGCGAACCGCTACACCGGCCGCACCTGGCAGTACCGGACGGACGGCGAGGACTACCGCATCGCCGACATGCAGTCCCTCGACGCCAACCGGGCCATCCTGATCGAGCGGGAGGACGACGAGGGACCGGCCGCCACCTTCAAGCGCGTCTACCTCATCGACCGGCGCCACGTCGACGCCGACGGTTTCCTCGTCAAGACCGAGGTCGCCGACCTGCTGAACCTGCGCAACCCCGCCCTCATCGGCTCGCACGATCCTGCCGGAGGCTACGGCCTCGGCAACCCCTTCAAATTCCCCCTCCAGTCCGTGGAGGCGCTCCTCCCCCTGCCGGGAAACCGGATCCTCGTCATGCAGGACAACAACTTCCCCGACAGCACCGGTCGCGTCCCCGGCAAGACGGACGCCACCGAGATGATCACCATCGGTCTCCGCAAGGTCGGGAACGGGAGCACACAGGACTGACTCCCCAGCCGGGAGTGACCGGCCTCAGCCGTCGCCCACGGCAGCGGGCGGCCGAGACGTCCCGTTCCAGATGATCAACGGGAGACGTGACTCGGTCGCCCCGTCCGGGCGTCCACCGGTTCAGAGGGCGAGGACGGCCAGCGCGGCCTCCACGGCGGCGGTCCTGACCTCGCCGAACGGAAGGGCCGCGTGTTCCACCGCGCAGTCCGACATGCCGCCGAGCGCCACGGTCGCGTGGATCCGCGCGGCGGTGGAAGGGGCGGGGCCGAGCAGGAGCGCGGTCAGTCGCTTGCGCCACGCCCACATCCGGTCCATCAGATCGAGCTCGACCAGCGTGGCGGGCGCGTGCAGGACCAGCATGATCACCTCCCGGTGCCGCCAGATGAGGTCGAAGTAGTCTTCGAGCAGCCGCCGCCTGTCTCCGGGCTCACGCCCGGCCACGAACGTCTCCAGGTCGTCGATGAGCGGCTGGATGATGCTTCTGACCAGGTCGTCCCTCGACTCGAAGTGGTAGTAGAGGGCCGGTTTGGTGATGCCGAGCCGATCGGAGATCTGCTTCAGGCTGGTGTTCTGCACGCCCTGCTCCAGGAAGAGCTCGCGTGCCACCGCCTGGATGCGCGTCTTGGTGTCCGAAGGCCTCGCCATGGGACCAAGAGTAACGCTTACCTATCGTTAAGTAAGTCATTGCGCCCGGCTCCGAACCATGCTTACCTATCGTTAAGTAAATAACTTACCTTCCGTTAAGTAAGGAGACGGCGCATGCGGATCCTCATCTCCGGCGCCAGCGTCGCCGGCCCCGTCCTGGCCTACTGGCTCAACAGGTACGGCTTCGCCGTCACCGTGGTCGAGCGGGCCCCGGCGCTGCGCAAGGCGGGCGGGCACGCGGTCGACCTGTTCCGCCCGGCCATGGACATCATCGACAGGATGGGCCTGATCAATCCGGTCCAGGCCAGGAGGACCGGGACCGAGTGGCTCTCGTTCCGCACGGAGAACAGCGCCCACCCGCACGAACTGGAGGTCGGCAGGCTGATGCGCGTCGTGTCCGACCGGCACGTCGAGATCATGCGGGACGATCTCGGTGAGATCCTCCACGAGGGCACCCGGCACGACGTGGAATACCTCTTCGGCGACTCCATCGCCGCCATGGACGAGAACGCCGGCGGCATCGACGTCACCTTCGAGCGGGGGCCCGCCCGCAGGTTCGACCTGGTGATCGGCGCCGACGGGCTGCACTCCAACGTCCGGCGCCTGGTCTTCGGGGCGGAGTCGCGCTTCTCCACCTGGATCGGGGCCTACCTGGCGGTCATGTCGATACCGAATTACCTGGGCCTGCGCGACCGCATGGACGGGATCACCGGCGTGAACAGGATGGTGGGGGTGTACGGCGGGGCGCACATGGACGACGCCCGCGCGGTCTTCCTGTTCCGCCCCGCCGCCGAGCTCGACTACCACCACCGGGACGTCGACCGGCAGAAGGAACTGCTGCGCCGGCAGTTCGCCGGGCTGGGCTGGGAGGTGCCCCGCCTGCTGGGCGAGGAGCTGGACCGCGCCTCGACGTTCTATTTCGACTCGATCACCCAGCTGCGCATGGACTCCTGGTCCCGGGGACGGGTGAGCCTGGTCGGCGACGCCGGCTACTGCCCCGGCCCCGCGGTCGGCGGCAGCACCAGCCTGGCCGTCGTGGGCGCCTACGTCCTGGCCGGCGAGCTGGCCGAGGCCCACGGCGACCACACGCGGGCGTTCCCGGCCTACGAGCGGGAGATCGGCGACTACGTACGGCGCAGCCGCACCTTCGCCGTCGGCGCCGCCAAGAGGCTCATCCCCGGCACCCGTCTGGGTCTGTGGGGCCTGATCCAGGGAGTGCGGCTGATCAACCATGTCCCCACGCCGATCGCCCGCGCCCTCGCCGGCTTCGGCGGCGGGGGTCTACGACTGCACGACGAGATCACGGTGAAGGACTATGCGCAGGCGGTCGCCCCGAAGAGCGCCGCGACGCCTGGCCGCTGACCTTCCGGACCGGTGACGGCCCGATGGGTCATCGCCCCGAAACGAGTGGACAGGCGGCGCTCCGGCCGGTGGGATGAGAGGCCGACGCCCCACCGGATCCGGTCCCCGCCGAGGAGATGCCCGTTGCCCGCCGATGACCCGAGCCCCGACGAGATGTCCGTGGAAGCGATCCTGCGCGCCGCGGGCAAGGTGCTGGGCGTCGAGCTCTCCGACCCCGCCGACCTGGGCGGCAGCTTACGCAGCACCGTTCTGCGTTGCCGGACCGCCGAGGGCGGCAGCGTGATCGTCAAGGCGTACGGCACCGAGCCGGAGGCGCTGCGCGGCTTCACGGCGGAGGCCGCCGGGCTCTCGCTGCGGCTGGCCGGTCCGGAACTGCTGGGCGTGGACGGCTCGGTCCCGCTGCTGGTGATGACGGATCTCGGGAACGCGCCGACGCTGGCGGACGTGCTCCTCGGGCAGGACCCGGAGGCCGCCATGGAGGGCTTGCTGGCCTGGGCCCGCGGGCTCGGACGGCTCGCCGCCGAGTCGGTGCGCCGGCGCGCCGACCTGGAGCGGCTGTGGACCGCGTACGGCGGGGGCACGCCGTCCGGGGAGAAGGATCCGTGGCTCGAACAGACCATGGCCGACCTGCTCACGCTGCTCTCCGAATCCGGAATCGCGGCGCCACCGGGACTGGCCGGGGATCTGGCCCGGATCGAGGCGGTAAGTGAGGACGACTACCCGGCTTTCACCCCGGGCGACACCTGCCCCGACAACAACCTGCTCACCCCGGACGGCCTGCGGCTGCTCGACTTCGAGTCCGCGTGCTACCAGTCGGTCTTCCTGACGGCCGCGTACTGCCGGATGCCCTTCTCCACCTGCTGGTGCGTCTTCGACCTCCCGGCCGGGCAGGCGGAGGAGATCGAGCGGGCCTACCGTACGGAGGTCGCCGTGGCGTATCCGGCGCTGGCCGACGACGCGGTGTGGCGGGCCGGCGTCCGCCGGGCGATCGCCGCCTGGACGGTGAGCACGACGGTGTGGATACTGCCGCGCACGGTGGAGGACGGGCCTCTGCACCGGACCCGGCGGCCTGTGCCGACGAGGCGTCAACTGATGAGGCACCGCTGGGAGATGGCGAGCGCGCTGGAGGAGTTCCCGGCGTTCGCGGAGACCATGCGACTGATGCTGCGGAAGGTGGCCGGAGCCTGGGACGCGCCCCCGCTGCCGGGCTACCCCGCCTTCGGCGGCTGACCGGCCTCTCCGCCGCATCCGGAGTCCCTGGTGGCCGGGCCGGACCCGGCATCGCCGGGACCCCGGTCGTCGCCTGCCGGAGTATCGTCCGGTTCGGACGCGCTCCATCCCATGAAGTCACCACGATGCCGAGAAACCAGACGATTCCGGAGGTCAGGTTGGCCCAGGAGGAGATCCGCCGGCACAATGTCGGCACCCTGCTCCGGCACGTGCACCTGGGCGGCTCGGTCTCCCGCGCGGCGCTGGCCGAGCGGATGAGGCTGAACCGCAGCACCATCATGGCGCTGACGGCGGAGCTCACCGCGGCGGGCCTGGTCCGCGAGGAGCTTCCCGCGGACACCGGCCGGGCCGGACGGCCGTCGCTGGTGGTCCGGCCCGAGCCCGACCGGGTGTACGTGCTGGCCTTCGATGTCGCCGTGGATCGGCTGGTCGCCGCCCGGGTCACGCTGGGCGGGGTCATGCTGGACCGCAGGGAAGCGGTCCGCCCGCGCGCCGGGGCCGACCTCGACCGCGTGGTCGAGGTGCTCGCCCGGTTCGGCCGCCAGCTGCACCGGGCGGCGCCTCCCGCCTCCGTGTGCGTCGGCGTCGGCGCTTCGTACTGCGGAATGATCCGGCCCGGCGACGGCATGGTGCGCTTCGGGCCCGACATGGGCTGGGTGGATCAGGCGTTCGGCAGCGAACTCGGCCGCCGGCTGGGGCTCGGCCTGCCGGTGTCCGTGGGCAACGAGGCACACCTCGGCGCGCTGGCCGAACAGCAGCGCGGAGCGGGCGTCGGCTTCCAGAACCTGATCTACCTGCACGGGGACGTCGGCGTGGGCGGCGGCATCATCGTCGGCGGCAAGCTGCTGGACGGCGACGGCGGCTACGGGTGCGAGCTGGGGCACATGGTGGTGAACCCATACAACGGGCGCCCCTGCGGGTGCGGCTCACACGGCTGTCTGGAGGCGGAGGTCGGCGAGCGGGCCCTGCTCGACGCCGCACGCCGGCCCGCCGAGCTGTCGGGCCGCGACGCCGTACGGGCCGTGGTGGACGACGCCGAACGCGGCGATCCCGTCGCCCAGGATGCGCTGCGCCACGTCGGCGACTGGCTCGGCATCGGGGTGGCGAACCTCATCAACCTCTTCAACCCCGGCATCGTGATCTTCGGTGGGATGCTGCGCGAGATGTACCCGGGCGCGGAGGCCCAGGTACGCACCCGCGTAGCCACCAACGTGCTGCCCGTCGCCCGGGAGCGGGTACGGCTGCACACCTCGGCGCTGGGGGACGACGCCACCCTGGTCGGCGCCGCCGAACTCGGCTTCTCCGAACTGCTGGCCGACCCGCTGGACGTACTCACCCGCACGGCGCCGTAGCCCCGGCGACGCGGACGGCCCGCTCACCCGGCCGGCGGCGGGCGTGCGAGCACCCCTGGTTGACCAACTCGAGTTGGTCAACCAGGGGTGCTGATGGACGATCCGGGCATGACCACGCCCCGGCTGACGGGGAGAGGTCCTCACCCGGGCCGGGTCACCGGTGCGCGCGGAGCGCCGCGATGAACCACTCGAACGCCGCGGCGCTGGGCGGGAACGGCGGCCGGCCGTTGACGGCTCCGATCAGCTGCCAGTACCGCTCCACCCGCCGGTCGGTGAACCTCTCCAGCTCATCGGCCAGCCGGACGCGCTCCTCGGCGGGGGTGTCCGCATCGATGATCCGGTGCAGAACGGCCCTGCCCTCGGCGGATTCCGGGGCGATCCCCGCGGCCAGCGCGCCGCCGCCGTGCTCAAGGATCGACTCGTGGTCGTACTGCTGCGGCTGCTCGCCGGGCTCCGCGCCCGCCACCGCCATCTGGCGCACCCGCCGCTGGAACGCCTCGTCGCCGACGAGCTCGGCGAGCTCCACCCAGGCGTCCACCTGCTCCGCGGTGGGATCGTCCGGCAGCTCCGCCGGCATCTGGCGCATCCGCTGCGCGATCTGGGCCCCCGGTGTGTCGGGGTCGAGGCCGGCGAAGGCCCGGTCGACGAAGTCGTCGATGACGCGCTGCCTCTCCTGCGCGGACAGTCTGGCCATTTTGTGCATGAGTCTCATCTCCTCGGTGGTGCTTCCTCGTCGTGCGACCGACCGCAGCACCGCGCGCCGCAGTCGGAGGACGCGGATCTCCGCGTCCAGGGCGTCGGCGTGCGCCCCGGCGATCTCGGCGACGGTGTCCTGCCGGTTCAGGACCCGCTGGACCGCCTCCAGATCCAGGCCCAGTTCACGGAGCGTCCGCACCAGGTCCAGGCGGGCCACCGCCGTCACGTCGTAGAGCCGGTAGCCACCGGCCGAACGGCGCGTCGGCGCGACGATCCCCATGTCGGACCAGAAGCGGACGGTGCGCACCGACACTCCGGTACGGCGGGCGAGCTGTCCGATGGTGAACAGCTCCGTGTGGTCGTTCACGAGACGAGCTTCCACCTTCCAGCCGCTGGAGACTCAAGGGCATTTTCACCGGAACCGAGCGATCACGCGATGACCGTGCCCGCACACTCAGCCGACGAGATCACCGACTACCGGCCGGCCATCGGCACCCGCCTGCTGTCCAACTCTGGCAGGCAGTCATAAGAGGACGAACCGGTAGGAGCGAGCAGACGACTTGCTCCTCTGACCAGAAAAGCGGCTCCTTGCTGCCGTCTTAATGCCAGGGTTAAGCTATGGATGGGGCTGGATGGCAAGTCGTGCTGGTTGCCGAGGTCGCCGACTGGTACGACCGGTTGTGCCGGGACGACTGGGACAGCGCCGAGCAGGTTGAAAACGCCATAGACATGCTGGCGCAGGTCGGGCCGACACTTGGCCGACCACTGGTGGATCGCATCAAGGGAGCTGACAACCATCACCTGAAAGAGTCGCGACCTGGTTCGTCAAAAGGAAGCGAGATCCGCGTCCTGTTCGCGTTCGACCCGGTTCGCCGGGCAGTGCTTCTGGTCGCGGGCGATAAGGCTGGCAACTGGGACCATTGGTATGACACGAACGTGCCAATGGCGGAAAAGCGGTACGCCGAGCACGTAGCGGAGCTGGCTAGCAGGGAGTACGAATGAGCGCGGTCAACTGGCACGAGGTGAAGCAGCAGGCGCGGGAGCGACGCCAGGCTGCGGGACTGCCCGTGCAATCGGATGCCGAGAAGTCGGCCGCGATGGAGCAGCTTGCCGCAGAGGTCAGGGCGCACAAGCTCGCTGAGATCAGGCGTGAGCAGGATCTGACACAGCGCGACGTGGCCACCACCATGGGGGTTTCCGGCCCCAGGGTCTCAGCCATCGAGCACGGGGAGGTCGACCGCGTCGAGGTGGCGACCTTGCGCTCCTACGTCGAGGCTCTCGGTGGACGGCTCCGCGTGGTGGCGGACTTCGGCGACGTCGAATACACGGTGGCTTAGCCCGTAAGACAGTGGAAGCCCTCGGCCATGTGACCAAGAGCTTCCATCGTGTCCGGAAACAGGGTCAGAAGTCGAACTCGCCCTTCTTGGCCCCGTCGATGAAGGCGTCCCAGACGCTCGCGCTCACCACGAAGGGCGCCCGCTCGGGGGCCTCGGTGTCACGCAGGCCCACCCGGCCACCGGACAGCGGAGCCACCTCCAGGCAGTTGCCCTGGTCGGACCCGCTCTTGGTGGCCTTGCGCCATGCGGCGGTCTTCAGCTCGTCGCTCAGGTCCACAGTTTCTCCGCCTCTCTGATCAACGCGATGGACGCGTGCTGAGGTTGCGCCTCGGCTCGCAGAGTGTCGTATCTGCTGTGTATAGCTTCGACGTCTTCCGGACGATTCGACACATGTCCATGCATTGCGGATTGGATATACACCGTATCCATATTTCCCGGAAGCTGCGCGATCACGAAGCCACCGAGAATTCCCGTCGTCACGCCCAGCGCCAAGGGAATGATCTGAATTTTGATTCGCGGGGACTCTACCGCCTCCGTGAGACGTTCGAGCTGACGACGCATGACTTCTCTGCCACCGATGGGACGGTGCAGAACGCCCTCGTCCAGCACCGCGCGGAACAGTGGCGGGGCAGCGCGAGCGAAGATCTCCCGCCGTTCCATGCGAGCGGCCACGGCCTTCTCCACCTGCTCCTCGGCGATGCCGGGCTCGCCACGGATGACCGCTCGCGCGTACTCCTCGGTCTGGAGAAGACCCGGCACGACGAGCGGTTCCCAGGTGTGCAGGGTGTGCGCTTCCTGCTCGACGTCCAGCCAGCCCCGGAACCACCGGGGGCTCGCCGCGCGGGTGAGGTGTTCCCACAGACGGACGAGCTCCCCGCCCGCCTCCAGGGCGTCGTCGTAGCGCTGCATGAAGTTGCGGCTCGGCGTGCGCTGCCCTCTTTCGATGAAGCCGACCAGGCTCGCGCTGAACTGGATGACTTCCGCCAGGCGCTCTATGGAGATATCGGCCCTTTTTCGATGCTTACGCAGTTCTGCGCCCAAGAGGACCAGGGGCTTCGCCGAGGGGTCAGGCTCGGAAAACACGGACATTTCAGCTCCGTCCGGCGGTGGGGGAACACTACTCCGGCAGCACAGAAAACACAGTTCCACTACAAAGTGTCCTGATGATGTGCGGGGAGTTTCAATACCCAACGTAGCCGGTCAGGGGCACGCTGTGAAGCGTCAGGAAATGGGGGAAGGCCGCAGCGAGAGCCCTCTCATGCATATAGAGAAGACTCTCCCTACCCTCTCGCCAAAATCGCCAATTATGTCCGGATAAAGAGGTGAGAAATGACCGCCGAGCTATCGGAAATGCGTGACCCGGGCCAGCACTTCACGCATCCGCCGGATACAGACCTGTCACCGCTCGGCAAGTCCTCCGGGGACGAGCGGGGAGGCGCTTCACCCGACGGCCGGGCACACCGGGCCGCGCCGTCCCCGATCCAGGGGCTCGATCCGGAGACGCCGGAAACGAGAGCGGGGCCCGCCACGGCAGGGAACGCCGGGACGAGCCCCTTGACCGGACACTGGAGGTCCGATCCGATGCAGAACCCTAGCGGAGACCCCCGGCCGATCCGGGTCCGTTGGTCCGCTGACCAGCCGCCGATGCCGCTCGGCTGCCGCTGGTGCGGGCACCCGCCGTACGCCCATGAGGCCGCGAGCCTGCCGCACCGGGCCCACCACGACTGGCAGCAGCCCACCTCCGCGCAGGTCCACGCCCGGATGACCGTACGGCGGCGCCTCGGACTGGGCGGCCGGCCACCGGCGACGACGCCGCTGCGAGCGCTCCCCCGGCCCGAGCACCCGGCGGCCTCCCCCGGGCGGCACCGGCGGCAGGAGCAGCCCATGGCAGCGACCGCCGCGCCGTACCGGCGTGGACGGCCGCCGGGCACGCGGACCCCGTCCGGAGGACACGAGCCGTACCGGAACGGCAGCGCGCCTCACCGGAACGGGCGCGAGCCGTACCGGAAGCGCGAGCCGTACCGGAAGGGGACGGCGTGAACCCGCGCGGCGCCGAGGCCCGGCCGCGCGGGCGGCACCGGCGGGGCACCCCCGCCGCACAGGTCGATCCCCAGGGCTGGGACCTGGCCGAGCAGGCCTCCGCCGAGCGACTGGACCAGAGCGAGCCCTTGTGGGCCGTCTGGTACGGCCTGGGGGCGCGGCGCTTCTACGCCGTCGCCGCCTGGTCCGCGTCCGGGCCGCTGATCGTGCAGGCGCGCACCGCCGACGAGCTGCGCGACCTGATGCGCGAGGCCGAGCGGGCGACCCCGTCGCGCTCCCGGCTCACACCCCACGGACCGGCGCACCCGCCTCGGCCCGCACTCGACCGGCCCGTCCTAACTCCCCGGCCCACGGC